>CAZIQY010000060.1:0-17134 GCA_964541605.1 uncultured Syntrophaceae bacterium | reverse complement strand
CAGATTCTGTCCAAAGTAGCCAAATGTAAAGAAGCGTTAGACGCACTACACTAGTATAAACATAAAGGCAAAGGAGGCATTATGGCAAATTACAGTCTTGATCTCCAAGTTTTGAATCCAAGGCAAAAGGAATTTCCTGGGCCAACCATAGCACAAATATATGTTAAGACATATTCCAAGGATGATAAAGGAATAGTCTACATTACACCACAATGTGTCACACTTTCAGAAATCGAGGCTCAATGTGATCGACTTGTAAATGAGATTGAAAGCATAAGAAAAATAGCCAAGAAAAAACTTGGAAAATGATGAGCGAGACGATCCACCGGACGCTCGTTCCCCGCGCCGGTGATCGTTGCCTTATGCATTGAAAGGAAGCAATAATGCCAAAGGAACTTGACATAGAATTTCATCGGGCGATGATAGACATTTATGAACGAGCGAGAAATGAGGCTAACTATGTGGCAACACGCTATATTCAAATGGTGGCCGAACATGGTGGTGTAGAAAGTGCAAAAATATTGATAAATTCTGCTAAACCATCTGACGGATACACAGCGTTATGGGAAAAGGGCAGGCTCGACATAACTGTGGAGGCACTTGTACAGCACCCTAAATGGTCGCCTTTGTTCAGTCCAGAAGAAATCAAAAAAGCACGCAAAAGGCTTATAGATTACGGATATAAAATCTGAGAATCGCATAAAGAATCACTCATACAGACGGCTGTCAATCGCCGCACAGTTCACGCGTTATATTACTCCATTTCAATTCGTAATTTTCAATATCACAATTTCTAAAAAACATTTAGTTGTAGTCAACGAGAGAGAAGTACGCATCAACCGGATGAACCAAAAATATGTCTCTGCAGAAACATAAAAAACACAATTCCAATTCCGGGGACATCATACGAATTCCTGCAGAATTCCGTATTTCGGCCCCGAGTTTCATGTAAAAGGGGAATCTATATCCGGCCCTTTCATAGAGATCCCGTATCCGGATCAAATCCTCCATTTTGTCTTCACCCGGAATGATTTCACCCAGCCACCGGGCCGTTTTGTTTTCGTTGTCCAGATACCAGCAGATAATGGAAACCCTGGCGGCCTTGGCAATATGCCAGAATCCGGTTTTTATGGTCGGCACCTTTTTGCGAGTTCCCTCAGGCACAATTGCCAGCAGAAACTCATTTCTCGAGTTAAAAATAGCCACCATTTGTTCCACAACACCCTCGGACGCACGACGATTGACCGGAATACCGCCGATGGCTTTGAGAAAAAATGACATGGGCCAGAAAAACCATTCTTTTTTCACCATAATATGACCGGTTCGCTTGATAATCCTGAAGGCCGTGAAGGCTCTTACGGCATCCATGTTGGACGTATGGGGAAAACCTATAATCACGTGCTTGCTGGAGAAATAAGACGGAAGCGGCTCAAACCGCCAGCCCATCAGGAAATAGAGGAACCGTCCCAAAAAGCTCGCCAAATGTTTCATGTCAGATTTCCTTCATTTTGCTTTTTTATGGTTTCCGCGAAGAGGTCGTACTCGGCAGCCGACGTGATCCGGCAGAGCGCCAGGTCTCCGGTGGCCAGTTTGTTTCCTTTCACGTAGGTGACGCCGTCGATATCCGGGGCCTGTCTCCGGCACCGTCCGATATGGGTAAAATCGGGGATGTCGCTCTTTCCATCGATGAGAACTTCCTGGATTGAGCCGATCAGGGACTGGTTGATTTTATAGGAAATAGAGGCCTGCTCCTCCATGATAATCCGCCTGCGGTCTTCTTTTTCTTTTTCCGATATCCGGGACGCGATGGCTGCCGCCCTTGTGCCCTCCTCCCTGGAATAGGTGAAGACCCCCAGGTGATCAAACCGTATCTCCCGGATGAAGTCAACGAGCCTGCTGAATCTCGCCCGCGTTTCTCCCGGAAAGCCAACGATGATAGAGGTTCGGAGCGCCACGTCCGGGATGATCCGCCTTGCCTTTTCTATGGTTTTTTTAATCAGGTCGCTTCCGCCCCGCCTGTTCATGGCCTTCAGGATGCTGTCATCAATGTGCTGAACGGGGATGTCGATGTAATGGCAGATTTTTTCTTCGGCGGCGATTGTTTCTAACATATCATCCGTCAGGGCGGCAGGGTACGTGTAAAGGAGCCTTATCCAGTGGATGCTCTGTATGGATGCGAGCCCCTTCAGAAGATCGCCCAGAGTGGATTTTCCTCTCAGGTCCCGGCCGTATGCCGTCGTATCCTGGGCGGTGATGATGATTTCCTTGACGCCTCTCGCGGCAAGGGTTTCTGCCTCTGTCAGGAGATCGTCTATTTTTCTGCTTCTTGCCTTTCCCCGGACGGAGGGGATCACGCAGTAGGAACACCGGTTGGAACAGCCCTCGGCAACTTTCAGATAGGCGGAATGAGGGGGCGCGGCTATCAGGCGGGGATGGTCCGCATTCATCAGAAAAGTCGGTTTGCTGATAATGGAACGATGGTCCGGAAG
Organism: uncultured Syntrophaceae bacterium; assembly: GCA_964541605.1. Lineage (GTDB taxonomy): Bacteria > Desulfobacterota > Syntrophia > Syntrophales > UBA2185 > CAZIQY01. The sequence continues at coordinate 14,645 of CAZIQY010000060.1, read as the reverse complement.
GGGTGAAGAACTTAACCTGTCCAAGTGGTAAGCGATATTCGGAACTTCATTGACGCCCATAAATAGATCGACTTCCGGCAGTTCTTTTTCGAGCGTCTTGCCGTATCGCTGGGGGAGGCATCCCGTGACAACCAGCAGGGTGCAGGGCCCCTTTCCTTTCTTTTTCCAATCGGCCATGCGGAGAATTTCGTCGATGGATTCTTCCTTTGCGGGCAGGATAAAGGCACAGGTGTTGATCAAAATGATATGGGCGTCATCGGCGCGAGGCGACAGGACGTAACCGCTCTTTGTCAGGATGGCCGTCATCACCTCGGAATCGACCAGATTCTTGGGGCAACCGAGGCTGACCATGTGAATCTTTTTTGCCTTCAACGGGGAATCTTTCTGGCCAGGACTTTTCTGGGCTTCACACCGTCGGAGGGGCCGACGACGCCTTCCGCTTCCATACGTTCGATGATGCGGGCGGCCCGGTTGTAGCCTATTTTCAGGTACCGCTGCACAAGGGAGATGGATGCCTGCCCCAATTCCGTGACCAGATCGACGGCCTCATCATATTTTTCATCATAATCCTCATCGGGTTTGCCGCCGTCCGCTGCTTCCGATTGATACTCGGAAATGGATTCGTCATAGGCCGGCCGGGCCTGTTTCTTGACAAACTCTACGATTCTTTCGATCTCCTTGTCCGATACATAGGGACCATGGATACGGGTCAGTTTCGAGGTTCCCGGGGGCATGAACAGCATATCTCCGTAACCCAGAAGGTTTTCCGCACCGAGTTGGTCGAGGATCGTCCGGGAATCTACTTTGGACGAAACCTGAAAAGAGATGCGCGTCGGGAAATTGGCCTTGATGACGCCGGTAATGACATCGACGGACGGCCTCTGTGTGGCCAGTATCAGGTGGATGCCGGCGGCCCTGGCCATCTGGGCAAGACGGGCAAGGGATTCTTCCACGTTTCTCTGCGCGACCATCATGAGGTCCGCAAGCTCGTCGATGACAATGATGATATAGGGCAGTTTCGTCGGGCTTACCCTATCGGTTGAGACGGCCTCTCCCTTATCGGCAGGCGGGGCGATTTTTGTCTTCGGCATCTTTTCTATGATTTTGTTGAAGGATTCGATATTCTTGACGCCGACCTCCACGATGACCTTGTAGCGCCTTTCCATTTCCTCGACCGCCCATTTCAGAACCTGGGAAGCTTTTTTCGGGTCGACCACCACGGGGTGAAGGAGGTGAGGTATCCCTTCGTAGGCGGACAGTTCAAGCCTCTTTGGGTCGATCATGAGAAACTTGACGTCATCCGGGGGCGCCTTGAACAGGATGCTGCATATCATGGCGTTCAGGGAGACACTTTTCCCTGAACCTGTTGTTCCGGCAATCAGAAGATGGGGCATCCTGGACAGGTCTGTAATCACGGGGGTTCCCACGATGTCTTCGCCCAGGGCGATGGGCATTTTGGACGGGGATTCGAGAAACGCCTCGTTATCCAGGACGTCTTTCAGGTGAACGGGTTCCCGTTCGTGATTGGGAATTTCAATTCCGATGACGGCTTTTCCCGGGATGGGGGCGATGATTCTGATGCTCGGCGCCCGGAGCGCCAAGGCAAGATCATCGGTAAGATTTGTGATCTTGTTGATTTTTACCCCGGGAGCGGGCTCCAGTTCATACATGGTGATGACCGGGCCGGGTCTGACTTCCAGAACTTTGGCCTCGACGCCGAAATCAGCCAGCTTCTTTTCCAGGATCCGGGAATTCATGATGAGGCTTTCCCGCTTGATCCGGGTGTCTTTTCGCTCGACTTGATCGAGAAGCGTCAGCGGCGGCAGTTTGAACAGCCCGTTCGTCTGGATAAAATCAAAGTGGGCCTGTTCTGTTTTCTTACGCTTTGCCTTATCGGCAAGGGCCGGCATTTCGTCAATTATGGGGACTTTCTGAGATTTTTCATCTTCCTTTTTTCTTTTAGCTTCCGCATGTCTTGAAGTTAGCCTCTTTACACCGTCCCACAAAGCCGCGACAATTTCCTTTAATCCTCTGCACAGCACCACAAGAGATAGATTGGACATGACCATCAGTGACAGGATAAAAATCAAAAGCAGAATGATATAAGTGCCGGTCTGGTTGAAATATTCGTTAAGAAATACCGACGACACGGCTCCCAGAAGGCCGCCCGCGCCGAGAGTGACGCCGTAAATCTGAAGATCTGACAGGATCGCTGTGAAAAGACCGGATGTGGAGAGAATGAGTCCGGCGAATCCGGCAACGGGGAGCGTGCTTATACGGAAGGTTCTGTCCAGAAAATATTTCACCGATGCGATGAGAATCACTAAGGGAATAAGAAATGCGCTGAGCCCCAGTAGTCTGATTAGGGCGTCGGCGGTGTAGGAACCGGCATAGCCGATAAGATTATGGGTCTTTACATTTTCCGCCACAAAATGAGTGAAGGAGGGGTCCTGCGGGTAGTAGGATGCAAGACACAGCAACAGAAAAATACCAATGGCGAGGCAGATCACCCCCGGAATTTCTCTTATTCTTCCTGTGTCCGGTTGTTTTTCCGTCATATCAGTGATTTCCGTATTCTTCACAGTTTTTGATGATCACGTTTCGCACTTTCTCTATCAGATCGTGACGGTTTTCAATGGTAAATTCTTTCACGTCGATCGGTTTGTCGATCACGAGGAAGACCTTGCCCGGTCTGATCATGAGAGATCGTTTGGGCATGATGTCTTTTGCTCCGATGATGGATATGGGGATGATGGGCACACCTGCATTGATGGCCAGATGAAACATTCCCTGTTTGAAGGACTTGACCTTTCCATCCTTGCTCCTTGTTCCTTCGGGGAAGGACATGACGGATTTTCCTTCCCTGATTTTGCGCGCTGCCGCATCAAGGCTTATCATGGCCTTTTCATGATGCTGCCGGTCTATTTCAATATAGCCCGCTTTTTTCATGGCCGCTCCGAAAACAGGTATTTGAAAAAGTTCCTTTTTGACAATCCATCGAAACTGGCCGGGTACATGGGCCAGTAGAATCAGAATGTCAAAATCGCTCTGATGGTTGGCCATATAGACCCCGGGTTCTCGAGATAAAACATTTTCCGCGCCGATCACCCTGACCTTGGTGTTTGTCAGAATCAATAATATCCTCGCCCAGATATTGGCGACCTTGTGAGATTTGTTTTCACCCGGAGAGATAATCGGGAAGATAAAGGCGCAACACGACATAAAGACCGTAACGATGACGCCGATGATGACAAACAGTGCTGAACGAATCCAGCCGTTTTCCTTTTGCCATGGAGAATCCATTTCCCAAAAATCTCAATATCATTAATATTCTTGAAATTCTTCTCGAATTTTTACTTGATAAGCCTCGCGAAGTCAATAAGGAATATTCTCCTTTAGGTGAACTTACCCTCCCTGGGGCCAGTTCTTCCCGGAAAGGAAATGATTGAATGGCGGTGCGTAGAGGATGCGCTTCCCGTAGGCAGAGACATGTTCCGAGAAAAGGATTGACAAAATATAGTCATGATAATAACATAGATCGCTTTAAAAAAACCCTGCATGGTATCGTTGTGGAAGAGGAACCCCGGTGAAAAAAATAATCAGTAAAAAAAAGGCATTGGAAATTATAAAGAACTTCTCCAGGTCAAACGTCCTCGTCGTAGGGGATATCATGGTTGACCATTTTATCTGGGGAAGAGTGTCACGGATTTCTCCCGAGGCGCCTGTTCCCGTTGTTGAGGTCCATGCGGACAATCTGATGCTTGGCGGATGCAGTAACGTGTTGAACAATGTCTATTCGCTGGGAGGCAATGTATACGGGACGGGTGTCATCGGCAACGATGACATGGGAGAGAAATTATTGGACGAGTTCCGTAAAAGACAGATAGATACGGACGGGATCATCCTGGAGAAGGATCGGCCGACGACTCTTAAAACAAGGATTGTCGCCCACAGTCAGCAGGTTGTAAGATTCGACAGGGAGAGCAAAAAACCGGTTGAAGCCGACAGCATTGAAAAAATAATTGCCTATATCCGCACGGTGCGAGATAATCTTGGAGCCATCGTTATATCCGATTATAATAAGGGCGTTGTCACGAAAACCCTTCTTGACGGGATCCGGGAAATCATTTCCGGCAGCAATATCGTCGTTTGCGTTGATCCGAAACAAAACGATTTTTCCTTCTATCAGGGTTTTCACATCATTACACCCAATCACCACGAAGCCGGACGGTCAGTAGGCATGGAAATCAAAGATAGAAACGATCTTGTAAGAGTCGGGAAAGCCCTTTTGAATCAATATGACTTTAAAGCTCTTTTGATTACCCGTGGTGAGGAGGGGATGAGTCTCTTTGAGAAAGACGGCAGAACCACGCATACCGCCTTTCCGGCGGAGGCCAGGGAAGTCTTTGACGTGACAGGAGCCGGCGATACAGTCATCGGCGTATTGGCTCTCTGTCTGGCTTCCGGTGCAACCTTCAGGGAAGCCGCTGCAATAGCCAACCATGCGGCGGGAATTGTTGTCGGAAAGGTTGGAACTGCGACCATATCACGGGAGGAGCTTAGAAAAGCACTATGAGCAAACCATCACCTGCCGAGCCGGTTAAACTGACCGCAAGCATCTTCTATGCTGACCCTTGTCTTCTCAAAGGCGTTCTGGAGGAATTATCCGGGGTATATGGAGATGTGGATTTTATCAGTCAGGAGATGCCTTTTCATTATACTGAATACTATGCGAAGGAAATGGGCTCTTCTTTAAACCGGCGTTTTGCATTTTTTGAAGCACCCGTGCGACCCGAATCTCTGCCGGACGTAAAACTTTTCACCAATCGCATGGAGGACAGGTTATCCATCAACGGCCTGAGGCGTGTCAATATTGATCCCGGCTACATATCCAAGGCCCATCTTATTCTGGCTACAGGAAAGGGCTATACCCACCGTCCCTATCTCCGGGATGGCATTTACGCCGATGTGACCCTCGTCTACACGGATAAAAGTTTTCGTCCCCTTGCATGGACATATCCGGACTATGCGGAAAAAAAAGTGATAGATATTTTTAACAGAATCAGGGCAAAATATGTTGAGCAGTTGAGGCATTAGGTGTGTTTCGTGAAGATAGGAGCGTAAAATGATCAAGAGTATGACCGGTTATGGCAGAAGTGAATCTGTCATGGGCGACAGAAAATATGTCGTGGAGATTAAATCCCTGAATCACCGCTATCTCGAGATTTCCCTCAGGATGCCTTCGGCACTGTTTCCTCTTGAACTGGAGATCAAAAAAAAAATCAGCGAGCAATTTTCCCGGGGTAGAATAGAGGCCATTATCCGGATGGATTTCAACAATGGTCGGGGAGGGGAAGAAAGGTATGAACTGAATCTGCCGCTGATTCGTAACTATTATGAAATGCTTGTAAAATTGAAGCAGGAGCTTAACCTGAAAGATGATATCAGCTTACAGACCATCGCCGGGCTCAGGGATGCCTTTGTCCAGTCTGAACCGAGTCTGGATGTAGGCGTCCTTTCTGCAGAGCTGGGAAAGGTTCTTGAAGAGGCGATGGCCGCACTCAAAGAGATGAGGAATAAGGAAGGTGAAAACCTCTACCGCGATTTAACGACAAGAGTCGAGTCGATCGAACATTCTCTGGATTTGATTGCAATGAGGGCGCCTCAGGTTGTCCTCGAGTACCAGAAAAGAATTGCGGAGAGGATCAAGGAAATTACCGGAGGAGCAGCCGTTGACGAGATTCGATTGAACCAGGAAGTGGCCATCATGGCCGAAAAGAGCGACATAACAGAAGAAATCGTCCGCCTGAAAAGCCATATCCACCAATTTGACGAGTTAATAAAAAGCGATGAAACGGCGGGTAGAAAGATGGATTTCCTTATTCAGGAAATGGTCAGAGAAGTGAACACCATTGGCTCTAAAAGCAGCGACCTCGAAATATCACGGAATATCGTCGAGATCAAGAGCGATCTGGCAAAGTTGAGAGAGCAGGTACAAAACATTGAGTAAAGAGAAGACGGGGAAAGCCAAGGGATTGTTCATGGTTGTTTCTGCCCCGTCAGGCGCAGGCAAGACTTCCATTATCCGGGAAATTCTGAAAATATGCCCGAATATGCTTTTTTCCGTATCCTATACCACGAGGCCTCCCCGAGCCGGAGAAGAGGACGGGAAGGATTATTGTTTTGTTACGGAGGAGGCGTTCAAGGAACGCATTGTCCAGGAAGAATTTGCCGAATGGGAGGAATATTCCGGTTATCTTTATGGTACATCGGCAAAGACAATGAAGGCGTTTTTAGAAAAGGGTTTTGATCTTATACTGGACGTTGAACCACGTGGCGCATGCACCCTGAAGAAGCATTACCCCGGAGGAATCTTTGTATTCATTCTCCCGCCGTCAATGAATGAATTAAGAAAGAGGCTGGAGAGAAGGGGTTTTGACAATGAAGAAGAGATGAAAGAACGCCTTGACAGGGCTCTGGAAGAAATGCGTGAAGTCTCCTGGTATGATTATATCATTTTTAATGAGCGGCTTGAATCCGCCGTCGATCAGTTAAGATCCATTTATGTGGCGGAAAAAAATAGACGTGAGAGGGTGGCGGAAAAAATAGAGGAGTTTCTTTGCGTAAGATAAGAGGAGGTTTTAACGGCGTATGGCAAGAATTACTGTTGAAGATTCTTTAAAAGCAGCGAAAAACAGGTTTGCACTGGTTCTGCTGACGACAAAAAGGGCGCGTCAGCTCCTGAAAGGGTCGAAACCGCTCACGGATGTTAAAAACAACAGAGAAATCATAGCGGCCTTGAGAGAGATAGCAGACGGACAGGTTCTTTATGCGAACCCTGAATATCTGCAAGGCATTAAGGATGACTTCAAACCCATCCTGGATGATACGGAATTCGTTGGAGATGATGAATATCTTGAATAAAAATCCCAGAGAAAGGCTTATCTTTGCCCTCGATACGGGCCGCCGTATCGAGGAAGCCATGTCATGGGTTGATCGGCTCAAGGAGCATGTGGGATTATTCAAGGTCGGAAAAGAGTCCTTTTCTTATCATGGTCCTGATATCATCAGGAGAATAGAATCTCGCGGCTGTGAGGTTTTTCTTGATCTGAAGTTTCATGATATTCCCAATACGGTTGCAGCGGCTGCGGTTGCCGCTGTGAATCTGGGTGTTGTTATGTTTAATGTACATGCCCTTGGCGGAAAAAAAATGATGGAAGAGGCCGTGACGGCTGCGCGAAAGGCTGCCCGGCAGGCCGATCTACCCGCACCGGTGGTTCTTGCTGTGACCGTTTTAACCAGCCTGAATGACGATGACCTGAGAGAGCTGGGTTTTAATTGTTCGGCAAGCCTTCTTGCCCTGCATCTGTCAAGAATGGCTCAGGATGCCGGCGTTTCAGGAGTTGTAGCCTCAGCCCATGACGTTGAGGCAATTCGGGGCGTTTGTGGACAGGACTTCATAATTGTGACCCCGGGCATTCGAGGGAGCACATTAGCAGGCGATGATCAGAAAAGGGTATGGACGGCAAGAGACGCTGTTGCAATCGGCGCTGATTACATTGTTGTGGGCAGGCCCATTAGAACAGCGGATGATCCGGTTCATCAGGCCGACAAGATTGTTCAGGAAATTACCGAAGGTCTTGCAATAAGAGAAAAAGTGGTATAATATTCATTGCCTGCGTTTGAGTGTGTCGGCGTCCTTCTTCAGATGATTCTTTGATAACGTATAGGTGATGGTTTCGTAAACAGTCAGCATGACTTTTTTTTTCGAACGCATCACCGTTGACGGTGGGGCAATAGCGTGCAGGTTATCTATGGAATAAATCCCTTGCTGGAGATTTTAAAGGGCCATGACAGGATTATCAGAAAACTCGTCATCGCCTCGGGAAAAAAGGGAGATTCCATTCGGAAAATCCTGTATCTGGCAAAGATGAATGGAATCCCTGTTGAATTCAGGGACAGGGATTATCTGGACAGACAGACGGGAGGAAAAAATCATCAGGGAGTCGTTGGATTTAGTGAAGACTTCGCTTATGTAACTGTAGATGATATTATCGCGCATCGTCACGGGGAATTTAAAAATAATTTAATTCTTATCCTTGACGGCATTACCGATCCGCAGAATTTAGGTTCTCTGATCAGGACAGCTCATTGTTTTGGGGCAAACGGGGTGATTATCCCCCAAGATCGATCCGCTTCCATTACGGCATCGGTGATGAAAGCATCCTCCGGGGCGGCAGGGTATACACCCGTTGCCGTGGAGATTAACCTGTCGAATACGATTGCGTATCTGAAGGCTCAGGGCTTTTGGATTTATGGAGCTGACGCCGAAAAGGGACAGAACATGCGAACCATAGATTACATGGAGAATATTGCGGTCGTCATGGGCAATGAGGGGAAAGGGATCAGGCCGCTAATCAGAAAAAAATGTGATTTTCTTCTGTCTGTGCCGATGAGGGGGAAAATAGATTCTTTAAATGTTTCTGTTGCTGCTGGAATAATCCTCCATGAAATAGTAAGGTTTTGGAATGGGTCTTAAGGTACGCAATCATGTTGCCCGTATCAGGGGAGAAAGGGTCTGATTATGGCGGTATTTATATGGGAAGCGACGACGAGGAAAGGCGAAGTCAAAAAAGGCGAACTGGATGTCACTGATGAGAATACGCTCAGAGGCATGCTCCGTCGCCAGGGCTTCAAATCCATCACTGTAAAGAAAAAACCAAAAGAACTGTCGGAATACCTGCCTTTTCTTGCAGGGGGGGTTAAAGAAAAAGAAATTGTTGTATTTTCCCGTATATTTTCCACAATGATCAATGCGGGCCTTCCCCTGATTCAATGTCTCGAGTTGCTTGCCCAGCAGGAGCAGAACAAGGCCTTTAAAAAAATCATCACGACGATCAAGGAGGATATCGAAGGAGGATCAACCCTGTGTGATGCCCTGAAAAAATATCCCAAAATCTTTGATGAACTATTCGTCAATCTTGTGGCGGCAGGTGAAAGCGGAGGTATCCTCGATGTGATCCTGAACCGTCTTTCCGGTTATATGGAAAAGGCGGCGAAATTAAAGAGCAAGGTCAAGGGTGCCATGACGTATCCGGCCAGCGTTCTCGTCATCTCCGTAGCGGTTGTGGCCTTACTGCTCCTGAAGGTTATCCCCGTTTTCCAGAAGATGTTTGAAGGAATGGGAGGCGAATTGCCCGGACCAACCCAGTTTCTCGTCAATGCCAGTCAATTCATGCAAAGTTATTTCATGTATATGATTGGTGGAGTGGTAGCCATCGGATTTGCATTTAAGAAATATTACCAGACGGAGAAGGGTACTCTTGTGATCGATGCCCTGATTTTGAAGTCACCCGTCTTTGGCCCTTTACTCAAAAAAGTTGCAGTGGCAAAATTTACCCGTACCCTCTCCACCATGATGACGAGCGGCGTTCCTATTCTTGAAGGTCTCAACATCGTCAGCAAAACCGCGGGAAACAAGATTATTGAAAATGCCATACAAAAAACGAGACAGAGTATCAGTGAGGGAAAGACGATTGCGGAACCCCTCGCAGAGACCGACATCTTCCCTTCCATGGTGGTTCAGATGATCGCGGTCGGCGAAGCGACGGGCGCACTGGACGCCATGCTGTCGAAAATCGCCGATTTTTATGACGACGAGGTGGACGCTGCCGTGGACGCCATGACCGCGTTGCTTGAACCGTTTATGATGGTCTTTTTGGGCGGTGTTGTGGGAGGAATGATCATAGCCATGTATCTTCCCATCTTCAAGATGGCTTCCGTTGTTGGTTGATACAGAAAAATGGTCGGGATGGCGCGATTTGAACGCGCGACTCCTGCGTCCCGAACGCAGTGCCCTACCGGACTGGGCCACATCCCGACACGGATGCTAAATATAAAATCTAAATGCAAATGTCCATCATTATTTTTTGTATGTGTAGATTCAGATAGATATCGTACCCATTCACTTCGGGGAGAAGATTTTGTGATCATATACGACCTTAGATGCGAAAAAAGCCACAAGTTTGAAGGGTGGTTCAAGGACAGGGCGGCTTTTGAACATCAGAAAAACGAGAAGCTCATTACCTGTCCCACCTGCGGTGGGGCTGATATTGAAATGGTGCCTTCATCCATTGCCTTCATGGGTAAGGATATGAGGTCATCTGAAAGGGACAACACCAGGGAATTGTCTCCGATGAAGGTGCTGAAAACATTTCATGAATATCTTGATAAACACTTCGAGGATGTCGGTAATAAATTTGCAGAGGTCGCCCTGAAAATTCATCACGGAGAGGAAGACAGGAGAAATATCAAAGGGACCACAACGGAACGTGAAGAAGAAAATCTGAAAGAAGAGGGAGTTCAATTTTTCAAGATTCCGGTGCCGAAATTTGATGGCTGATTTTTGATGCTGTTTTCCGGCCGGTGATGAAGACAATCTTACCTGTTCCCAGCATATATCATCATGAAAAAAACAAATATAAGCATATTGGATACCATCGGGAATACACCCCTGGTTGAAATCCGGAGATTGAATCCGGGCAAAAAGGTAAAAATTTTTGCAAAGTTGGAGAATTTCAATCCAGGGGGATCCATAAAAGACAGGATTGCCCTTACCATGATCAATGAGGCGGAAAAGAGAGGTGAACTGTCCAGGGACAAAATCATCATAGAGGCAACCAGCGGTAATACGGGGATTGGTCTTGCGATGATTGCAGCCGCAAAGGGTTACAGATTGTGTCTCGCCATGTCCGAGTCTGCCAGTGAAGAGAGAAAGAAGATTCTGAAGGCCTTGGGAGCGGAATTGATTTTTACGCCGGCCAATCTCGGAACGGATGGGGCCATCGAAATGGTGTATAATCTGATGCTCCAGCATCCCGACAAGTACTTCGGAACGGACCAGTTTAATAATCCGGACAATATCTTGGCACATTACCAAGGGACGGGGGAGGAAATCTGGAGACAGACGAAAGGCGGCGTTACCATGGTTGTGACGACCCTCGGGACAACAGGCACAGCTATGGGGATATCAAAACGGCTCAAGGAGTATAATCCCGGCATTAAAATTGTCGGCGTCGAACCATACCTCCAGCATAAGATCCAGGGATTAAAAAACATGAAAGAATCATACCGCCCCGGGATTTTTGACAAAAATGAGCTGGATGAGAAGATCAATATCCTTGATGAAGATGCTTTTGAAATGGCCCGGAAACTTGCCCGGGAAGAGGGTATCCTGGTGGGAATGAGCTCCGGTGCCGCCATGCATGTGGCCGTACAGAAAGCCAGAGAGATGGATGACGGCTTGATTGTCGTCATTTTGCCGGATGGGGGAGAGCGGTATCTGAGCACGGAACTCTTTACGGATAAAGAACAATCGACGCTTCGTCTCTACAATACCCTGAGCAGGGAAAAAACATTCTTCAAGCCCATCAACGCCGAAGAAGTATTGATGCATTCCTGCGGCCCCACTGTGCACGAGGTTCCCCATGTGGGAAGTTATCGCCGTTTTGTCGTTTCCGACATGATCAGACGTTACCTCGAATTTAAAGGGTATCGGGTAAAACACGTCATGAACATTATCGACCTTGATGACCGATCGATCAGAGAGGCTGAAAGGGCGAACCTGGATTTGAGGGTGCATACGGAAAAATGTGCGGTTGAGTTCTTCAGAGACATCGAAAAACTCAATATCAAGCGGGAGGATCACTATCCGAGGGCCAGTGAAAATATCGATGGCATGCTTGCCCTTGTAGAGAAGCTGATGGCAAAGGGTTATGCCTATGAAAAACTGAGATCTGTGTACTTTGACATTTCAAAAATTGACGACTATGGATGTCTTTCTCATATAGATATCAGAAAGGTTCAGGCCGGGAAGACCGTAGACCTGGATGATTATGAAAAGGACAGCCCCGGGGATTTCACCCTTCTGAAGAGATCAACTCTGAATGAATTGAAGAGGGGTATTTATTTCAAAACCCGCTGGGGGAACGTGAGGCCAAGCTGGCACCTCGAATGCGCGGAGATTTCTCTGCAGTATCTTGCAGATACGTTTGATATTCATGCTAGCGGAGCGGATGTCGTTTTTCCGCACTGCGAAAACGTCATGGCCATAGGGCGGGCGGCAACGGGAAAACGTATGGCCAACTACTGGCTTAATACGGAACTGGTTATGGTCGGGGGGAAGAAAATGTCCCGCTCCCTGGATAACGTCCATACCATGAAGGATCTGGATAAAAAGGGATATGGCGGAAAAGAGATCAGATTCTTTCTCCTCAGTACGCATTACAGGAAACCCTTGATTTTTTCATTCGGCGCAATGGATACAGCAAGAAACACCGTAAAAAAACTGAACGGGTTTATTCAGAGGCTGATCAGATTTACTCCCGGGGAGGGCTATCCGGATACGGATCAGCTCATTTATGATGTCAAGCAGGGCTTTAACGGAGCAATGGATGATGATTTCAATATATCCGGAGGATTGGCCTCACTTTTTGAGTTTGTAAGGAAAATCAGCGTTGCTTTGTCCCGGAGTCAATTGAACACAATGGAGAGAGATCACGTTCTTGATATGATGAAAAAAATTGATACGGTCCTGGGTGTCATGAGTTTTTCCGAAGAGGCCATCAGTGATGAAGCGTTGCAGCTTATGAGGGAAAGAGAGCTTTTGAGAAAACAGGGCAATTGGGACGCTTCCGATGAAATCAGAAGAAAGCTCCTTGCAATGGGCATTGAGGTATCAGACGTCCCTGAAGGGATGACCTGGAGATTGAAATAGAGACGGGTCAATTAAAAGGGGGCAAGCTGTGAATACAGATATCAGAAAATCGGTCATTGCCGGATCATGGTATCCGGGAAATCCGGAAATTCTTAAAGCGGATATTGAGCGCTTCTTTCATAATGTTGCCGATCAGGACCTTCACGGTCAGGTTATCGGTCTCATTGCTCCTCACGCCGGCTATGTGTATTCGGGTCAAGTCGCTGCCTATGCCTATAAAAAAATCAGAGGCGGGAGATTTGACGCCGTCATTGTCATAGGACCGAGCCACCGCACATATTTCCAGGGAGTTTCCGTTTATAACAAAGGAGGGTACGAGACACCCCTGGGTATTGTCCCCGTGGATGTATCGTTGGCCAACAGAATCATGGCACAAAGCGGAATCGTCGCCTATATCCCCGCTGCCCACATGCAGGAACATTCCATTGAGATTCAGCTCCCATTTCTTCAGGTCGCCCTTGGAGAATTTCGGTTCGTTCCGCTTGTCATGGGTGACCAGAGTCGGCAAGCCTGTGAAATCCTGGCGGAATCAATCCGGGCTGCTGCCGGAAATCAGAAGATTCTTGTTGTCGGGAGCTCAGACCTGTCACATTTTCATTCCTATGATAAGGCAACAACGCTTGATCATGTGGCGATCTCGCATATGGTGAAAATGGATGGACAGGGTCTTTTAAGGGATTTGGAAAATGATGCGTGTGAGACTTGCGGGGGAGGACCTGTGGCAGCGACCATGATGGTTTCACAAAAACTCGGTGCAAAGAGCGCAGCATTGTTAAAATACGCCAATTCCGGAGATGTGACGGGAGATAAGAAGAGCGTTGTAGGATATGCATCGGCTGTTTTTTACAAATAACGTGCTTCATATACACGAGAGCTTTGAAATACGTGAAAAAAGAATTCCATTCTGTTCAGAATCTTTTTCGAACGTTTTTATTATGCCCCTTGTCGACGCCGGAAAGGCGGAATATGCAGAATAATCTTCCGGTTGCATCGCGGACGATTTTTTATAAGTTACAGCGCATGAGATGTACCATGGGATCCGGAGAGTGACCGGTATGACCCTTACGGAAGAAGAGAAAAACTCTCTCATCGATATTGTAAAAAAAACCATTCAATGCAAATTGGACGGAAAGAAAACGCCTGCATTTAAAGCGGGATCGGAAACGTTGAAAGAAAAGAGGGGGGCATTCGTCACACTGAAAAAGGACGGGCGTTTGAGAGGCTGTATCGGATATATTGAGGCGAAGCGCCATCTTTATGAAACCGTTCAAGAAATGGCTGTTGCATCGGCATTCAATGATCCAAGATTCCCCCCGCTAACACGTGATGAATTACAGCATCTGACTCTGGAGATATCAGTACTTACCCCTCTTAAGATCATCAAAAACATCGAAGAAATAGAAGTAGGCGTACATGGCATTTATATCGTGAAGGGCTATCGTTCGGGACTTCTTCTGCCTCAGGTAGCCCGTGAATATGAATGGGATAGATTGACTTTCCTGGAAGAAACCTGTTGCAAGGCCGGACTTTCGCCTAATACATGGAAGGAAAAAGATACGAAGATTTATGTTTTCTCTGCAAATGTCTTCGGCCGGCGTTGGTAGAAATGCTTTGAAAGACGTTGATTGGATCGGCGTTTTTTAATAAGTAAGAAAACAAATCAAAAAAATAATTTAAAAATATTATTGACAAACAAAAATGTTATAACTATTATCAGAAATTCGCATTCAGGATTGCGATTTCGTTTTTAAATGGGATAACATCGTTGGGGTACATTTATTTTTTTTGGATATTGTCAGCTGGCGTAGCTCAACAGGTAGAGCAGCTGATTTGTAATCAGCAGGTTGCGGGTTCGAGTCCCATCGCCAGC
>CAZIQY010000059.1:0-17141 GCA_964541605.1 uncultured Syntrophaceae bacterium | reverse complement strand
GATGTGAGGATCCTCGATACCGTTGAAGTCTATCTTCTCCCGAAGATTATCGCGACACTGGCGGTAAAGCGGTATCCCGTCTGGTCTTCAGGCAGGAAATGCGCGGGCCGGGTAATGGTTTATATTCGTACCATCTTAGGTTTCTGAAAAGATTGATATCTTTTAATTTTTTGATTGTCATTCCGGGCTTGACCCGGAATCCAAGTATTTAAAAATTCTGGTTTCCCGCTGGAACCTGCCCTCGGAAGTACCTGTCGGGAGCGGGAATGACAATGAAGTGGAGTTTCTTATGTATATACCCAATCATTATGAATTTGCCTGCCCTGTCAAAACCAATTCCGGAAACCGCGCGCTTGAGCATCTTCCCGTGGAACTGGATGCCTTGAATGCCCGGAAGCCCCTTGTCATTACCGGCAACGATACGGCCGGGAAGGGACTGGTTGATGTCCTGATCGACGCCTTCAGGGATTCGGGGATCACGATCGGCGTCTTCGACGGCGTGCCCGCTTCCCCTGATTTGATACTGATAAGAGAGCTGTTCCGGATTTATCGAGATGGGGGTTGCGATGCCGTCATTGCCCTGGGCGGTGGCCCCACGGCGGACACCGCTAAAACGCTGAACATTGCCGTATCCGGAGAGCCGGAAGACATTGAGACAAGCGCCGGAGAAAATCTGATCAAAAAACCTCTGAAGCCTCTCGTTTACGTGCCGACCCTGTCGGGAACGGGTTACGAAACATCCCTTTATGCCTTTTTCGGCAATAACCTGTACGCATCACATTTCCTCATGCCCGATCTGGTGGTGATCGATTCCCGAATGACCGTTCCCGAAGATGCGAAAACGACGGCCGCAACGGCCCTTGTCGCCCTGACACAAGCCGCAGAGGTGTATGTTTCTCCGGGCAAGAACCCCCTCACCGACAGTTACGCTTACACGGCCATTCAGCTCATCATGGAAAATCTGGTGACCGTGATCAATAATCCGCAGGACAAGCAGGGTCGCCTGGCCCTCGCCAATGCCCACTGTATGGCGGGCTGCGCTTTCTCCAATGCGGCGCCTGGCATCACGCACGCGTTGGGAAAGACCAGCGGTGATGCCTGCGTGGTTTCTCATGGATTATGTATGGGAATCTTGCTGCCGTATGTGCTGGAGAGATACGTTTTTCTATCCGATTACCACATCGCCGACTTGCTTATGCCCCTGACGGGTTTTGACGTTTACGCGGGTACGGCGGAAGAAAAGCGGGCTCAAAAAGCTGTTGAAACGATTTACGATCTACAGAAGGAACTGTTTAAAGTCAGTGGCGGCGCCATTCCCCGGACACTGAAAGACGAGAACGTCTTAAAAAACATCCTGAAAGATATAGCTGTGAAAGCCGCCGGAGGCGCTTCAACGGGTCTCGATTCAGACGGCTGCCTTGCGGTACTGGAACAGGCCTGGGAAGGCAGATAAAAGGAGCGGATCAATGGATTTACCCGGATACTACGAATTCTGTTGTCGCGTTAAAATCATTGCCGGTCATGACGCCCTGGAACAGATCCCCGGCGCTTTAGCCGGCCTGAACGCCAGAAAGCCGATGATCGTCACGGACAGGGGGGTTTCCGGAGCCGGACTGATCGACATCGTAACCGATGCCATCAAAGGCGGTGTCGCCATCGGGGCGATTGCCGATGATGTGCCGTCCGATTCGGATTTGCGGGTTGTGAATCGCCTGGCGAATGCGTACCGGGAACAGAGCTGTGATTCCCTTATTGCTGTGGGCGGCGGTTCCGTCATGGATACGGCTAAAGGGGTCAACATCGTCGTTTCCGAAAAGGCGGATGATCTCATGAAGTTCAGCGGGGCCAACACCCTCAAGAAGGCCTTGAAGCCCCTGATCGCCATACCGACGACGGCGGGAACGGGCTCCGAAGTAACCCTGGTCGCGGTGATCAAGGATCATGAAAAACACCTGAAAATGGCCTTCGTCAGCTATTTCCTCCTGCCGGACGTTTCCATTATCGATCCCCGCATGACCCTGACCCTGCCGCCGGCCATCACTGCGGCAACAGGCATGGACGCCCTGTCCCACGCAGTGGAAGCCTACACCTGTCTGGCAAAAAATCCCCTGAGCGACGCCCATGCCCTCGCGGCCATCAATCTGATCAGTGCAAATCTGGTGAACGTGACAAAAAATCCGGGGGACAGGAATGGCCGGCTCGCCATGGCCAATGCCGCCACATTAGCCGGCATGGCATTCTCCAATTCCATGGTCGGGATGGTACACACCATCGGGCATTCCGTCGGTTCCATCTGCGGTGCTCCTCATGGCGCCTGTATGGCCATTGTCCTTCCATACGGCCTCGAGTACAACAAACATAAAAACGGCCATCTTGCCGCGGAACTCCTCCTGCCTCTGGCCGGGTCGAAGGCCTATGCCGAAACCCCGAAAAACGAAAGAACGGAAAAGGTTATCGCCCTCATCCGTCAGATGAATCAGGAGCTTCATGATGCAACGGGAGGCAGGCATGCACGCTTCTTCAGAGAAGTCTTAGACAGGGACGGAAGGCCGATGGTGCCGGAAGCAAAACTGCCCGATATTGCCAGAGCGGCCTTAAGCGACGGGTCCATCTTTTACAACCCCGAAGAGCTGGATTACGACGATTTCCTCATGGTCCTGGAGGCGGCATGGGAAGGAAAACCTCTCGATACAAACCTGATTAAAAAAGGATAAACGGTAGCCCATCCCGCAAGCCCCGCTCTGCGGGTGGGGAGCTTCACAATCAGGTTGTCGGACAAATACAATCTACCTTTTTTATTGACAACTTCATGCAATGTTGCTACAGTAGCCACAAGTCATTATTTAACATGAAATACAACCTTTTCCGGGGAGTAAATCTATGTTGACCGTAGGCATCAGGGAATTGAAAAACAGGCTGACGTACTATCTGAAAGCAGTAAAAAAAGGTGATGATATTGTCGTCACGGAAAGAGGAACGCCTGTTGCCATTCTGCACAACCTTGACCGTAATGAAGAGACGGCAAGCGTTGAAGAACGCTTGGCTTCTCTTTCCAGGGAAGGACTGATATCTTTACCCCAAAAAACGGTTTTCCCGCCTGTTGAACGGGTTATGATCAAGGGCGCCCCCATATCAAGAACGATCATGGACGAACGGCGATGATCTATCTGGACAGCAGTGCGCTCGTTAAAAGATACATAGAAGAAGCGGGCAGCGACACCATAGAATCACTATTGGCCAATGCAGATGTTGTAGTTGCATCCAGACTTGCTTACCCGGAAACTCTCTCGGCGATTACCCGCAGACACAGAGCAGGCGACATATCCGACAATGACTTTAAAAAAATCAAGCAGCAATTCAAATCCGACTGGCAAGTTCTGACAATCGTTGAAATTCGTAATGATGTCCTGCAATTCATCGACAAGGTTATTGAAAAATATGCCCTGAGGGGTGCGGACAGCATCCATTTATCGTCCGTTATATGGCTGAAGCAGGCCATGAAAACCGAAGTCGTATTTGTTGCCTCAGATATTGCCTTACTGAGCGCTGCAAAACAGGAAAAGCTGGCCGTCATAAACCCCGAACAGGATGAAAACACACAAACCCTTTAACCTCGATCGAGGGAGGCCATGTATTGATTACTGAAACCCCGTTTTTCGAAATGAAATCGTGATTTTGCGCTTTTTAGGCAAACAATTAATTTCACAAATATAGAAAGGAATACAAACACATTGCAAGGGGGGATCGATATGAAAAAGATCATCATTATCGTGGTATCCTTGTTCTGTTTTTCAGCAACAGCCCAGGCAGGATGGCTTGATAAAATCAAAGAGGCCGCTCCTGATTCGATCAAGCAAAAGGTTCAAGAGCAAACGGGAGGGGCTGTTAAACCGACAGTGCCGTCCGGCAGCCCCGCAATATCAGGCGTGTCGCCTGATCAGCAGGACGCCAATGACTGCTCGGCTTATGTCCACGAGGATTACAAAAAATCAAAAAAAGATCTCAAGACATCCACCCTTACTAGAGGGAGTGCCACCTACCTGCCGAAGAAGGAATGGGTTGACTATTTAAAGGGCAGGTACCCGAATATGAAGCGGGAAAAAAACGATTTTAACATTCATTTTGGAAAATGGTTCGGCATAAGCTGTGCTTATTTCACCCTGACGTGCGTACCTAAAGAACCGGGCTGCAATGCGGACATGAGATGCCTGGACTTCTATACAAGGAAGGGGGGGCTAACCTGTCCTCCGAACATCTGTGATCACAGAGACTCGAAGTGCATCGAACCCTATAAGCCTCCTGTAAAGTAGTGGAAGTTGGGCCGGTTTGGCTTGAGCGGAAAAGGGTAAGAGGAGTATTCATCATGAAAGAACGACAGATTCTGGCCTCGCAGAGAATATTGGAGTCTCTGCAAGTCATGAGAAGTGAAACCCTGAAGGGCGGTGGCGTTGACCTGATCGAAGATCAGCACCGAAGAGGGAAACTCACGGCGCGGGAACGGATAGAGCTGCTGCTGGATGAGGACTCCTTTGAGGAATTTGACCTTCTGAAAACGGGAAGAGGCGGCGCCTTCGGCAGGGAAGAGAAGTACCCCGGAGACGGCGTCGTGACGGGACATGGTACGATTGACGGCCGGGAAGTATTTATCTTCAGCCAGGATTTTACCGTCCGCGGCGGCTCTCTTGGCGAAGCGCATTCCCAGAAGATCAGCAAGGTGATGGACCACGCGCTGAGAGTGGGTGCCCCCGTCATAGGGCTCAACGACTCGGGCGGCGCGCGCATTCAGGAGGGAGTGGATGCCCTGGCTTCTTACGGAGATATTTTCAACAGAAACGCCCTGGCGAGCGGAATTATCCCTCAGATCTCATGCATTATGGGACCCTGCGCGGGCGGTGCCGTGTATAGCCCCGCCCTCACCGATTTCATTTTCATGGTCAAGGACACGTCCTACATGTACGTCACGGGACCGAATGTGGTGGAAACAGTTACCCATATGGCCATTTCTCACGAAGATCTCGGCGGCGCAAGGGTTCACAGCGAAAAGAGCGGCGTGGCGCACTTTGTGCTGCCCAACGACATCATGTGCCTGCGGGAAGTGAGGCGGCTGATCAACTATCTCCCTTCCAACAATAAACAAACGGCGCCGATTCTGGACCTCAGTGATCCGGTCGGCCGGACTGACCCGGCTCTGGATTATCTTGTACCGGAAAATCCAAACCAGAGTTACGACATGAAGGTCCTCATCCAGAGTATTCTTGACGGCGCCGAGTTTCTGGAAATTCAGGCCCACTATGCAAGGAATATCATCTGCGGATTCGGCCGCATGGGAGGTCAGACGATCGGCCTGGTGGCGAATCAGCCGTTTGTCCTGGCAGGGGTTCTGGACAATAATGCTTCCACCAAAGCAGCGCGATTCGTCCGGTTCTGTGATGCCTTTAACATTCCTCTGATATGTCTTGTGGACGTGCCGGGTTTTATGCCGGGAGTGGAACAGGAGCAGGGAGGAATTATCCGCCACGGGGCCAAGCTTCTCTACGCCTTTATCGAGGCCACGGTACCGCGTATCACCGTTATCGTCCGCAAGGCCTATGGCGGCGCCTATATTGTCATGAACTCCAAACAGATCGGAGGCGACATCAATTATGCCTGGCCTACGGCGGAGATTGCCGTGATGGGACCGAAAGGCGCGGCGGAGGTGATTTACCGGAAAGAGATACAATCCTCGCCCGATCCGGCAGCGGCGCTCGCAGTGCAAACGGAGGAATACCGGAAAACGTACGTGAATCCCTTCCTGTCTGCCCAGAGGGGATACATCGATGACGTTATTTTTCCACGGGAAACACGGCACCGGATCATCCGTAGTCTCCAGTTCCTGGAGGGTAAAAAGCGAGAGAGGCCGGAGCGCAGGCATGGAAACATTCCGCTCTGAGGAGGTGCGATGTTCAAAAAAATCCTGATAGCGAACCGGGGCGAGATAGCCGTCTGTATCATCAAGACCTGCAAGCGAATGGGTATCAAAACGGTAGCGGTGTTTTCAGATGCGGATTCCCGTTCTATCCACGTCAGAGAGGCAGACGAAAAGGCCTTCCTGGGGGGGGGGAAGCCGCATGAATCGTATCTGGCGAAAGAAAAAATCATCGATATCGCTGTTTCCCGCAAGTGCGAGGCGATTCATCCAGGTTACGGTTTTCTGTCGGAGAACCCTGAATTTGCCGACATGGTCGCCAAGGCAGGACTGGTCTTTATCGGCCCTCCGGCGTCGGTCATTGCAACGCTCGGTGATAAAATGGCTGCCAAGTCATTTGCCGAAAAGCTGGGCATACCCGTAAAAGACGGAAAAAAGGAGTTGATTTCCTCGCTTGCCGAGGCGCAGGCGATCTCGGCACAGATCGGATACCCTTTGATGATACGGCCGGCGCGCGCCGGCGGTGGGAGAGGGATTCGGGTGGTGGAGAGCAAGGCGGATTTGCGAACCGCCGTGGAGTCCTGTCAGAACGAGTCGAGAAAGGCTTTCGGATGCGACGACTTTTTTATGGAGCGCTATATTCCGCGGGTCCGTCATATAGAAATACAGATTATTGCCGATCATTACGGCAATGTCATTCATCTGGGGGAAAGGGAATGCTCCATCCAGAGACGATACCAGAAAATCATCGAGGAGACTCCGTCGCCAGTTGTCGATGAGGCCTTGCGCGAACGCATGGGAACAATGGCATGCAACCTTGCACGGGAGGCGGGATACGCGAATGCGGGTACCGTCGAATTTATCATGGATGTATCAGACGGGAACGTTTACTTCCTCGAAATGAATACGCGCCTTCAGGTGGAGCACCCCGTGACGGAGATGGTCACTTCCCTTGATCTTGTAGAACTTCAGCTTCGAATCGCAGCGGGAGAAAAACTCGCCATCCGGCAGGAAAATGTTATCAGAAACGGTTGGGCTGTCGAAGCTCGGATCTGCGCGGAGGATCCCGCCCGGAATTTTCTGCCCGTTACCGGGATGATCACGCGCTATGCGACAGCTCGCATCAGGAACGTCCGGATCGACAGCAGCATCGAGGCGGGAAGTTTTGTCAGCACCTATTACGATTCATTGCTTTCCAAGGTGATCGCCCGTGGTGACACCCGGACGGAGGCAATTGAATCCCTTGTCCATGCCCTGAATGCATATCACATCGAAGGATTGATAACCAATGCCGACTTTGTGAATGCCGTGCTCAATCACCCGTCATTTATAAATGGAGATATTTCGACGGATTTCATCGATGAGCACTTTGAAAACGGACAAATGAAGCACCCCACTCCCGAAGAGCGGCTTCATTTTATGGCGATAGCCGTAACGCTTGTCTATCACAATCGACAATCCCTGGTGCATGAATCCCTCAAACCGATGATGGCGAAAGTGGGCGCCCAGCATGAGTTAAAAAAGCAGTTCACCTACATGGTGAAAGGAGAGGATGATTTTTTTGAATTGCGTCTTCTTAAGAACCCCGCTCCCCGAAGCTGGACGGTGACGGTGAACGGCCGGAAGTACCAGGTCGTTACGCCGGAATTCGAATTTTATCGGCGGCGGCTTAAAGTCAGGATTGATGGTAAAACACAATTTTTCCACATGCGATACAAGGAAAATAATATCTGGGTGGCTTTCCGCGGCACCACTCGCATCCTGGGAATCTATAAACCCCTGGAATGGAAACTTTTTCACCACATGCCAAAACCGAAACAGGTCGTTGCCGAAGATGTCATCCGCTGTCCCATGCCGGGGATGGTCGTCGCAATCCTGGTAAAAACGGGAGAACGCATCTACTTGGGTCAGGATCTTGTAAGTATCGAATCCATGAAGATGGAGAGTTTTGTTGCATCCCCCAGCGACGGGCTGGTGGAAAAGATCCACGTCAATCCCGGTCAGGCTGTTGAAACGGGAGACATTCTCATCAAGATCAAGATTGATGCCATGCTTTCCGAAGAGGAGCTGGATATTTTTTATGGTTAGTCAGTATTCACGATGGAGGAGGGAAAATGTCCGCGGAAATGAAAATAAATAAAGTAAATATCCGCATGACGGATGGATCTCACGTCAAGGGTCAGGTTAATATCAAACATCATGACAGACTCTCCGATCTTCTTAATGTGGGCGAAGATCCCTTTATCGTCTTATTTGATGCTACGACCCCGGGCGGCACCAGCGGAAAGGTTGTTTTCGTCAGTAAAAGTCAAATCCTGTGGATCTGCCCCGATGACAATTAAACATCTGTTTATTAGATTTTCATAAACTTTAACCGGGGAATATTTATTTAAAAGGAGTCTGAAAATGGATCGTCCATATGCCTCTCAAATCGCAGCAGAATTGAAGGGAATTAAAAATTCTCTGGATGATATTGCCAAGATATTGAAACTTATATTGGAAACGATGGAAAAAGCAAACGCACCAAAAAAATCAAAGTGATTCCGTAACCGTTATTTTCAGCATCCGATCCCCCTGCCGAATGGCGTTCACAACTTCCTGCCCCCTCACCACCCTGCCAAACACGGTATGGCGGCCATTCAGATGCGGTTGCGGCGAATGGGTGATGAAAAACTGGCTTCCGTTTGTGTTCGGTCCCGCGTTCGCCATCGAAATCGATCCCGTCTCGTGCTTCAGGGGATTCCCTTTAAGCTCATCCTCAAAACGATACCCCGGCCCACCCCGGCCCGTACCGGTCGGGTCGCCGCCCTGAATCATGAAATCGCTGATCACGCGATGGAATAATACACCATCATAGAAACTCTCCCGGATCAGGAAAACGAAGTTGTTGACTGTTTTTGGCGCGTGCTGCGGATACAGTTCCAACTCGATTACTCCCTTGCCGGTCTCTATTGCTACCTGATACGCCTTCTTGGGATCGATTTTCATTTCCGGTGCGCTATTCCATTGTTTTTCCGCCATTGGTGATATCTCCCTCCATTTTTCTATTCATAATGCGCCACATCCGGATGATTTTTACAATTCGCCCGTTTTCAATAACCTGACAAACTATTCGATGTTGAATATTGATCCTTCGAAAACAGGCGCCGGATAAGTCACCGATTAATTTTTCATTACGCATTTGTCAAGATTATTTTGTGCAAATTTTCTTACCTGTAATTTTAAGTCGAATTTTTTATGAATTCTGCTATTATGAAGATGTGATAAAAATCATCCGAAACAGGCTCGATGCAGAACAAGCGATAGCGAGGAGATCAACATGAAGCTCGGGTATATGGGTAAAATTTTAGTCGTGGACCTGTCCACGCGTGAAATCGGCGAGGAAATCATTCCTGATGATGTGTACGAGCATTACCTGTCCGGGATGGGACTGGCCGCCTATATTCTCTACAGCAGGATTCCGCCGGGGGCCGATCCCCTCGGTCCCGACAATATCCTGGGCTTTGTTTCCGGGCTCCTGACCGGCACAGGGAGCCTGTTTTCCGGCCGATGGATGGTGACGGGTAAATCTCCCCTCACCGGCGGTTGGGGCGACGCCAACTGCGGCGGCAGTTTTTCTCCCGCCATCAAGCGCTGCGGGTACGACGGGATATTCTTCAGAGGAATCAGCGATAGGCCGGTTTATCTCTATGTTAAGAACGGGCGGGCGGAACTAAGGGACGCCTCGCATCTCTGGGGAAAAGATACGGTCGAGGCTGAAGAAATACTGATGAGAGAATCGGGAGGCCGGGCGCGGGCAGCCGTCATCGGACCGGCAGGCGAAAAGCTCTCGCTCATATCGGGGATATCCAACGACCGGGGAAGACTCGCCGCACGCTCCGGGCTCGGTGCTGTCATGGGCTCCAAAAAGATCAAGGCCGTCGTCCTGGACGGCAGGAAGCGCATCGCTGTCCACAACCGCGAGGGGATCAAACAGTTGAGCCGCATGTGCAACCGGTGGGTTCAGTTCCAGCCTCCATTCCTGTCCGGTCCGCTGGCGGCCTACGTGGGAACCATCATGAGGATCCTCCCGACGCAGATGGCGCAGGACGGCCTCCTCTACAAGATCCTGCTTAAAAAATGGGGCACGGGAAGCATGAACCAGATGTCTGTGGAAATGGGCGACTCCCCTATCAAGAACTGGAAGGGGAGCAGCGCGGACTGGGGAATCGAAAAATCCCTGTCCGTCAACCCGGACGCGATCAGGCAAACAGAAAAGGTGAAATATCACTGCTATTCCTGTCCTTTGGGCTGCGGCGGCATCTGTACGACAAAAGGGGTCTATAAGGAAACGCACAAACCCGAATATGAGTCCGTCCTTGCCCTGGGCGGGCTGTGCATGAACCGTGATCCGGACAGCATCTTCTACCTCAACGAACTTTTGAACAGGGCCGGCATGGATACAATCTCCGCGGGCGGTACGGCGGCTTTTGCCATCGAGTGTTATGAAGCGGGCATCCTGACAAAAGAGGATACGGGCGGCATCGAACTCACTTGGGGCAACACGCCTGCCATCGTTTCCCTCATTGAAAAGATGATCCGGCGCGAAGGGATCGGGGATATTCTTGCGGATGGATCGAAGGCGGCGGCGAAGAGGATCGGGAAAGACGCCGGCCGGTTTGCCATGCACGCCGGAGGACAGGAACTTCCCATGCACGACGGGAGAAACGATCCCGGTTTCAACCTCCATTATTCCGTGGAAGCGACCCCCGGCAGGCATACCATGGGCGCGCAACTCTATTACGAGATGTTTCAGCTCTGGAAAAAAGTCTCGGGACTGCCGCGGGCGGAACTCCTCTATTTCAAAGACAGGAAATACGAAGCGGATGAAAAGAAGGCCGTCAAAGCGGCGGCATGCAGCAAGTTCATGAATGTCGTCAACGGCGCCGGGGTCTGCCTCTTCGGAACCTTTCTGGGCGCGAAAAGGATCCCCGTTTTTGACTGGCTGAATGCCGCTACGGGCTGGAACAAAACACCCGACGAGTACATGGAGATCGGAGGACGCATCCAGAGCCTGAAACAGCTCTTCAACATCAAGCATGGGATCGATCCAAAATCCGTTAAGCTCAGCGACCGGATCTTAGGAAGACCTCCCCAAAAAGAGGGCGCAAACAGGGACAGAACAGCGGATGTCGAAAAGACGATGGTTGGTTACTGGTCTCAATTTGGATGGAACCAGGAGACGGGCAAACCGGACCCGGAATGCCTGAAGAGCAATGGATTGTAGCCCGTTGTCAAGTAACGATATATGATTGTTGCATGGAGAGAACCCATGTCCTACAGAATTACGGAAACCTGCAACGGCTGCGGCGCCTGCACGAAATTATGCCCCGTGGAAGCCATCTTCGGAGAAAAGAAAGGACTTCACGTGATCGACAAGGCGCTGTGCATCGAATGCGGCGCCTGCGGGCGGGTATGTCCAGTGGAGGCCGTGAGAGATCCTTTCGGTATACCCTGTGCGATGGTCAAGAAATCGGCATGGGAAAAACCCCGTTTCGATACGAAGGCCTGCATGTCCTGCAGGATCTGTATCGACGCCTGTCCTGTCGGCTGCCTCGGCCTGTCCGCTCCGGCGGGACCCGATGACCCCCACGGATACCCCTTCATGGAACATGAAAAAGCCTGTATCGGCTGCGGCTTCTGCGCTCGTGAATGCCCCGTGGAGGCCGTTACGATGAATGCTTCTCCCGCCGGTCACGGCGGTGGATAGAATTGAGGACTAATGAAACAAATAGTAATACGGATCACTCTGCTTGTTTTTTTCTTTGCCCTGATCACGCCGGGACCCCTGTTTTCGGCCACTGAAAGCCGTCTTGCCCTGGTCATCGGCAACGGCAACTACCCTTCAGCCCGTCTCATCAATCCTGTTAATGACGCAACCGATATGGCTGCAACTCTGAAACGCCTTGGTTTCACCGTCATCCTTAAAAAAAACGCCAGACATCAGGAAATGGAAGAAGCGATCCGTGACTTCGGAAATCGTTTGAAACGCGGCGGCGTGGGTCTCTTTTTCTATGCCGGTCACGGATTACAGATCAGTGGTCAGAATTACCTCATCCCCATAGGCGCCAGAATCAACAGGGAGACGGACGTGAAATTTCAGGCGGTGGATGCGGAGATGGTCCTCGACGAGATGGCCAATGCCGGAAACAACCTGAACATCGTCATCCTGGATGCCTGCAGGGACAATCCCTTTTCACGAAGTTTCCGTTCCGCCAGCCGGGGGCTTGCCATTATACCTTCTGCGCCCAAAGGGTCTTTTATTACCTACTCCACCAGCCCGGGAAAGGTCGCGGCCGACGGAAGCGGCCGGAACAGCCCGTATACCGCGGCCCTGCTGAAATTTATGGTCGAACCCGGCCTGCCTATCGAGCAGGTGTTCAAAAAGGTGCGTAACAAACTGGACGGAGAAACAGAGGGGCGGCAGATTCCGTGGGAACTGTCGTCATTGAGAGGGGATTTTTACTTCAACGTAACAGAGGGCGGGGAGCCGAAGCCCACCGCTTCACCGGAGCAAAAAATCATTGCTTCGGTTCCCCCTGTAAATGTCATGTCTTCCGCAGACAGGGAGCATGACAAATACTTCTCGCTCCTTGCCCGTGACGGATGGAATGAAGCGCTGACCTATTTTCAGAAAACCACCACATCGTCTCCGGACGACATGGATGCCCGGGCCGGATTAACGGTGGCGCAGGTCTTAAAGGGAGATGAAGACAACGCAAGATATAACGTGCGAAGGATCAGGGAATCCAACTTTGAAAACCGCTGGACACGCGTCGCCGTCGGCCTCGTCGAAGGATTGGGAGAAAATTATGAAAACGGGATATATCAATTAAATCGTGCTCTCGAGGAAGGGGCGGACGGAGCTTTGGTGAATCTCTGCATCGGAATCATTGCAGAAAGAAAGGGTAAATGGGATATCGCTCAAAAAGCGGTCAATGATTACCAGACGCTCGTGCCGGACGCCATACGGGGCCGGCCTTTCAGGTCTCTGGCGAAACGGGCCAATGTAAAGGAAAGGCTATCCGGCAGTTACTATTTCACTGGCCCGGAGGGGGTCATTAATGCCGCTTATTCGTCTGTGATGATCATTGCCGGATCGGACAATGACATCAAGGCCGATATGATATCTCCTACAGACACCTCCAAATTTATCCTGTCGGATGTCAGAGTTGAAAATAACAAACTCATCTTTAAAGCCCGGAACGAAGCCGGGGGCTTTCTTGTGGGACATTTCTGGAATGTTGCGGAATACATCGCCGATTTAAAGGGCGATCTGAAAAAAATCCCCTGGATCGCGACGCAAACAGAAGACAATGTCGGTCGAAACGGCAGTACATATAGAGGTTTTCTGATTCGCAAACCCTCTAATTGATAGAATACATTTACTCCGACAATTAAACATATCAATTGTCATGCGGACTTGATCCGGCATCCAGGCCAATTCTGGATTCCCGCTTTCGCGGGAATGACGGCTTTGACATATATTGTTGACGGAGTAATAAATGATAAAATTTTCCCATATCATAAGGAGAAAATGAAGATGGATTTAGGCGACATGGTTGTCATCGATCATCCCGGTCATCCTTTTAACGGCTATGTGGGTAAAATTGTGGGAAGGCGGGGAAACAGGACGCCGGACGATGTCTGGATGTTGATATATATTGTGGCAAAAATGAGAGACTATCTGGTGCCTCAATCCATGCTGCGTCTGGAAAAGGAAGACCTGTCATGACGCCACACATAACCGAACATGTGAACAACCGCTTCAGCTCTGAACCAGCCCGGAGATAAAATTCACCATCTCGGAAATCACCCTTTCCTCCGCCTGGAGATGGGGAATATGTCCGCAACCATCGATCAATACAGACCTTGATGGCCCCGCAACCTTGCCGACGATGGCTTCCACCTGGGCGGGCGTACCATACTCGTCATCTTTTCCCTGAATAACGAGAAGAGGGCACGTGATACCCGGAAGATACTCTTCTATGTTCCAGTCCCGAAATTCAGGGGAAAGCCAGATGTCCGACCAACCTCTGAATGTTGACTCTGTATGATGACCGTGAAACCGGGCCAAGCGCTCCTTCAAATCCGTGGTTTCATAGGTTTCAACGGCGCGTTTGATGCCTTCCACAGTGAGGTTTTCCACAAAGACGTGCGCCGCCTCCGTAATGACACCGCTGATCCTTTGCGGACATGCGCCTGCAAAGATGAGAGCAATGGAACCTCCATCGCTGTGACCGATCAAAATGGGTTTTTCAAGCCCGTACTGGTCTAAAATTTCAGGGAGGCTGATCAAGGCTTCATCATGGAGATAGCCGGGTTTTCGAGGTTCCATCAGAGGGTCGGCGCCGCCATGACCCCATCGGTCATAAACAAGCGCCGTGCAGCCCGTAGCGGCGCATATTTTTTCAGGAAAATCACGCCACTGACCAATGCTGCCCAGACCTTCATGGAGAAATACAAGTGCGGGGCCGACGGATTTTGCTGGATTGTCGTGCGGTCTGATGAGTTCAGCACAAAGGCGGTGTCCGGCGGCGTAAATGCTGACGGTTTCTCGATCTATCGTGCCCATGACACTTATCCGCTGAAAAAATTCCGCGTGCCTTCCGTCATATGTCTTTTTGTCAGGAATCTTCGCCGGAATCTTTATGAATGTTGATAATTCGACTGCTTTCGCGATTCACGACAGCTCTACAATACCTTAGAATGATCGTCAAGATATAACTTCTTTACAAAAATCAAAAACAAGGAAACTACGACGCCCGGATCCTGCGCAGCATCATGAGGAGTTCTTCGCTATTTTTTTATTATTGCATCTGCAACGAATTAGAATTACTACCGGAAGTAAGGTAGTGATTGCCGATGATATCGAATTGTCTTGACTTTTTTTAAATTGAGCATAGGATAAAATCAAGCTATGTAATAGACGTCACTGAAAAAGTTGATGAGCCCCCTTCCCATATAGGGAATCTGAAGGAATGATTGAAGCCCTGTCCATTACAATGAGACAGGGCTTTTGTTTTTAGACGGAAGAAAATTGAGCGGCATCGGAATAGCAAACAGTATTTCTAAAAAGGAGTGTGCAACATGAATATCCACTTAATAGAACATTCTAATAATTTTGCCAAGTTACAGGACAACACGTGGGAAAGTGGCTGGTGGAAACTTGATGAAAGTAAAGCTCAAAAACTTGTCGGGGGTGAAATTTATTTTCATAAGAAACGGCAGGAACCTTCCTTTTATGGAGGCAAGATACTGGGGTATAGAGTGGAACAAGATGAACCGTATCAGGGGAGGATTATTTTCAAGCTCCAACATAGTCAATCCTGTAGAAATGTCAGGACCGATAAAACCGGATGGTCCAAGGATATGAAGATAATCGGGCTTGAAAACTGAGCCGAAAAGGATAAAAAAACTTGACTGAAGATCTGTTAGATTACTGGGTCAGACTTATAACTCCTATCTTCCCGGAGAACGCATGGATTGTTTCAAGTTATTCCAATGATAATCATATAATACTAATCGACTGGAAGCTCAGGAACGATCCAAAGCAACCGGGCAAGCGCTCCCGGAAAATTCAGATAACAATCAAAGAGGACGCCATTGACGATTATCTTAACAAGAACAAGCCTGAACGTGAAATATACGGTATCACACTAAAGCAATTGATTGGCGAATGGTATCATCGCTTTAATCCTGATAACGATTCCCTCACAACCAGATCTGTACCTACGGAGAAATGGTTAATCTCCCGGGATGTCCTTAATGCATTGCCCCACCCCCATAGCATGAGTTAGCGTCATGCGCCCGTAAGGCTCAGGATCTTATCATCGCCAACATCATCTTGAATCTCTTCACTGCCTTCAATGCATGAGGCTTCCCACCGGGCATAATGATCATTTCCCCTGCTTTAACCTGCAATCTCATCCGAGATTACTTTAACGTTGACTCATAACTCAACCATTTTATAGAATGCACACCAATTTTCTTATTCTTCTTCCGGAGTTAATCATGAAAACCGATCTCTTTTTCACCACCGGTACGGGCAATTCCCTTTGGACCGCGCGCATTGTGGCAAACGAACTTGGCAACGCCGAACTCATTCCCATGCTGTGGGCCGCCGGCAATCCCGTTCAGAGCCAGGCCGACGCCATCGGCATCATCTTCCCCGTCCACATATGGGGTGTGCCGCAGCAGGTTATTGCCTTCGTCAATTCGTTAGCTGTAGATACATCCAGGTACTATTTTGCCCTTGCCGTCAATGCCGGACAGGTTGCCGCCACACTGCTGCAATTGAAGAAACTCATGAAATCCAGGGGATTATTTCTCTCGTCGGGGTTTGATATTGTGATGCCGTCTAACTACATCCCCTGGGGTGGGCCCGGACCGGAAGACGAACGTATGCGGAGGATAAACGACGCGAAGGAAAAGATTAATAAAATCGCTTCAATGATTGCCAAAAAAGAGCGGCGTCCTGTTGAAAAAGGGCCGCCCTGGCAGAATATTCTGTTTTCCTGGTTTTATAAATTCTCTTTTCCATACGTTTCCACAATGGATAAGGATTTTTGGGTCGATGATAAATGCAACACATGCGGCATCTGTAAAAAAATCTGCCCTTGCGGAAACATCGACCTGAACACGGGGAAGCCCATATGGCTGCATCATTGTGAACAATGCCTCGCCTGTATCCAATGGTGCCCGCAAGAAGCGATACAATATGGCAAGAGAACTCCCCGGTACGAGAGGTACCATCACCCGGAAGTAACGCTGGAAGACATTATTACAATATCCCGGAAACCATCACGGAACGACAACAAAGAAGCATAGAACCGTCCCCTTTTCTACTGCCCACCCCTTTCCAATGAAGAGTTTAGACAAGCTTCTTAAATTGAACGCGAAGCGCTTTACCCTCCTTGATACATTCTTTAAATTTCTTTTCAGAATGCCTTAGCAATAGATGCTCTCTTCGGAGCCCGGCGATTTTCGCCGCCTGCTCCACGCTGATCGATCTTTTTTCCAGTTCCATATAGGAAACGAGCGTCATCGCAGCTTTGTCACACGTACAAAAAGCTACTTCTTCCGTATTACTCAGGTAGGCAATCGATTCCAATTCACCCGGATCAATAGTGAGCCTTGCTTCCTTAGTACATCGGTTCATAAATTCGGTTACGTATTATGCGGCCAGCCGTTCGGA
>CAZIQY010000058.1:4274-17146 GCA_964541605.1 uncultured Syntrophaceae bacterium | reverse complement strand
CAATTTATTTAAAGAAAGATTGGGAAAAATAGGGGCGCTGTCCCCCTATTAATTGAAAAATGGGAATAGGGGGACAGCGCCCTATTAATTTGCTTGACAAACGGGCTTCCACCAGAATATATTCTTAACATAAAAGTTAAGGATGTGTTCCTAAGATGAACCATGATGCGTGGCGGGCGCTAAAGAATAAGCTGTTTTTCACATCAGATGACGTTGCCGTCCAATTCGGTGTCAAGAGCGCTTCCGCCCATGTGTTCTGCAGCCGGCAGGTCAAAAACGGCGCCTTCATCCGTTTGAAGAAGGATTTTTACATTTCCGGCGAGCGCCTGCCCTACCTGGAGCGGCAGGATTTCTTTACCATCGCCAATTATCTCCAGGTTCCTTCCTATATCTCCTGCACAACTGCCCTCGTTTATCACGGATTGACCACCCAGGCGCCTCGGGACTGGTACGAAAGCGTCGCCCTGAAGCGCTCCATCCAGTACAATATCCCGGAAGCGACCTTTTCCTATTTCAAGCTGAAAAAAGACTGCTACTTCGGCTTTACGAAAATCGGCCCTTTCTTCATTGCGGAAAAAGAGAAGGCCTTTCTCGATGCTTGCCATCTTTGCGCCCACGGCCGCTACGCCCTTGACTGGAGCGCACTGGACCTGGGACGGCTGAATAAGGGTCATCTGGAAACCTTGATGACGCCCTTCCCCGAGCGAACACGAACTCTGGTAAAAAACACCATTCTGTCAGGAATGACCGATGCATGATCTGATCAAGCAGGAACAGTTTGAACTGGAGGTTCTGGATCGACTGAACAGCGGCCGTTTTCTGGAACGGCTGGCGTTTGGCGGCGGGACGATGTTAAGGCTCTGTCATGGCCTGGACAGGTATTCTGTTGACCTCGACTTCTGGCTTCTGAACAAAGCAGGAAAAGACGAGGGATCAAATGATCACGAGGGCTGGTTTGCCGGCTTGCAGCAATATCTGGCCGATTTTTATGAAATTCGTGATGCGGCAGACAAGTTTTACTCGCTGGTCGTTGAATTGAAGTCTCCTGATTATCCTCGCAGTTTGAAGCTGGAAATTCGTAAAGGGGGCCATATCGCCAAAACGGAGCCGGCCATCGCTTACAGCCGCCATTCATCGCTTCAGGTTTATGTCCGGACGATCCCGCTTCCGGAGATGATGACGTCAAAGGTCGCCGCTTTGCTGGAGAGAAAGGAAATCCGCGATGCCTACGACCTTGAATTCCTGGTCAAAAAAGGCATAAAAGCGGATCTGTCCCGCGAGAAAAAGGATCAAATCCTGGCGGCCATCGACGCCCTGACCCGGCAGGACTATAACGTGAAGCTGAGCTCACTCCTCGAGGCCGATCAAAGACCGTATTACCGTCAGAATAATTTTGTGATTCTAAAGTCAACTTTAAAATAAATAGGGACAGCGCCCTATTTATTCCTTGACATTTTATTAACTTACCATTAATGGTCAGTTTATGAAATATAATGAGCTGGCCGTCGTCGTTAAGGGCCCCATTTTCACCCGTAATGATCTTGCTTTGTCGAGGCACAAAGTGCTCGACGGCCAGTTCAGCCTTTGGGTGAAAAAGGGTCACCTGTTACGCCTGAAAAATGGCGTCTATGCCTTCAGCCGGGAACGCGACAGGCTCAGAGGCGAAGACATCGTTCCCCTTCTTTATCCCCCCAGCTATCTCAGTCTGGAAAGCGCCCTGGCCTGGTACGGCTTCATCCCGGAGATCGTTTACGCTTATACCAGCGTGACCGCCAGAATCACACGGACCTTCGAGAATGCCTTCGGCCGTTTCATATACCGGCATGTGAAAAGCGATCTTTTTTGGGGGTACAGGGAAGTCAAGGCCGACTATGGCCCCTACCTCCTGGCGGAGCCGGAAAAGGCGCTGCTCGACTATTTTTATCTCAATCTGGGCCGGATCAACACCGTGGATGATTTTGACAATCTCCGCCTGAATGAAGAAGAGATGGGCAAAACGCTCAATAAAGACAAATTAATGAAATATGCAGATGTGTTTGGCGTGGCGAAGATGGAGCAGTGGGTGAGAAGGTGCTTACCCTAGAGCAGATATCGGGATACTTCCCTTTGCCGCTGCTCCGGAGGAATCCCCGGGGGATGCTGGTGGAGTATCTCCAGTATGAATTGCTGGATTCGCTCTTCAAGGGTGCGGCTGCCGCGGAATTGAGTTTCATCGGCGGTACGTCGATACGCATCCTTCACGACAGCCCGCGGTTCTCGGAAGATCTGGATTTTGACAATTTCGGTCTGTCTTTTGCGCGGTTTGAGTCGCTCCTGAAGACGGTTTGCCGGGACATGGAGTATAAGGGCTTCCTGATTGAATACCGCCTTGTCGAAAAAGGCGCATGGCATTGCTACATCCGCTTCCCGCGGGTATTGGGCGATGCGGGCCTGAGCTCGGATGCGGAGCGAAAGATACTCATCCGCATCGACAGCGAGGAAAAGGAGAGACTCTACGAACCGCGTAAGGTTTTCCTTAACAAGTTTGCCGTTTACCGGCAGATCCTGGCGGCGCCGGCTTCGATACTGCTGGCCCAGAAGATGATGACGATCCTGTATCGAAAGCGTGAAAAGGGTCGGGATATCTTCGATGTATCGTTTCTGAGCGGCTTGGCCGCTCCTGATTTTGCGTATATTGAAAAGATCATTGGATTGGATCGAATGGAATTTCTCAGGCGATTCGGAGAGCGGCTCGGAGAGCTGGACCTGAATGCCCTGGCCAGGGATGTGGAGCCGTTTCTCTTTGCACCGGAGCAGCGGGAACGCGTCTCCGGATTCAGGGATTTCTACAAGTCCTGGTGCCTTGAAAAATAAATAGGGGGACAGCGCCCCTATTAAAATGAGTTGACATAGACGACATGGCGTGTTACATTGTAGCACACATGGAGGTGATGTATGAATCAAACGCTCACCATACGGATACCCGACGATCTCAGGGCGGAGCTGCAGGAATTGAGCAGAAACGAGAACAAGCCTGTAAGCGATATCGTGCGCGAATCGTTGAACAGGTATCTGGCAATTTACCGCTTTCGAAGATTGAGAAATATGACGCTGCCCTTTGCAGAGGCGCAGGGCATATTGACCGATGAAGATGTATTCAGCATTGTTTCATGAAAATCATTCTCGATACGAACGTGATCATTGCCGCTTTTGCCGGCCGCGGACTCTGTAATGCAGTCTTCGAGTTATGCCTTGACCGTTTTGAAGTCGTCATAAGCGAAGAACTCTTGCAAGAAGTGTTCATCAATTTAAATCTAAAAATCAAACTCCCCCCGCCTCAATGCGATGCCATCGTGTCGTATTTAAGAGGAAATTGTGTTCTTTCAGAGATCGATTCCCTGGATGAATCACTTTGCAGAGACAAAAACGATCTCCACGTATTGGGACTGGCACAGCGTTCATCAGCGGAATACATTATTACGGGAGACAACGACCTGCTGGATCTGATCGAGCACAAGGACACCAAAATCGTAACCCCAAGACAGTTCTGGACCTTATTAAAAAAATAGGGGCGCTGTCCCCCTATTTATTTCTTTACAACGGGCATCTTTATGTTTATAATGCACAAGAATTGCATTTTTTGTGCATTATAGGTGAAAATTGTTAAGGGATATCATCCTCATTCAAAAAAGGGAACTGGAAGCCCGCCTTCAGGACAGGTACGTGGAGCGGCATTTGTCCATCCCCTGGGAACCCGGTGACGATCTGATCAAGGTGATCACCGGTCCGCGCCGTGCCGGGAAATCGTATTTTGCCGCGCACAGAATTCAACAGACCGGATCTTACGGCTATGTCAACTTCGATGATGAACGATTGACCGAGGTGACGGATTACGATGAGATCATCAACGCTGTGAACATCCACTACGACAACCCCCGGAATATCTTCTTCGATGAAATTCAAAACCTTCCCCGTTGGGAGTTGTTCGCCAATCGCCTGCAGCGGCAGGGCCTGAGGCTTTTGATCACCGGCAGCAATGCCAATTTGCTCTCTTCGGAACTGAGCACGCACCTCACGGGCCGCCATGCGGCCTACGTGCTGTTTCCATTTTCCTTTGGAGAAGTCTTATCGGTTTCCGGCGAAGAACAAACAGCCGCTGAAAAAATAGCATCCTTTGATGCCTATGCAGAACAGGGAGGTTATCCGGAGCCGCTTCTGAAGCAGATCGACCGGCGCGATTATCTCCGCACCCTGCTGCAGGCCACCCTGTACAAGGACATCGTGAAGCGGTTTCGCATCCGCTCGGTTCAAGGGATCGAGGACCTGGCCATGTATCTCCTGTCGAACATCGCCCGTGAGTATTCACTCAACGCCCTGCCCGGGGTGACGAAGTGCCGCAGCGTTCATACCATAGATAAGTATATTAGATGCCTGCAGGAGGCTTATCTGGTTTTCTCCCTCCCTCGTTTCTCTTTCAAGATAAAGGATCAGGCGGTCCGAAACAAGAAGATCTACTGCACAGACAACGGGCTGGCCGTGGCGGCGGGTTTTCGCTTCAGCGCCGACAGAGGAGCGCTCTACGAGAACCTGGCGGCCGTCGCCCTGAAGAAGGAAGAGATGGCCGGGCGGATTTCCCTTTTCTATTGGAAGAGCCCGCAGAATGAGGAAGTGGATTTTGTCATCAAGGAAGGCCCGCGGGTGACACAGCTGATTCAGGTGTGCTCCGACATTGTAGACCCGAAAACCCTGAAGAGGGAAATGCGGGCGTTGATCAAGGCATCACAGGAGCTGCGGTGTGATGAGTTGTTGATCCTCAATGACAGGAGCGATCGGATTGAAAGCTTCTCGTGGCAGGGTGTCGAGCGTTCTATCCGGTTCATGCCCCTGTGGCTATGGCTGGAAGGGGTAAATGCGAAAATAGGGGCGCTGTCCCCCTATTAATTCCCCTATTAATTGAATTTGACGCCTTGGGCTTTCCATGCTATCAAGAAATCCTTCAAATATATGAGTGGAAAGATGGCGGAAAACAACGATATGCAAGACCTGCCCCCCGGACACATGGAAGAGGATGAGATCAACCTGCTTGATTACTGGCGGGTGATCTGGAAACGGCGGAAGATGATCGGCCGGGTGGTCGCGGCTGTTGTCGTCTTGACAGTCGTGATCTCGCTTTTGATGACCAACATCTACCAGTCAAAAGCCGTGATTACGCCCGTCGCGGCAAAGGAAGGCGCGCGCGGCGGCACCTTGGCGACGCCGGCGCAGCAGTTCGGCGGGCTTCCGGGAGTCACTTTCCCGAGCGTCTCGTCGGCCTCGGAGATCGTCGCCCTGCTGGAGTCGAATATCCTGCGGGAAAAGGTGATCGAACGGTACAACCTCATGCCCGTTCTCTTTCATGAAGCATGGGACCCCGAAAAGAAGGACTGGAAACGGGGCGGCATCAACCTTAACCCGTTGTATTATGTAAGCAAGCTCGCAAAACTGCTTCAGCCCCAGGCGCCGAAAGGTGTGCGAAAAGCGGAAGAAGGCGTCCCCGACATCTGGGACGGCATCAGGGAGCTGGATGATATCGTAAGCGTCAAGAACAATATCAAGGAAAATTCCATCACCATCACCGCCGATTTCTACGATCCGGAGATGGCCGCAAAGCTCGTCGAATACTACCTGCTTACCCTGACGGATCATATGAGCGAGGAGGCCAGGCGCGTAGCGATGACTAACCGGAAATACCTCGAGGAACAGCTCGCGAAAACGGCGGATCCCCTGATAAAGCAGAACATTTACAATCTCATCGCACAGCAACTGGAAACATCAATGATGGCGGAGGTGAAGGAGAATTTCGCTTTCAAGGTCATCGATCCCCCGAAAGCACCTGACAGGAAGACAAAACCGAAACGGGCGCAGATGGTGATCCTTTCGTTTTTCGTGGCGGTTTTTATAGGGATTTTTGCCGCTTTCTTTCTGGAATATCTGGAGAAGCAAAATATCAATGTAAATATAAGGAGCATACCGTGGCCATTCAGAAAACGGTGAAAAAAATAGGGGCGCTGTCCCTATTTTTACTGAGAACATGTCCCCCTTTTACCCTATTTTTCTTTTTATTCCTTCTAATGTTCGCGCAGGCGGCGATGGCGCAGCAGCCCGGAACGGGGGCTCCGGCGGCATCGGTGCCGACAGTATCAGCCCCACCGGCTCCCACTCCTTCGGTTCAGGCGATTCCCATCGGCACCCCGGCGGCGGGCCAAACACCCGCTCTTCCTCAGATGACGCCTCAGCAAACCGAAGCCCTGCATAAACTGTCACCCGCCCAGCAGCAGGCAATTCAGCAGGAACTGGGCAAAACGGGAGGGCAGTTGACACCCGGAGCAATCGAGGCGCTGAAAGGCCGGCCTGAATTCAAAGACATCTCCCCCGAAGACGTGGCAAAGGGAAAGCAGCTTCTGGAACAGAGGGAAAAAGCCCTTGAGAAGGGGCCTGAAAAAAGAGAAGGAGAAAAGGTCGAAAAAAAGGAACCGCCCTGGGCAGAGAAAACCGTGATCGGCACGGAACCCGCGGCAGAGTCATTCTTTGACCGTTCGCGAAAGATCGGAAAATATCAAGCCATTTCTCTGGATTTGCGTCTGTTCGGTTCGGACTTTTTCCGGGAAGCCGCCGTGCGGGTATTGACGGACAGGAAGGATATTCCGGTACCTCTGAAGTATGTCGTCGGGCCGGGGGACGAGGTGAAGATCCTCCTCTGGGGACGCGTCAACGCCCAGTACAACCTCACGGTGGACCGGGACGGCAAGATCACTATTCCCCAGGTGGGACCCCTGTTTGTGGCGGGAATGACTTTCGAGCAGATGTCTACCTATCTCATCAAACAGTCCGAGCAGATTGTCGGCGCGAACATCGATATCTCCATGGGCGCCCTGAAAACCATTCCCGTTTTCGTCCTGGGAGACGTGCGCAGGCCGGGGGCCTATACGATCGGATCTTTCGCCACCATTACGGACGCCCTCCTCATCGCCGGCGGGCCGTCGGATATCGGTTCCATGCGCCGGATTCAACTTAAAAGGAAAGACAGGCTTTTGACCTCCTTCGATCTATACGACCTGCTTCTGAAGGGCGATAAATCCCACGACATGATGCTGCAGGCCGGGGATATTGTTTTCGTGCCCGTGACGGGCCCTCTCGTCGGCATCGCCGGGAACGTCAAACGGCCCGCCGTTTATGAACTGAAGGACAGGCACGACCTGGAACACCTCATCGATAACGCCGGCGGCATCGTTCCCACCGCCTACACCCAGCAGATTCAGGTGGAGAGAATTGTCAGGGGGGAGAAACAGATTGTCCAGGATATTAACGATAAAAACCTCGAAAAGGCGATCCACGTCAAGCTGCAGGACGCGGACCTGGTAAAAGTCTTTTCCATTGTCGATACGGACGTGAACGCCGTGTACTTAAGCGGCAACATCAAGCGGCCGGGCAAGTATGAATACAAAGCGGGGATGACGGTGCGGGATCTTCTGGGGAAACCGGAGGATTTTCTGCCGGAAACCCATTTTGACTACGCCCTGATCAAACGGCTGAAGCCCCCCTCTCTCGAACCTTTCCTGATTCCCTTCAACCTGGGGAAGATGCTTTTCAAGAAAGACAAGGAAAATAACATCCCCCTTCAGCCCCAGGACCAGGTCTTCGTCTTCAGCAAGTGGTTTTTCAAGGACAAGCCGTTTTTTGTCGTTACCGGCGAAGTCCGCAAGGCAGGCCGGTTCGACCTGAGCGGGGACACACGGATCAAGGACGCCATCCTGGCGGCGGGCGGGCTGACGCGGGACGCTCTGATGAAAAAAGGAGAGCTCATTCGCATCACCGCGCAGCGGGAATATCAAACCCTTTACTTTGATGTGGCAAAGGCCGCGGCGGGAGATCCGCAGGACAATATCCTGCTTGCGGATGAAGACCAGATCATCATCCATTCCGTATGGGAGGACAAGTACAAGAAATCCGTCTCCATCGACGGAGACGTTCTCAAACCCGGCACATACCAGTACACGGAAGGAATAACGGTGAAAGACCTGATATTCCGGGCGGGAAACGTTCTGGAATCGGCGTACCACGATCAGGCGGAAATCCTCTATCAAAAAATAGATGAGGGCAAGGCTGCGAAATACCTGCTGAAAAATTTCAATCTCAGCAAGGCCCTTCAGGGGGATCCCGAGCACAACATGAAACTGAATCCCTATGACCGGGTCATGATCAAGCGCATCACGGACTGGCGTCTCGAGGAATACGTCGGCCTGGGGGGCGAGGTCCGGTACCCCGGAAGGTACGCCATCCGCAAAGGAGAGAAGCTTTCATCCGTGATCGAGCGGGCCGGGGGCTTTACGCCCGAGGCCTATCTGAGGGGCGCCGTATTTAAAAGGGACAGGGTCCGGGAGATTCAACAGACGGGCCTGGAAGAGATGGCCAAACGCCTGGAGCACGAACTCCTGGCGCAGGGGGCGATGGGGGTATCCACGTCCCTCTCCGAGGCCGAAGTGAAGGCGAGAGAGGTGGAACTTGCCCAGAAGCATAAATTCATCGAGACGATCCGCAACCTCAGGGCGACGGGAAGAATGAGCATACGCCTGGCCCATTTGCGCCTCCTCAAGGGCAGCGAATACGACATCGAAATGGAAAACGGCGACAACCTTTTCGTTCCCCAGAAGAACAGCACCGTCAACGTGATGGGCGCCGTCATGGCTCAGGCCAGTTATGTGTACCTCGACAAGTTCAGCTTCAGGGACTACATCGACATGGCCGGAGGGTATTCGAGTTACGCCTCCGAATCGGAGACCTTTGTCCTGAAGGTGGACGGCAGCGCCCGGAAGCTCAACAGGGGGGCTCTGTCATGGAACGACAACCGCGACCGGTGGGAGCTGACCGCTTTCGGCGAGGACTTGCCGGCCATCGAACCGGGAGACACCATCGTCGTCCCGGAGAAGCTTGACCGCATCGCCTGGCTGCGCGAAATCCGCGACATCACGCAGGTACTGATGAATATGGCGGTTACGGCGGCAGTGGTGATCAAACTGTTCTAATGGTGAGACCTTTGAATTTTAGTGAAAATTACGTTTCTTGTCATTCCCGCACCCCTCTGTCATTCGTGTAAACGGGAATCCAGTTTTTTCAATGGCTTCCTGGACTCCCTCTTTCGAGGGAATGACAGAAAGGACAGATTTTCAAAGGTCTCATGGTTTTTTTAAAAATAGTTGACAAAAAATTATTGACAACGGGAAACCGGACAAGATACAGTAATGGCCTATTTTTTAGAGTTAGCGACTGTTAACTAATCATACATATCATAATCATTAAACAATTGAGAGGTAATCATCATGTCCAAATCAGTGAGAGGTTTTTTTGCTTTTTTACTGGTAGTGCAACTGGTCATTCCCTATCCGGTTTTTGCCGCTGCGGCAGGCAAGTTTACCTCCGTCATCGGCAAAGTGACGCTGACGAGAGCCGGCGTGGCGTACAAGCCCGTTGTCAACTCGCAGGTGCAGGTCAAAGATTTGATCGTCACCGGCGATAAATCCTCCGCCACAATGCTCTTCTCCGACGATAGTACAATCAGGATTCAGCAGAATTCGAAAATGGAAATCAAGGAATTCATGATCAAAGGGAAGACGCGGAAGAGCATCTTCTCAATGATGTTGGGCAGACTGACGGCCAACGTGAGCAAGTTCATCGGCGGCAACAACACATTCGAAGTCCATTCGCCGACGGCAGTCTGCGGTGTCAGGGGAACGGGTTTTGAATTCGTTGTAGCCATGGTCGGCACGCAGCTCTCCACAACGGTGACCTGTACGGCAGGTGCGCTGTCGGTATCCGCATTGTCGGCTACCGGCGCAGTGATTGCCACAACCACGATCGTAGCCGGTCAGACGGCTGTCATCAGTGCGACCGGTATTACCGTGTCGGCTGTCGGCGCGGGTGCGACCGGTGCAGGGGCAGCGACGACGACAGGAACGGCAACGACAACCGGAACAGCTGCAACAACGACGACGACAGTAACCACGGCTACCGGTACAGGCACTGTCACAACCGGTGCTGCAGCAGGAGCAGGAACGGCTGCCGGAACGACAGCAGCAGCCGGTGTAGCCACGGGCACAGTTGCCGCGGCGGCGGTGGGCGCGGCCGTTGTGACTGCGGTCGTTGTCCAGTCGACGAGCGGTACGACCACTACAACGCATCATCATTGATATCGAATAATTAGGGACAGAGCCCCTATTTCCCCGATAGTGAACATTATAAAAATGCAAAAATCCCCCTTCGCCTGACAACTGAAGGGGGATTTGTTTTTGTGGAGATCTGACGGACAGTTATGAATATTAGCAGGTTCTTGCCACTCTTCGGCGTTATTCTGTTATTCACATGGTTCTCGCCCGCTTTTGCAAAGCCGCCGGATGAAGTGGTAAATGCTGTTTTAGTCTCGGCGGAGACCACGTTCAAAGCCATGAAGGAGAAGAACTATCCGGGCATCTGGCAGTCCCTGACGGCAAAGACAAAAAACAACGCCGTGGATGCCGTTTATAAAGCATCGCGAAAAGCTAAGGTCGAAATCGAGAAGGGAATCATTACAGCAGATTTTGAAAAAGGCGGGGAGCTTGCGAAAGCTTACTGGGATGGGTATCTGGGGGCGTTTGATCCGGATACGGTTCTGGAACAAAGCAAGTGGGACATCGGTATGATCGGGAAGGAAGCGGCGGAAATCAATATCCTGTACAGGAAATCAACGAAACCGGCCGTCTTGAAGCTTTACAGGGAGGATAACGTCTGGAAAGTCGGCCTTGAAGAAACGTTCGGAGCCAGGAATCTCCTGCCATAAGACTTTTGAAAAACTACACTTCCTGTCATTCCCGCGCAGGCGGGAATCCAGAGAGTATTTGATAATACTAGATTCCTGCTTTCGCAGGAATGACAAAATGGTTGGTTTATAGATAATTAATATTCCCCCAGGATGCTCTCGGCATTCTGGGGTGTGTACTCGGGGACGACCTCCTCGAGTATTTTTTTTATGGCGGAGGCGTCATGCCGGGCCGCTGCATCGTAGAGCCTGCTCAATCCGAAGTTCAGCCATTCGTCAGGCGTCGCGGGGCCTTTCAACTCTAGATTATCGCCGCCATTTGTCCGGAGCACCAGTATTTTTTCATGCTTCGTCGGCACAATATCCTCTCCCACGGTGATGAGTTCTTCATAGAGCTTTTCCCCTTCGCGCAACCCGGTAAAGACAATTTTGATATCCTTGTCAGGCTCCTTGCCGGAAAGGCGGATCAGGTCTCTCGCCATATCCAGAATCCGGACCGGGGTGCCCATTTCCAAAATGAATATCTCGCCGCCTTCGCCCATGGCACCTGCCTGGATGATCAACTGGGCTGCTTCGGGTATGGTCATGAAATATCGGTTGACCTCCGGATGGGTCACGGTGACGGGGCCTCCCTGTTCGATCTGCCGCCGGAACAGGGGAATGACGGATCCCGAAGAACCGACGACATTGCCGAAACGGACGGCCATGAACCGCGTGCCGTTTCCCTGCAGGCGCTGCAGCAGAAGCTCGGTCACCCGCTTGCTCGCCCCCATGACGTTGGTAGGCCGCACGGCCTTGTCCGTCGATACAAGCACGAACCGCTCCACATTATGCTCGACAGCGATCTCCATAACGACCTGACTTCCAAGAATATTGTTATCGACGGCCTTCCAGGGATTTTTCTCCAGGATCGGCACATGCTTGTACGCAGCGGCATGAAAGACGACCTGGGGCCGGAATTTCCGGAAAATTGACTGCATGAGAGGCCTGTCCTGCACGTGGCCCAGGGCGGCATGGAAATTCGCGAAGCGGATCTCGTGCTGAAGCTCCATCTGAATGAGATACAGATTGGCCTCGCTCGCGTCCAGCAATATGAGGGTGCGGGGCTGGAATTTGATCACCTGGCGGCACAGCTCGGAACCGATGGAGCCGCCGCATCCGGTGATGAGAATGACGCGGCCGCTGATGTAGTCCGTGATACCCGTGATATCGAGGTGAACGGGGGGGCGTCCCAGCAAATCCTCGTACCGCACGTCGCGAAGCACCTTGACGCTCACCCGGCCGTCGATGATCTCTCCGATTCCGGGCAGTGTTTTATAGAAGACGTTGCAGCCCTTGCAGATATTTACGATACGCCGCATCTGTTCGCCGCCGGCGGAGGGGATGGCGATCAGCGCCTCCTCAATATTCTCTTTCTCGACGATATCAGGGAGCCTCTCCACGGAACCCAGAATAGGCACGCCGTGAATCGTCCGCCCCATTTTGTCGGGATCGTCATCGATGAATCCCGCCACCTCATAGTGAATCTGGTAATTATCGAATATTTCCCGCAGTATTTTTTCGCCGGCGGCGCCGGCACCGATGATGAGCACCCTTTTACGGTGCTTCGGATAGGCGGCGCCGTTGAGATCGGCCTGCTCTCGCTCCTTGGCAGCGAAATGTGTACGGATGCCCATCCGGAGTCCTCCCGCCAGAAGAAACGTAAATCCCGCATCCAGTACATAGACGGCGCGGGAAAACTCTTGAAAACGGTACACAAACAGGATCACGGCCATGATCAAGAGCATGGATACGATGCACGCTTCCGCCAGACGCCAGAAATCCCGGACGCTGGTGTAGCGCCACATGCCGCGGTACAGGCCGAAAAGGAAAAATACGGCAAGTTTTGTGGGGATAAGCCACGGAAGGACCACCATGAACTGCCAGAGCTCCGTCTGATTGGGTGCAAATTCGAAACGGATGAGGTACGCCATGAAATGGGCGAGGGAAAAAAGCACCACATCGCTGGCTATCATCAGGTAAAAATGCCGA
This sequence comes from uncultured Syntrophaceae bacterium, assembly GCA_964541605.1. Taxonomy (GTDB): domain Bacteria; phylum Desulfobacterota; class Syntrophia; order Syntrophales; family UBA2185; genus CAZIQY01. The sequence goes on along the minus strand of CAZIQY010000058.1, from coordinate 4,308 downwards.
TTTTTAAGCTGGTGTTTCATACGCTTTAACTGGG
>CAZIQY010000058.1:0-4174 GCA_964541605.1 uncultured Syntrophaceae bacterium | reverse complement strand
ATCATCAGGTAAAAATGCCGATTTTTAAGCTGGTGTTTCATACGCTTTAACTGGGATAAAATAGGGGGACAGCGCCCCTATTTCCACCCGCCTCATAAAAAATAGGGGCGCTGTCCCCCTATTTTTTGGCAGGCTTCTTCGAGAATGGCGTCTTCCTTGGCGAAACAGAAGCGGGCGAGGGACTCTCCGCTGTTGTCGTGATAAAACGCCATGCCCGGCACGCAGGCCACCCCGGTTTTCCGGAGGAGATACATGGCCCGCTGTTTGCTGTTTTCTCCCGGAAGCCTCGATATATCCGCAAGGACGTAATAGGCGCCCTGGGGAATGTATGGAATCAGCCCCGCTTTTGTCAGGGCGTCGCAAATTCTGTCCCTTTTTGCCGTGTACATCCGGGAGAGGCCGTCGTAATATTCATCGCCGAGGGCATTCAGCCCCTCCGCCACCCCCATCTGCAGGGGCGCAGGCGCGCATACGTAAATCAGATCGTTGAAATACCCGATGACTTTCGCCCATTTTTCATCGCAGAGGCAATAGCCGATGCGCCAGCCGGTGATGCTGAAGGTCTTGGATAAACCGGAGATGGTGATGGTTCGTTCCGCCATGCCGGGAAGGGTCGCCGGGGCGATGTGCCGGTGGCCGTCGTAGAGAAAATGTTCGTAGATTTCGTCGGTGAAAACAAAAAGATCGAATTTCTCGGCAAATTGCGCGACGATTTCCAGTTCCGGACGGGTGAATACCTTGCCCGACGGATTCGCCGGCGTGTTGACGATGATTCCCCGGGTGCGGGGTGTCCGCGCCCGTTCGAGAGCGTCGCGGGAAAAGCTCCAGTCGGGAGGCTCCATGCGGACGTAGACGGGGACCGCTCCCGCTGCAGCGAGGGTGCTTATGTGATACCCGTAATAGGGTTCGAAAACGATGACCTCGTCGCCGGGATTCAGGAGGGCAAGGCAGGCGCAGTACAGGGCGCCCGTTGCCCCGTCGCTGACTACGACCTCGCCTTCAGGGTTGACCGCCATGCCCGTGAAGCGCCGCTGCTTGTCGGCGATGGCCTGACGCAATTCCGGCAAACCGTCGTAGCGCGTGTAGGTGTTGATCCCCCGGTCGATGGCTTCCTGCGCGCCCCGGCGCACCTCGATGGGCACTTCCGTGTCGCAAACGCCCTGAGAAAGGTTGATCCCCCCCACCCGGTCGCATTCGATGGACATGTTCCGGATTTCGGATTGCATGACCAAAGCATGGCGGGAGCTTAATTTTAACATAAATCAAATTCCTTTTTTAAGAATACAGAATTCAGGAGTCAGGAGCCAGAATAGATGTTGAATAGGCATTAAGCAGTTTACTTGTCTCTTCTATTTGACTCATTAGGCTGTTTGTTTCAGTATAACCGAGATCTCTTGAGAGAATTAAGTAATAGCGGCATTCCTCAAGAGAACCCTGTGCAATATTCATAAATCGACACTTATCAGGTTTACCCCTTTTTTTGAACCCTTCTGCAATGTTTGCCGGTATTGATATAGCAGCTCGTCTGAGTTGGGAAGTCAAGCCATACATTTCTTCTTTCGGAAAGTGCTTGGTAGTTTTATACACCGATAGTACGAATTGATGAGCCTTTTGCCAAACAATCAAATCATGAAATGTTTTTGCGGGTTCCCTCTTCATTCAATACTCCTGAATTCTGACTCCTGACTCCTAATTTATTGTAGAATCTCCTCACGACCGTTATCACATAATCGATTTCGTCGTCTTCGATCTCCACATTCATCGGCAGGGAGCAGACCTCGCGGCTGAGGGCCTCCGTCTCCGGGAAGCCGCGGTCTTCGAGAAGGAGGGCTTCGTGGCGGTAGTAGGGCTTGCGGAACTGGGTCAGCACCTCGACGCCGTTTTTTTTCAGGCATTCGGAAAATTCGTTCCCCTGTTTCGCCCGGACGGTGTAGTTCTGATACACGTGATCACGGCGGGGATCGTCGTAGTGTGGAAGGAGGAGATCGGGAATGTCCGACAGGGCCGCCCGGTAACGTTCGGCTGTTTCCTTGCGACGGATGATCCATGCCGGCAGATGGCGGAGCTTCACGTCCAGGAAGGCGGCCTGAAGGTTGTCCAGCAGGCAGGTGAACCCATGGCCGTGGTATTCGCCCGTGTCACGGTCCTCGCCGTTGTAGCGCATTCTTCGGGCAAAGAGCGCAACGTCGGCATCGTTCGTCGTGATTGCGCCGCCGTCGCCATAGCCGCCAAGGATCTTGAAGGGATAAAAACTCCAGCAGCCCGTGAGCCCCCAGGCGCCGGCCATTTTTCTGATCTCTTCTGACTCCTGACTCCTGACTCCGGCCTTTTGATCCACCATGCTCGCACCGAGGCTCTGGCAGGCGTCCTCAATGACCACGAGGTTGTATTTCTCCGCGATTTCCATGATCCGGACCATGTCTGCCATGTAGCCGCTGAGATGCACCGGAATGATCGCCCTGATCGCCGATCCCTGATCCCTGATTGCTTCCTCGACCCTGTCGCAATCGATATTGAAATCATTCCCCACATCCACCAGGACGGGCCGTGCGCCCACGTTCACCACCGCCGAGGCCGTCGCCACGAAGGTATGAGCCGGCACGATGACCTCGTCGCCGGGACCGATGCCTGCCGCCCGGAGCGACATATGCAGCGCGTCGTAGCCGCTGTTGAGCCCCACGGCATATTTTGTCCCCACGAAGGCCGCCAGGTTTTCTTCAAACTGCCGCAACTGACCCCGGTCGATGAGGTCGCCCTTTGTCATGACATCGAAATAGGCGGCGTCCAGTTCGTCCTTGATCATCCGGTAGACTTTGGCCGGTTCTACAAAACGTATCTTTTTATTCATATGTAATTATCTAAATGAGGCTATTGGTATTATATCCGTATTTCTACAGACTTAAAACTTAACACTTAATGCGTAAAGAGACCTTTGAAAATCTGTCCTTTCTGTCATTCCCTCGCTCTACTGTCATTCTCTCGAAAGAGGGAATCCAGGAAGCCATTGAAAACACTGGATTCCCGTTTACACGGGAATGACAGAGGGGTGTGGGAATTACAGTGGTGATGCGGGAATGACAAGGAATATAATTTTCACTAAAATTCAGAGGTCTCACTTTAAATAAATATTTCCCCATATTAAAATATTTCTTTAACGGCGGCGACGATGGCTTCCGCTCCCGGATAATAGGCCGCTTCCAGCGCGGCACTTGCCGGAGCGGGGCAATCGGGCAGCGTGACCCGCTTGACCGGCGCCTTGAGGGATGCAAAGGCGTGTTCTGCTACCAGGGCCATCACTTCCGCGGCGATGCCGCAGGTCCGCCAGCCCCCGTCGGCCACAACGAGGCGTCCCGTTTTTCTCACGGAGGCAATCACGAGATCCGCATCGAGGGGCTTGACGCTGCGCAGGTCGATCAGCTCCGCGTCGATTCCTTCGGCCTCCAGTTGCGGGAGGGCCTTTTCCGCCTCACGCGCCATCCAGGAAACGGCCACGATGGTCACATCGTTCCCCGGTTTGCGGATGACGCCCTTTCCGATTTCCACGCTATACACGTCTTCCGGGACATCGTCTTCGAGCCGGTAAAGCCAGCGGTCGTCGATGAAGACGACGGGGTTGGGATCACGGATGGCGGAAACCATGAGGCCCTTCGCGTCATAGGGCGTCGCAGGCATGACCACCTTCAGTCCCGGAATATGGGCGAACGTGGCATGGAGCGCCTGCGAATGCTGCGCCGCCTGCTCTCCTCCCCGGTTGATGATCCCCCAGATGACTACCGGCACGGAGGCCTTGCCGCCGCTCATGTAATGCCAGTTGGCCGCCTCGTTGATGATGGGGTCGAAGGCGTACAGCATGAAATCCATCCGCGGGTGGACGATAATGGGTCTCATCCCCGCGAGGGCCGCCCCGACGGCGGCGCCTGTCATGGCGTTTTCCGAAACCGGCGTGTCGACAACCCGGTCCTCCCCAAATCTGTCCAAAAGCCCCTGGGCGGTGTTTCCCACATACCACGGACTTTTGACCCCCTGGCCGATGAGCATGACGGACGGGTCGGAGGCCATCATCTGGTGGAAGGCTTCGTTGACGGCGAGACTGTACGACAGCATTCTACGCGAAGACATACTTTTGCATTTCCTCGACGGCGGGACGGGCGCTCTGCCGGGCAAAGGCATGAGC
>CAZIQY010000057.1:0-17816 GCA_964541605.1 uncultured Syntrophaceae bacterium | reverse complement strand
AGAATTGTTTTAATGATTTTGATGCCCCGCCCTGTGGGCGGGGTAGTTCACTGTTGATTGAGTATAAAAAAGGGACATTTGTATGTCAAGAAAAAGTGACCGCAGGACAATCGCACTCTGATTTTCTATCAGAGATACGACACGCGCTCACCTGACCTTCAGCCCTTCATCCAGGTAACTGATAATGGGGAAGAGGATGAATTCGATCACCATTCTTTTCCGCACGTTGATTTCAGCTATAACCGACATGCCCGGTTTTATCCTGTAAATTGTTCCGTCTTTTTTTTCAGTTCATCGGAAAGCTACAAATTTTCCTCCAGCAGTTCCTCTTTGTCGATGATGCCCTTACGATCCAGCAGATTGACAAGGGCTTCGAATTGAACGATTTCGGACAGGAGTGCATTTCTTAAGGTAACTATTTCTTTTCGATCAAGCTGTTTGGCCATTTCATGATTCCTTTTCAAAGTCACCGGTATTTATGATGATATTTATTCTGATACAAGCTTCTTCCCCAGCTCAACGGCCTCCTGCATGACCTTTTCATTCGATCGGATCTGTCCTACGTCCATGGCGCTGCCATAGACCATCCCGACAATCGGGGATTCCGTATAACTATAGGCGTCCTGAAAAGCCCTTAAGGCATTGACGCAACCGGAGGCGAAAGGGTCTTCATCGCCATACGTCATGGCGATGGCGATCCGCTTTCCCCGGAAGGGATTTGTCTGGTAAGCGAGAAGGGCGAAACATCGATCCATGAAGATCTTGGTCTGGGCGGACATGGTAAACCAGTAAACAGGGCTGGCAATCACCCAGGCGTCTGCTTCAACGAGCTTCAGATAGATCTCCTGCATGTCATCCTGGATGGAACAGCCTTTGCTGCCTTTCTTTTGGCAGCTCATGCATGCTTTACAGGGCGCAATACTTTTCCCATGCAGATAAATGGTTTCGACCTTTGCTTTAGCCGATTTTGCCCCTTTTGAAATTTGTTCCGCCAGGATGGCGCTATTTCCTTTTTTTCTTGGACTTCCCAACAAAACCAGAACTTTCTTTGCCATAAACGTCCTCCTGCATTGCTGATTATTTGGGTGATTTCTTCGACGAATCCTCTGTTCATGAATCCGTCAGAATGCTTTTCTTCTTCAATTGTTATTGATGAAGCATTATCTTGAAAATGATCAATCTTGTCAACGAGCGAATCCGGATGATTTACCGTTCCCCATACCTCTCCGAATGTTCCTTATGCGTATACCAGCTTTCCATGTAAATCTTCGCCAGACTTTTATTCCTGATAATCAGCAGATTCTCCGCATTCTTTTCCTCAGCAGCTTTCGTAAAATTGAAACTTCCAGTGATCACCGTTTCCCGGTCAATGATCATGAGCTTGTTGTGGGCGATGGCGTGTCTGTCATCTATAAAGGTGGGAATGCCTGCATTGGCCAGGAAGGTGGCTGAAGTATATTTCTCCCTACGGGGGGCGGCCCTGACTCTTGTCGAGTATCGTTTCTACCTTGACGTCCCGTTTATGGGCGTTTAGCAGGGCTTTTGCGATAGGGGCTGAAGTGAAAGAATAGGCTTGGACAAGGATTTCATATTTAGCATGGGTAATCTGGTCAATGATTGCATCAGTGCATCCCCCTCTTGGGCTGAAGCATACCTGTGTTGGAGTGTTATTCAGAGTAAGGTCTGCTGCGTTTGATATGTGATGAAGAGGAAATAGAAAAAAGCTGAAAACAAAAAACACGATGACAAGTTGTTTCTTCATGGATGTTTCCCGAAACCAGCTTTATGATCTGGTTATAAGAGATTACGGACAAGTTGACACGGAATATTCTAATAATTCTTAAGAAAAAATTCCACTATTTTAAATATTTCATCTCGTTTTTAAGATAATAGTGATTATATGAAAATATTATCTTGAAAATACGACTAGTTACGGTGTTTTGTTCAATGTTTTTTCCAAGCACAAACTGTAAGCGTTAAATCTGATTTTTCCTCAGATATGCAAGAGTTCAAGTGGCAATGATCACAGCTACACCGCCCCAGACTATTCAAGAGGAATATCAATTCAGTCATATCGCCTCATGCATGATGAGTTCACAAGACATGTCTGTCCGGATTATACACAAAAAGGCCTTCATGCGGGTGAAATGGGCAATAGACGGATATCTTTCCCGATAGGAGGGATAGCCCAGCCCGGGGATTTATGCCTTCCACGATCATCGACACGCCATACCCATCCTTTGCGATTATATTTCATTGACACACAAGGAGGTTCCTTTTTATACTACATCGTTAATAAGCAATATCTTATCAAATATTCATCTCAAACAAAAAGGAGGGTGTTGTCAATGGCTAAACGGATTCAGATAATCCTTATTCTTTTAATTGCTGTTACATTCATATCCTGTAAAAATCAGGAATCCAGAACGGAAGATAGCTCGATACCCGTTTCCTTCAATCCCGAGACCCTCAAAATACCTGACAAAGGTGGACGAAAAATCAGGGGGCAGGTCCTTTACATGCCGATCTACTCGAACATTCCCCACATGGAAAAGCAACATTATGATTTGAGCGCTTTCCTCGCCATTCACAATACGGATCTGAAGAATCCGATCAAAATCACGAAGGTCGTTTTTTTTAATACGGACGGCAAGGCAGTCAAACATTTTGTTTCTGCAGACCGTCCGCTCAACCCCCTTGCAACGATAATCTTTACCATTTCCCAGAAGGATCAGAGCGGGACAGGTGCCAATTTTCTGGTCGAGTGGATGGCAGACAAGCCGGTCAACGAACCCCTAATTGAATCCATCATGAAGGATCTCTCCGGCAACCTGGGACTTTCGTTCTTGAGTCAGGGCAGGGTCATCCGGGAGATTAAATAGTAGCCTGCCGATTATGAAGGGATCGATATGTGTGAAGTTGACATTCTTCTGCTGAATGAACGAGTGAAAAATCAGATCAGAACAGAAAAATGTCGGCAAGGAGATGAGATAATGTTTTCGGTCACACCCTCCCGGATGCTAACAGAATCTTAATCTATGAACTGTGATCTACCGTCTGCGCTACGCCGGGCGGAAAGATTTCACTTTTATGTTCACTATTTGCTGTCGGTTTTTTATGGGAATAACCGCTGATATTGCCATCATCATTGTTGCCGCTTTAATGGGAGGGCTGATTGCTCAGCAACTGAAGCAACCGCTTATTCTGGGTTATATTCTGGCTGGTGTGGTTGTTGGTCCCTATACCGGTGGAATCACGGTGGCGGATATCCATAACATTGAGCTGTTAGCTGAAATCGGGGTGGCTCTATTACTTTTTGCGCTAGGACTTGAATTTTCATTTAAAGAGCTAAAACCTGTGCGTAAAGTTGCCCTGATCGGCACACCAATACAAATGATCCTGACAATCGCGTACGGTTTTGCCATCGGTCGCTGGCTGGGTTTCGGGGAAATAGCCTCTCTCTGGATCGGAGCGTTGATTTCTCTTTCCAGTACGATGGTCATATTGAAATCAATGATGAACCGAGGCCTGATGGGTACCCTCTCGAGCCGTGTCATGATCGGCATGTTGATTGTGCAGGACCTGGCTGTTATTCCCCTGATAATCATGCTTCCCCAATTAAGCAATCCGCAGGCGGGATTGCCTGCTTTGGGATGGGCGGCATTGAAAGCTGCAGGCTTTCTTATCCTCATGATTATAGTAGGGACGAGGGTTATTCCACGCCTTATGTCCTATGTCACCAGCTGGAACTCCCGGGAGCTGTTTTTGTTGACGGTTACCGCAACCGGGTTAGGAGTCGGTTACGCCACATATGTTGTCGGTCTTTCTTTTGCTTTCGGGGCCTTTGTGGCGGGGATGGTGTTAGGCGAATCAGACTACTCTCATCAGGCTTTGAGCGACATTATCCCGCTGCGGGATGTATTCGGTCTCCTTTTTTTCGTTTCCATAGGAATGCTTTTGGACCCGGCGTTTCTATTTGCCAATCTGAAAACTGTCTCATTGATGGTCTTGTCGATTATCATCGGTAAAGGCTTGATATTCGCTGTTCTGGTAATGTTTTTCGGTTACGGTAACGTTATTCCCTTAGCCGTAGGATTAGGCCTCTTTCAGGTCGGCGAGTTCGCATTTGTTCTCGCAAGAGTGGGGGTTCACACGCAATCCATCAGCAACGAACTGTTCTCACTGATGCTTACAGCGACTGTGATCACGATGATACTGACTCCTTTTATATCAGGGCTTACAGCACCGCTCTATGCAATCCGCAGGAGGCGGTTTAAGCATGAACCTCTGCAAACGATGAATGTACCTCAAACCGGTCTGCACCATCATGTGGTTATTGCGGGGGCAGGGCGGGTAGGTGCGTACGTGGCAGATGTGTTAAAAAACTTAAAAGTAACATTTGTGGTGATCGAGCTTGACTCCCGCCAGGTCAACCGCTTGAAAGAAACGGGAGTGCCTTTGGTTTATGGAGACGCCAGCCAGCCGATTGTCTTAAATGCCGCCGGCATTGGTCATGCAAAACTATTAATCATTACAACACCTTCTGCGATAGTTACGAAAACTATTGTGGAGAAATCCCGACATCTTAATCCGCAATTAAAAATTGTGGCGCGAGCGGAAAACATTGAACAAATGCAGATCTTACGAAAGTTAGGAGCGAATGAGGTTATTCAACCTGAATTTGAGGCGGGTCTGGAAGTTACACGTCAAACACTACTGTCGTTAAATATTGCCCCTGCCGACATAAAACGTTTTACAGATCAGGTACGGCAAGAATCATACGCCCCCTTATATGGGAATAATCCGGAATAAGTTTTGGACTGATCCCGGGCATATCAATAAAAACAATGCCCTTTTTATAGAACCGGTTTCAGCTGAGTCACAGGTAGATAAGTTGATTTAGGAGACAAAGAGATTTATTTGCAGAAAGGCAGAGTTAGAAATGGTTCTGCACGTTTTGCGGAGTATTTCAGTCCTATGCAGTATAAATATGAGGAAAAACGCTGAGGAGAAAAGAGGATCAAAATGACACCCGTAGAAATGCAGGAAAAAGCAATGAAAATGTTCAGCGACGGTTTGCATTGAAGTCAGGCCATTCTTGCAGTTGGGCAAGAAAAACTGGGAATTGAAAGTGAACATCTGATCAAAACAATGGATTCATTTGGCGGAGGGTTAGCTGCCCACGGAGAAGTCTGCGGCATTGTTATCGGCGGTCTTGCCGTCATCGGCTTGAGATTCGGCCGTTCCAAGACAGGAACTAAATCGGATATGAAGATGTGGAAATACGGCCGGATATTCATGAAGCGGTTCCGGGAAGAGATAACCGATAATAAAATTCTATGCCGTGAAATCGTCAATGTGGATTGGATGGATACTGATCAGGCCAGAAATTACCGGGGAAGTGATAAATTTCAGTGTTGTCTGATGCTTACCGGAAGGGCCGCAGAACTGATTGGCGAGATTCTGGAAAAGGCGCAGGAAGAGACGAGTGATAATCACTAAAATATGATCAGACCGCACACAATGATTGATTGGGGAGTCGCAATGATCAAACGCTGTGTGATGATGTGAGAAACAAATTCCTCAAAGCTCTCGTCATGAGTTGAACCGGCTGACGCGGCCATTCCTGTTCCGTCAACCGGTGGATATATTTGAGGGTGACAAAGCCGTCAAACCAGCGGTAAAAAGCGGCAAGAAGGGCTTCCTGCCCTTTGTACTGCCGGCGGAAGCGCGGCCAGATTTGTGAGAAACCGCGTTCCTCCAGGAAATCCACCGTAGGCAGATGGTGGATGCAGGCGTAGATGTGCCGGGCATCCTTATCGAGGTTGGCGGAAACGGTGGAAAAAAGATCCCGGAGCGCAATGAACACCCGGAAATCGTAAGCCGGCAGTTCTTCTTTACCATTAAGTAATGCCTCCGCCATGCGCCGTCCGGTGCCGAAGGGAACACGGTGCGAGATCCGGGAAGAGGGGAACACTTTTGTGTTTTTAATTTCGCAGATACCGCCCGTTTTAGCCAGTTCCATACAGAAGTAGAAGTCTTCCCCTGCCTGCCTGCGCGCAGGGAACCCGTTGGTCCTTATATAGCCCGTTGCCGTAAAACAGAGACAGGAGCCCACGGTGTGAAAAGCATAGGGTGATCCCGCCAGGCGCAACCCTTCGATATAGTAGTTCAGAAACGCTTCATAGGCGTCAATGGCGGCCTGGCCTTCAGGGGTGCCGGCCTGCTGGTGCCGGAAAGAAACGACCCCGCCTGATTTTCCGCTCGTAAGAAGTTCACGCCCTGCCGCATCCAGGTAATCGGGTGACACCAGGGTGTCCGCATCGAGGGAGAAAAAGACGAATTCCTGAAGAGGGGTCGGGTTTTCCGATTCCTTAAGATACGCGAGCGCGCTGTCGCAACCGATTTTCCGGGCAAGGCCGACGCCGCCCCGGGGAGGGAGTTCGTTCCCGCGGGATGATGCATCGATCCAGCCAAGCTGCAGGGGGAGTTGTCCGCTTTCAGTTTCCAGCCATTCAAGAGTTCGCGTGTTGTCCCGGATATATTCCTGCAATATTGCACTATTTTCTTTGCCGTTTGCCAGCGTGGGCGTGTTATTGACAATCACCAGAACGAAAGTGCCGGCGAGAATATCGGCAGGCGTATTGGCGGACAGAGACTGGAGCGTGGCCGGCAGGGATTCCGTTTCGCCCAGGGAAGGAATCACGACCGCCCGTCTGAAATGCCGGCTGCGGTCGAATCCTCCCGAAAGCGATCTTACAACGGCCCGCTTCTGCAGATATTTCATGCACGGATCGGGCAATACATGCTTCATTGGCCCCCCTTTTTTACAATCACGCTTTTTACATCAGTGTGTAGTACAGCCCCGACAGGATCAGGGACGTCATCAGGATAAATACACACGGGCCGGCGATATACCGGTATGTGGCCAAAACGGGCGTCTCAAAATATTCGCAGGTGACGACATAGCACGCATGGATAGGCGATATGATCATTCCCATGTAACCGAAGGCATAAGCGCACGACGTTGTTGCTGCCGAAATTCCGAGGGTGGGATTCTGTCCGACTAGGGCAAAGACAATGGGGAAGCTCGCGCCGACAAAGCCGAAGGCCGTGCCCGTGACCATGCCTGAGATAAGAGGAATCAGCACGATGACCGCCAGTATGGGAACGCCGATACTGATAAATTCGTCGCGCATGAGCGTCACGAGTGTTGTTCCTGCGGCATCAAGCGGATTTTTCAGGACGACGGAGAATGCTTGGATGCCGATGACAAGAACGATCATCAGCCAGGTGTTTCTTTTTTTGAAAAAATCGAGCGAAGGAATCCATGCGGCGGTATGTCTGAAAAAGGTCATCAGAATCGCGAGGACCAAACCGACAAGCATGGCAATCAGGCTGGAGAGGGATCCGCTCACTCCGTACGTTATTAAAAGTATTGATCCTATTACGGAAATAACTACGAGAAGGCCGATGGGGCTGAGGGCGGAAAGTACCGCATCGTAATCCAGGAAGCCGCCGTTCGGGTCATCGGAGTCGTTGGTTTTAATTTTCCTCAAAATAAAGAAATAACCTGCCGTGGCGGCGGCAAAGGTAAAGGGAATCTGAATGAGATAGAAGAGGGCGGCGGACAATCCCGAATACGTAATTGCCAGCAGCACGCCGGGATATAGAGGCCACCAGTACTCCCAGATATGGCGGAACCAATAGTTGATGGCGGCCTTATGGGACGCATCCAGTTCGTTCTTTTCGTCGACCGACGCGACCATGGGCGCTGAAAAAAGCGCTCCCGCGGGCATGGGAAGCAGGCCGACAAGGGCGGGCAATCCTGCCAGAAGCATTTTTCTGCTTTTCAACCAGGCCTTGAGAGCCGTTACCGTGCGTTCCATCCTGCCTGTTTGATCGAGCGATTCGGTAAAATACAGAAGAAAAAAAACCACTGCGGGAAGCAGATAATTATCGGGGTTTTCGGAACTGACGAACTGGAGCCAGATTTCCTCAATGGCCGCACCCGACCACAGGGCAAGAATGACGGAAAACAACAGTATAGCAAATCCGAGGGAAAGACCGAATCTGTTTGTCAGAAGAATTCCTGCAAGGGCGCCCCCGACTTTCATGTACGCAGGGAGGGCTAATATCCATTCAATCATAAACGTCCACATTCACCAATATGAGCGCCGCACATAACGATTCACACGTCAAAGCGAGAAGCGCAGTTCAGATTCTTTATCCTCATTCATATGTATAATCAATCATAAAATAGAAAGCACATTTTTCTTGACAATAGAACTTACGTTCTATTATTGTATTTGTCATGGACGATAAACGGACGATCGTGACGGTAGAGAAAAAAATCGCCGCCTTTTTCTGTGAAAACAGGCGGATGCCGACCTACGCCGAGATGATGGATCTTCTGGGGGTGCGCTCAAAGAGCGTCGTCCACTTCTGGATAAACAAACTTCTGGCCGGTGGTCTTGTCGAAAGGGATTCCCGCGGGTTTCTGAAACCGGCGAGGCGTTCATTCGGCCTTCCGATGGTCGGCGAGATCGCGGCGGGATTTCCGTCTCCTGCAGAAGAGGAACTCCGGGATATCATCTCCCTGGATGAATATCTCATCAACCGGCCGGAGTCGTCTTTTCTGCTGAAGGTCAGCGGGGATTCCATGACGGGTGAGGGAATCATGGAGGGGGATCTGGTTATTGTGGAAAAGGGAAGAGAGCCGAAAAACGGGGATATTGTTATTGCTGAAGTCGATGGCGAATGGACGATGAAATATTTCCGCAAGGAAAAGAAAACGGTCATCCTCGAATCGGCCAACCCGAAATATCCGGCCATCAGGCCTAAATCCGAACTGCGCCTCGGTGGGGTCGTGACTGCCGTTATCAGAAAGTACCATCGCTGATCATCGTTGCAGGCGGGGAACTGCCCACCCCGTCACCCGGGGGGTCCACAATCTGTGTCATCCCCGTGAAAACGGGGATCCAGGATTTAAATGGAATGAACATTTGGGGAAATTCAATGCTGAAAATTCTCTTGTTGATTGCCGTCGTCTGCATTGCCGGATGCTCCCTGCTCTATTTCGGGCAGGAGAGCCTCATTTTCTACCCTGAAACTCTCCCGGCAAATTACAGATACGCTTTTCCGGGCCGATTTGAGGAGCTGATGTGGGACGTTGACGGGGTGAAGATCAATGCCCTCCACTTCAAGGTGGAGCATCCCCAAGGCGTCGTTCTTTATTTCCACGGGAACGCAGGCAGCCTGCGCGACTGGGGTGATGTCGCCGGGGACTTCACTATCCGGGGCTATGATATCGTGATACCGGATTACAGGGGCTATGGAAAGAGTACGGGGAAAATAAAGAACGAAGCCATGCTCCATCAGGACACGGCCGTCGCGTACGGCTACCTAAAAAAGCATTATCAGGAAAGCGAGATCGTACTCTATGGCCGCTCCATCGGAAGCGGACTGGCTGTTTATCTGGCAAAGTCATCGAAGCCGCGGATGCTGATTCTGGAATCACCCTTCTACAGCCTCAGGGATGTCGCGAAATACCATTATCCATTCCTTCCCGCGGGATTGCTGGACAGGATTCTCCGTTATCCGATGAGGTGCGATTTATGGATTCCGGAAGTGGGGTGTCCGATATACCTTATCCACGGCACTGAGGACGAGATTGTGCCGTACAACTCCAGCCAGAAGCTTCTTAAACTCATCAAAACGAACGGAAAACTGATCACCATCGAGGGCGGGAGGCATAACGACTTAAGCGATTTCAAGCTTTATCAAGAGCAGCTTGATCAGATTCTGAAGTAGGTAATTTCCAGTTTTTGAGGGCTTTTAAAGATCGCTGTGCGTAATAGTGTCCCCGGTCTCTTTTCGGGATTTTTCCGGTGAGGGGAGGGAAGAGGCCGAAATTGACGTTCATCGGCTGAAAGTGACGATGATCAGGCCTCGTTATGTAGCGGATGAGGCTTCCAAGCGCCGTTTCTTCCGGAAACGGGGTCATTTCTTCACCTGTCAGATAGGGTACGACGGAGAAGCCGGCAGCGAGACCCATGGCGGCGGATTCCACATATCCTTCGACCCCTGTAATCTGGCCTGCAAAAAAGATGTTGTCATGCGTTTTTAGCTGGAGGGTTTTTTTCAGAAGGACGGGAGCATTGATGAACGTGTTGCGATGGATGCTTCCGTATCTGGCAAATTCGGCGTTTTCCAGTCCCGGGATCATCCGGAATATCCGGCGCTGTTCCGGCCAGGTCAGCTTTGTCTGAAATCCCACCATGTTGAAAAGGATGCCGTCTTTGTCTTCCTGACGAAGCTGCACCACGGCATACGGCTGCTTGTCCGTTTTCGGATTGGTCAGGCCGACGGGTTTCATGGGCCCGAAGGCAAGGGTATGGATGCCGCTTCCGGCCATGACTTCGATGGGAAGGCATCCGCCGAAAAACCTTGATTCCTCGAAGGGCTTGAGGGGCACTTCTTCGGCCTCCGTCAGGGCTTTCCAGAAGCGTTCGTATTCATCCTGTTCAAGAGGACAGTTTAAATAGTCTCCTTCGTCTTCCACCACGTATCTCGAAGCACTGAAAACGACCTCCCGGTCGATGGAGTCTCCGTAGATGATGGGGGAAATGGCATCGTAAAAATAGAGATAATCGCCTCCCGTAAGAAGCGAGATGCTCCGGGCCAGAGCGTTGGAGGTGAGGGGGCCGGTGGCAATGATGAGCGTCTGATCCCGGGGAATTTCAGAAATTTCTTCCCGGATGATTTCAAGGTTTTTACAGGCCAGGAGTTTTTCTTCAATGTATCGGGAAAAATCCGTCCGGTTGACAGCCAGCGCCTTGCCTGCGGGAACCGCTGTGGCATCGGCCGCCCCCATAATAAGTGAGTTTAACAGCCGCATCTCTTCCTTGAGGAGGCCGACAGCGTTTTCAATCGCATTCGACCTGAGGGAATTGCTGCATACGAGTTCTGCAAGATACGGTGATTTATGCGCCGGCGAGAAGGCAATTGGCCGCATTTCGTAAAGTATTACTTGAATGTTTCTTTTCGATAGCTGCCAGGCAGCCTCGCATCCGGCAAGACCGCCGCCGATAATGATAATGGGGGATTTTGTGGTCATCAGGTATTGTTTTCAGCCCGGAGCGGTCATCTTCATGATGTTTTTGCATTCGGGGTATCCGGTACAGCCGAGGAACCGGCCGAAACGCCCGCGCTTGACCGCCATGGGTCTGCCGCATTTGTCACAAGACTTGTCGGTGGTCTCCGAAGCTTGGGGTTTGGCTGTCCCGTCCTGTCCCTTTTTGGTCTTCATGATATTCTGGCATTCGGGGTAGCCGGTACAGCCGAGGAAAGGTCCGAACTTGCCGCGTTTTGGCGCCATGGGTCTTCCGCACTTATCACAGGCGACATCGCTGATTTCCTTTTCCGCGGCTGTCATGGCGCCGTTTTCGTCCTTCCTGACATTGACAATATTCTTACATTCTGGATAGCCGGAGCAGCCGAGGAAGGGCCCGAACTTGCCGCGCTTAACCATCATGGGGCGGCCGCACTTTTCACAAGTGCGGTCTGTTTCTTCCGTCAGAATTTCGATCGGAACAATCCGGCCATCCTCGGTTCGGGTGAAGTTTTGCGTGTTCTTGCATGCCGGATAGTTAGAGCAGGCGATGAACTGCCCGTTTTTCCCCCATTTTATCACCATGGGGCTCCCGCACTTTTCACAGGCTTTGTCCGTCGGGGTTTCTTCCCTCTTGACATTTCGCATGTTCAGCTTGGCGTTTTTGAGTTCTTCTTCAAAGGGGGTGAAGAAATCATTCAAGGTATCGAGCCGCTTCATTTTTCCTTCTTCGATCATGTCCAGTTGACTTTCCAGGGACGCCGTGAATGACACATCCATGATCTTGGGGAAATTCTTCACCAGAAGATCCGTCACCAGCATGCCCAGATCCGTCGGGAAAAATCTACCCTTCTCCAGCCGGGCATAGTCCCTATCCTGGATCGTGCTTAATATGGTTGCATAGGTGCTCGGCCTTCCGATTCCCTTTTCCTCAAGTTCCCGGACAAGGGACGCTTCGGAGAATCTTGGCGGCGGCTGGGTGAACTTCTGTTCTGTTTTCAGAGAAACAAGATCAAGCGTTTCACCTACGGAAACACGGGGAAGCGTTTTGGCGAATTCACTCTCGTCATCGCCGTTTTCCTTTCCTTCCGTATAGACGATTGTAAATCCGGGGAATTTCATCACCGTACCCTGGGCGCGGAAGAGGGTGTTTGCCGCGGATATGTCGATGGTTGTTTGATCATAAATGGCCGGGTTCATCTGGCTTGCCACAAACCTGTTCCAGATGAGCTGGTAAAGACGAAACTGGTCATTGCTGAGATAATGCTTGATCGTCTGAGGCTTGTAGGCGATGGACGAGGGTCGTATCGCTTCATGGGCGTCCTGTGCCGTTTGCGCATTTTTGAAGACTCTGACTTTGGCCGGGAGGAAACCGGGGTCGTAATTTTCTTCGATGTACTTCCTCACGTCCCTGACGGCCTCGTCGGCAATGCGCACGGAATCGGTTCTCATGTAGGTGATCAGCCCGACAGAGCCTTCCGCTCCCAGTTCGATTCCCTCGTAGAGCTTCTGCGCGACACTCATCGTTTTTTTTGCCGGAAAATGGAGCCAGCGGGAAGCTTCCTGCTGAAGTTTGCTCGTCGTAAAAGGCGGCAGGGGCGCTTTTTTTACTTCTTTTTGTTCCAGCTTCGCGACAGTAAAAGATACGGTTTTAAGCACCTCGACAATTTCGGTCGATCCCTGTGCATTGCCGATTTTTGCTTTCTTCCCGTCGATTCTGATCAGTCGTGCGTCAAAGGGAGGGGGATTGACGCCCTTAAGGTTTGCCGTAATGTTCCAGTACTCTTCCGAAACAAATTTCCGGATTTCTTCCTCTCTGTCACAGATTATCCGTACGGCCACCGATTGAACGCGGCCTGCACTCAATCCCCTCTTGACTTTTTCCCACAGAATGGGGCTGATCTTGTATCCCACAAGCCGATCCAGAATCCGGCGCGTCTGCTGGGCGTCGTACTTGTTGACGTCGAGCTCACGGGGGTGGCTGATGGCGTCTTCAACGGTTTTTTTCGTCAGGTCATTAAAGAGAACCCGATGAATATGTTTTCCTTTTGTGCCGATTTCTTCGGCGATGTGCCAGGCGATGGCTTCTCCTTCCCTGTCGGGGTCGGGTGCAAGGTAGATGTGATTGGCATTTCTGGCGGCCTTTTTCAACTCGGCGATCACCTTTTTCCTGGACTCGATGACGAGATAAGTTGCTTCGAAATGGCTTTCGGGATTGATTCCCAGCTTGCTCTTGGGAAGGTCTTTGATATGTCCCATGGATGCACGGACGTCAAAGTCCGGCCCCAGATATTTTTTGATGGTTTTTACTTTGGTTGGTGATTCAACGACGATCAGGGAATCCGGCATGGTTACTCCTTTATGATATATATTTTACCCGGTAGCTGCGCGATAATCCCCCGCAGCTCCAGGTTCAACAGGATATTCAGGACATCGCCGGCTCTGAATCCCGTGGCGGCGATGATGGTGTCAACGTCCGTTTTTTTTGAGGCAATGGTTTTTAATACAGACATTTCAGCCTCATTTAAGGTATTTATGATCACTGGCTCAGACTTTTTTTCACCGTCGGTGCTTTTCCGTGGAAGATTGTTTTCCCCCGGCTCCTGTTTCTCGAATTTCCCGTCCAGTTGGGGAAGAATCTCATCCAGTATATCATAAACATTTTCTATGAGCTTTGCGCCCTGCCTGATCAACTGGTGGGTTCCACGGGAGCCGGCGGAATCGATGCTTCCGGGTACCGCAAAGACCTCCCGGCCCTGATCGAGGGCAATCCGGGCAGTGATGAGGGAGCCGCTTTTTTCGCCTGCCTCCACGACCACCACGCCCAGCGATATTCCGCTGATGATTCTGTTTCTTGAGGGAAAATTCGGAGCATTGGGTTGCGTACCAAAGGGAAATTCCGTGATAACGGCGCCTCTTTCAGCGATTTCCATGAGCAGTTTTTCGTTTTCCGGGGGATAAACAACATCAAGCCCGCATCCCAGAACGGCGATGGTTCGACCTCTGCCTGCGAGAGCTCCTCTGTGCGCCGCCGAATCGATGCCCCGGGCTAATCCGCTCACGACGGTGATGCCTTTGAGCGCAAGCTCCCGACAGATTCTCTCCGTTGTAAATTTGCCGTAGGTGCTTGCCATCCTGGAACCGACCACGGCAATGTTGATATCATCATTGGAAAGGAGGCCCTTCACATATAACAGTACCGGAAAGTCATAAATATTCAAAAGATTTCCTGGATATAACGGGTCCTGGTATGTGACGATGCCTGCCTTGAGTTTTTCAGCGAGCATGAGATTTTCGTCTGCAAGTTTCCAGCCGTTGAAATCCCTGATATTGGCGGCCGTTTTTTCGCCGATTCCCGGAATGACTTTGAGGGTCTGTAAGGATGCATCAAACACATTTTTGGGGCTGCCAAATGCATCGACCAGATTTTTGAAGCCCAGGTTTCCAACCCCCTCGATGGATTTCAGCGCAATCCAGTATTTCAGGTCATAGCGGTTCATGGATGTCTCTGAATGATGATATCCTCGTAAAATTTTGATGAAATCACATTTGCTGTCAATCCCGGTTTCCGACTTTAAATGGATTTTATCAATCAGCACTGCACATTTTGGCACGGCAAGATATATCGGATGTAAAATGGGTGTCAAGTCTTTTCATTTGTAAAAAGCATTGCGAAATTTAAGTCTTTGCGCTAAACAATCCTCTGGTTTGAGGAGCCGTTATGTTGAACCGTTTTCGCATCGTTATTCTTTCCTGCATTTTTGTCAGTCTTGCCAATTTTTCCATCTGTATTTCCATTACAGGGGCCGCCCAACAGGGCTCTGCGCAGGGGATTAAGGAAAACACCATCCAACCGGTTCTGACGGTGACGCCAAAGGAAATAGATTTCGGTAGTATCGGGCCTTCTGAAGGGCTAAAAGGCTCATTTGTATTAATAAATTCCGGTTCCAGACCCATCGAATGGTCCGTGAGCGGTCCCGATGGATGGACATTGATGGAAACACAGAAACTCACCGGGGTGCTTCGGGATAAACCAGAAAATCTAAAGATTCACATCAGTTCTTTAAAAGAAGCCCTCCATGAAGATGCCGGTAAAAGCAAAAACTCTTACCCGGTTCAAATGACCCTTGATACGGGGAACCGCCTCGTCAGCTACCAGAAACGTTTGACCTCCGGCGCTCACAGGGAGATGTTGAAGCTGGCGTCCAATGGAGTGGCAAGAAACATTTTTGTAAGATTTAAACTTGTTTCTGCAGGGTCGGGACCGGTCATACTTGTCGATCCGGTCAGGGTTGATCTTGGCGTCGTTCGACCGGGGGAACAGGCTGCGAGAAGGGTAAAAGTTACCAACAGAGGAATAAATACGCTCAAATGGGGCGCCTACGTCCAGGAAAACCCGAATACGGGCAGTCCCGGGAAAAGGGGACGATATATCTCTTTCCAGAATGAGGATGTTCAGGGCAGCGGTGTTTATGCATTACCCTCACACTTGAAGGATGTGATGGAGTTATCCGGTAAATGGACTGAACATAACGGCTATCCTGCAGGCAACACATCCCATTATGCCCTGAAATACCGATTCTGGGGGACAGGAATATCCGTGTTTTTTTCCGTGGAACCTGATGGGGGTGACCTGACGGCTTATGTGAACGAAAAGTGGAAGAACAACCAGGCATGCCATGCCGGACAAAAAGAACGGGCGGAGTGTATGGTTGTTGAAGGACTGACGCATGGTCTACACACGCTGACTATTCTGAGCAAAGGGAGCCACGTGATGATCGAAGGCGTCGGGATTTACGGTAAGGATGCGATGAAGGGGAATCCCGGCTGGATAAGCATTTTTCCCGATTCGGGCACAACGACCCGGGAAACAGATTTTGTGAATATCATGGTCAATATGCATAACGCCGGCAGCGGATATTATGAAGAAAATGTTGTTTTTGACTCCAACGGAGGACAGTCGGTCGTTGAAGTATCATTTGAAGCAGCGGAAGGCGCAGTATCCAAGAGTCTTGATGTTTATCGTTACGCCGCGGGTCCTGATTATCTGTACACATCCAATCCTCAGGAAGACGCGGGGATCATTGAGGCGCGGGGATACAGGAAACAGGGTATCGCGTTCAGGCTATTCATTCCGGGTACGCCGGGTACAATAGCTTTCTACAGGTGGTACCATCCCGGGAAAAAAGTCCGTTTCTATTCATACGATCGGCAAGGAGAGGGCAGGTCTCTGAAAGGATATACTTTTGAAGGAACTATCGGCAATATAGGAACTTCCAGGCTCACAAACACCAGACCCCTTTACCGCTGGTTCAATCCCGCTACAGGCAGTCGTTTTTATACAACCGATCCGAATGGAGAGGGACATCTGAAAAAGGGGTATCGGTTTGACGGGATTGCCGGATATGTCAGATAATGGAATAGATACGGATTCAGGGGTGTGGATTTGGTCTTGACAAAATATATTAAAGGGGTTATTAGTCACCTTCTTTTTTTAGGATATGTGCTTGATACGCGCCTGTAGCTCAGCTGGATAGAGCAACGGACTTCTAATCCGTAGGTCCCGGGTTCGAATCCCTGCAGGCGTACCAGAATTGTGGTGGGTGTAGCTCAATTGGTTAGAGTGTCGGGTTGTGGCCCCGAAGGCTGAGGGTTCAAGTCCCTTCACTCACCCCAGATATAAGGGGTTCTTTCACCCTAAGATATAGGCGCCCGTAGCTCAGCTGGATAGAGTGGCAGACTTCGAATCTGTTGGTCGTAGGTTCGAATCCTACCGGGCGTGCCAGATTATTGAGGGCCCTTAGCTCAGCAGGTAGAGCAACTGACTCTTAATCAGTAGGTTGCCGGTTCGATCCCGGCAGGGCTCACCAAGTAAATTAAGGGGTTAGGCGATAACAGCTTAGCCCCTTTTTCTTTGTCTGGCCAAATTTTACCGCTATTTTACCGCTATTGGAATTTATTCGGGTCATTTTTGCCTTGGCGGGTGATTCTGAGAACGTCCCCCGGACAGAGTTCAACCGAAGATTTTTCATCCTGCCAGATGCGGGTTGTCGATGTCGTCAAGTGTCGTCAAAGCCCAACGTTGGGCTCTTTGTATGATGCTTCCTGATCCATCCGATACCTGCTCATCCTCCCGTGTCCGTAAAACAAGCCTGTTGGGAAGGGGTTTTTCCATCAAGGAGCGACAATCTCCCCGGCTCCCTTGTCTTACCCTTACCCGTGGATTTTATTGCTGGCGTTCCTGTAATAGCTTGTTCTGGAGCAAATGATGGGCTTTCCTCCATGCCCAAGGGAAAAAGAATGCTTTCCCAGCCCCCCGGGATGGACCCGGGATCAGGCAACGGCAGGGGATGGGGCCCCCTTTATGTACACCGTGTCTGCCACTCACACCCTCATATAAAAAGGATGCTTCCCGGGAGTCCCCCGGGTCGTCCGAAAGTTGCATTTCTTACACAAATTCGATCCCCGGAAAATTTCAGAAAAATTTGGGAAATATGCCTCTTCCTTCTTTGGTGGCTTTTGTTTAGAACGGGTTGAAACATGCAATTTAGGGAGGGTGTTTTTTCAGGTGAGCGGGTGTGGGGGCTCCTTCAACTGTACCTTGATCATAAGCCGTTACCTCCAATGGTTTTGCGTCCAGCCTATCACATGGAGATATAACCCAAAGTTGTGGACGGAGTAAAATAGAAGGCGTATCCTATAG
>CAZIQY010000056.1:0-17959 GCA_964541605.1 uncultured Syntrophaceae bacterium | reverse complement strand
GTGGCTCACTTTCTAACGACCATTTTTGGCTCAATTTATCACGACCGGAAACAGCGATCCACAAGCATCATCCACAAGCATAAAACCCCTCCGCTTTTCGTGAATATTTCCATAAATACTTCCTAAAATATTTTCACCGATGATGATAACGGATCGGCCAGCTTTTTTATGTTATGGGGAAAGATCCAGTCAGGATTATCCTATGAAGAGGCGTGTGCTTTCTTCAATCTTTCCAACACCTACATTTTACGCTGCTGCGTGTGGCCTGACTTCTCGGTCAATGCTGGACGCCGATGATTCGCGCGCCGATTCAAGCTCGTAGCGTGTTTGAAGATTCATCCAAAATTGAGCGGAATTCCCGAAAAAACGAGACAGCCGCAGAGCGGTATCCGCGGTTATGCCGCGCTTTTCAAGCACGATCTCGTTGATCCGTCTCGCCGGCACGTGGATTCTTTCGGCCAGGCGGTACTGACTGATGCCCATCGGCTTCAAGAACTCTTCCAGTAAAATCTCTCCGGGATGCACCGGAGGAAAATCCCTCCCGCTCATACTCCCTCCTTAGTGGTAATCAACAATTTCAACATCGGTTGCATTTCCATCTTGCCAAACAAAGCAGACGCGCCACTGCTCGTTGATACGGATACTGTGTTGCCCCCGTCTATCGCCAAACAGCGCCTCAAGCCGATTGCCGGGCGGTATCCTTAAATCTTCCAGATCTCTGGCGGCGTCAATGATTTCCAATTTCCGTGCAGCCGCCTTCTGAATCGCCTGCGGCAGGGTTGCGGAAAACTTTCCCATGAATATTCTCTCGGTTTCCCTGCATCGGAATGACGTGATCATGGTTCGATAATAACGACATCCGTTATTATTGTCAAGTACAAATTCTTCCCCCACGCGCGTTGGATTTTTTTGGCTCAGCCCTGGCTACCCCCCTACCCTCTTCTTTCATGACCTCAAGGGACAACATCGTCGGCCTATGACCGTTCCCAAAGCAGATTCACCCGAGTTTTGCGTTCTTCGCTCTCGTTCTACAAAGCAGTAAGTTTGGCGAATGAGATATCTTCAAGATTTACGAATGAAATGTCTACCCCCTGAATTATTCGCCTTCTATTTTGTCAGCATCCGGCAAGTCGAAAAGCGACAGACTTTCCTCTGGCGGCTTACCTGCATCGAAGTGCGTGCGTCGATCCTCCATCCAATTGAGAAAGTCATTCTTTTCGTCAGCGCTTCTCCACGTAACAGCGAGGTAATCGCCGACCAGTGTAACGCTTGGTTGCCTTTCTTTACAGTAATCAGCGATTTTCTTGAAGATGTTTTCGCGGATCAGTCTACGCAGGTTTTTTTGACGCACGCGTCCAAGGTAGTGGAATATACCATCCGTTGTTTTCTCGAGGAGGCTGTCAGGAGATATTTCGTAATTTTCCCCCAAAGTGAGCGAGTGAAGGTCACACAAAAGACAAGCGCGCACTTGGTCAATAACTACTTTTCTATAAAAATCGCGCATTTCAACATTGCTGCAATCTTCGTCATTAAACACAAGCAGTAGAGGGGCAGGATCAGTATCATCTGAAACATCATCAAGAATGGGAAGGGCATCGTCAGCTACATCCACATGTATCTTGAAGGCTGAATCCCAAGAATAGAGTATTCGTGCTTCGTTTACTGCCAAACCATGACAAGAGAATGGACCTGGCTTCAGTCCCTTGTCATGAAGTTCATCTGTCAAAGCGGCCAGACATTGGGACATCGGTGCGCATGCGCCATCAGGTAGTACATAACAAAGAAGACAGGCATTCAACGGAGAGAGGACTTCCCCGAAAACGGGACCACTTGCTATAAGATGCGCCCTTGCTTGTTTGGAATTTGTGCTGGCGATTCCGAATGAATTTGCTTTTGCCTCAAAATAGAGTGCCTTATTGTCTCTGCTCCGTCCTAAAATCAAATCCGGCTCAGGCGGCACACCGATATCCAATGCTGAACTATTAATAGCCTTTACGGCCTCTTCAGGAAAAGCAAATGGTTGTTCGACATAGATAATTTCAAACCCCCAATTATAGAAAAGTGGCCGCACACGATAGTCAGCAGTCGGCTGTTCCTTAACCATCCAGAGCATGAGGTTAAGCTGAAAAACCGGATCTTTGAGCAACACTTCAGTCTTCATTGGGTGCCTCCGCATTATCGGGCCATTTGCGGACTATCTCCTCAAAAGGTTCTGCTCCCACCCAAGCACGAATCTTGGGGCAGACATAATGTTGGATATTCGTGAGTAGTCGGTGGAAAGTATTCCCACATGTGCCCTGTGGCAGTATCGCGATTACACCTTTGGCAGTCAACTCTAAGTTGATGGGCTGCCACAGATGCCGATCTGCGCCATAGACATGGACCTTGGTCGGCCCTAGTCTGATGGGATCACCCCACAACTTAAAGCGATTGCGCTTCTGAAACGCCTTTTGTACCCAGCGGTTGAAGGTAGCCTCTGAGAGCGGCTCGGAAAATTTCACAACAAGTGGAACCCCCTTTAACCCGACGCGTAACGCCTGATTACTGCTGATTTCACTCCAGGCCGCCTTTTCTGTGGAGTCTAAAATGGCTTTATAAATGCGATAAAGATAACGGACAGTATTTCGGTGGTCTTCAAAGCTGTCTGTACGATTTGTTATCTGACCCGCCTGATAAAGATCATGCCCGCCACTTCCCATACGGGACGGCAAGCGAAGCGAATGAAGCGCATTCAATGGATCATAATATTGCTGAAGGTTAGTAAGTGCACGCTTTATTTTGCCAATTCGGTCACCCATTTCAAAGCGAGCCTTGCGCCTTTCGACTTCTATGTGCTCTTCAATGATACTTTCCTCTTCATACGATCCTTCTTCTATTATATCTTCAGATGTAGTTTCATCGGGAATCTCTTCGGACGAAGAGAAGTCTTCAGGCATATCAAAAATACTCTCATGCCGGAACACGAGCTTTCCAAACCGTTCATCGCCCCTTTTAGAAACATCCTTGTCCCATAGGACTTGAAGAAGAGGACTGCTGAACCACGTATAATCCAGATCAGGTGCCTGAACCCATTTTGCCACACGCTTCCTGGCCTCGGCAGAGTCCTCGCAGGTGTAATATGCAAAAACCTTTCATCGTACTGTTCCAGGAAGCCAGTTGTTACACTGAGGGCTGACTTAGTATCTGGATCAAGTACCTTAAAGTCCAAGCCCATAAACCGATCATCTATCGGCCTAACTACCGCACCAAGATTCTCGAAAATACGTGATGGCGGCTTTGGTCGCCCATTGCCACGGCAAGCAACATGCTCCAGGAGAAATGTCTTCACTAAAGGTACACGAAGACGACGTTGGTCAAGCCCTTCTTTTGCTTCAGAAGAAAGTCCATTGAAAAACCGATAGACTTCAAAACGGTCACGTGGATTGGAGGGAGCTATCGTTCGCATGTGCATTCTCCATTACGACATTTATCAGCTATCAGCCATTCCATTTCGCCCTCCAGCATTGGACGAGATGGAACTATTTAACTGTGCCTTTCATATTTGCTTTTTTACTATCACGAGTTACGTTTGAAATCTACTATAGAATCGAACAACATCGGCCTAACGCTTTCAAGGAAGCATCGACAGAAAATGCGTTCACAGATTTTTCAAGTGCGCCCAACCGGCTGAATCGTTGTTTCCAAATACAAAGCAATAACGCTGGTGTGTAAAATATAATGAAGATTTACAATTGAAATGATTTATCTAACGGAATTGTTAGGACAAACCACTGATTTTATTAATGAGAGAGCCATATGAAAAGAGTATGTGGGTAGAAGCCGTCGCATTCTGTTGGAGTTCATTGAGTGTCCAGACTATTGCTTGTAGATCGGAATCAGTCGTTACAAGGTGGTAGGTTCCGACTGCGAGTGATTCAGCGGCGCCAGAACCCCGATCATGCAGGGTCATGCCTTCTTTCGCACGGACTATTAGGCAGTTGCCTGCGATGTGAATGAAGTTTGGGCGCCTGTTCAGTGGTATCGCCGGGTTAGCGGCGTAGTAGTCATTGAGATGAGCCAACAAAGTTTCCGGTGCTATGCCCTTAGAGGCATAAACAATTTTGACTGGCCAGTCATCGTAATTCTTGATCTTCAAGAGGATGTTTACTCGACCGTCCAGTGTTCTTGTTGGGGGGATTGAAGCGATTCCTTCGAGTGCATCAATAAGTTCGTTTCTATTCATTGTTGATTTAACAGAAACGACGCCCAGCGTACCTTCAACGGGCGAAAACGATTTACCAGAGCCATCCTTGTTATGAAAATTGAATCGGGGTGCGGTGTCTGTTGTAATGATGATGTCGAGCTGCTTAGACTCGGCGCCATCCTCATCGAAGAGAAAACCGCCCAAGAAGACGTTACATTTCGAGGGCGCATGTTGTTTTAGAAATTCTGCGTAGGCCAGCTCACGGGAGATACCAATGTCGGTAGTATTTGCGAAAACCGATGCCGCATCGGCCTCGCCGCGAAGAACTTCTGCTACCCTAAGGTAATAGGAACGTAGTCGATCGAAAAAAGTATATGCCATATCCGGATGTCCTAACATCGAAAGATGAACATGAGATAGAAAATGGACCCTTCGCCAGCCCCAAACAAAATTGAATGTCAAAGAAATTTGTTATTCATATCACAATTATTGAGGAAACAAAATCATTGATAACAACTTGAAGTCATGCCTCTTCATAGACGTTGCCTGATTGTTTAGTTCAGCTATACGCACTGCAGCGCACCCCGCAACCGGCTATTTCTTAACCAAGGCGGCAAAGGTTATTATTTCAGAGCCATGCTTGTTTCTTATTTTGTCCATTGCCTGGTCAATTCGCTCGTTTTTCTCGTTCTTCACATTGTCTTCCATTTGATCAAAAAGTGACAACTGATCCGAAGAGCCGTCTTCATGGAATCCCGATAGGCTTATTCCGATCAATCTTATTGAATGGGAACTTTTCCAATTTTGCTCAAGCAGACTGCAACCAGCCTGGTATATTTCCTTGGTGATACAGGTTGCAGGAATGGTTGCCTGCCTTGTGACTACCTGAAAATCAGAATATTTCAGGGTGATATGTACCGTGCCACCTTTTTTGCTATTTTTTCTTGCAGTCATGCCAATATCATCAGCAAGCTCCATTAGAACCAGCTTTGCTTTCTCAATGTCGGATATATCTTCCGGCAGTGTTTTTGATCGTCCGATTGACTTCATATCACCAGCCATGCGAGCGAGAACGGGGACATTGTCAATCCCATTTGCATGCAGATAAATTTCATTCCCACCTTTCCCGAAAGTTTTGACAAGGAGGTTTACATCAAGCCTCGCAAGCTCACTTATCGTTCGTATTCCCATGCGGTTCAGCTTTGCAGCGGTTTTACCGCCAATGCCATACATTTCTTTCACGGGAAGTGGCCAGAGTTTTATTGGAATATCATGTTCCCACAGTTCGGTGATGCCGAGGGGTTTCTTCATTTCAGCCGCCATTTTCGCAAGGAACTTGTTTTCAGCGATTCCGATTGAGCACCAGAGCCCGAGGCTGTCTTTGATTTCATCCATTATACGTTTTGCAGCCTCCACAGGTTTGCCAAAAAGTCCTTCACACCCTGTCATATCAAGCCACGCCTCATCAATGCTGTTCTGTTCCAGAATCGGCGTATATTTCGATAGTAAGTCCATGACCTCTTTTGATTTCTGCTCATAGAAATGATGATCTGGCGGTACCAGGATTATTTTAGGGCAAAGTTTCAAGGCTTCATGAAGAACCATGGCAGTCTTGACCCCACATGACCTTGCCTCATAGTTCGCCGCAAGGATGATTCCTGTACGCTTCTTCGGATCACCGGCAACAGCGGCTGGCATTCCGACAAGAGAATCATTCCTTGTCATTTCACAACTTATAAAAAAGGCATTCATATCAACAAGAAATATAACTTTTTGCATGGAACACCTCTCTCGGTAATCACTCACATTATGGGGCAACCCTAACATTCGTGCAACCAAGTATCAAACTGATTTTAAAACTATGCCATCGATAGCTTTGCCCTGTCCGATTTTCAAATCGTTTATAAAAAACATTCGTTAGACTTTTCTGAGTGTTTTGAGTATTTTTAATCGAAATGTGTAATTTTGGGAGGGTAATTTTTCTGGTAATCAGTTGAGATACCCTCCTTCCTGAAAGTCATGCCCGTGTGATTTCTCGTTTCATAGTAGCATTCTTCTGTAAATTGTGATAATTAGCACTCCGTATATACAGCCGATGATTAAAAGTTGTGAGTCTATAACCATGAGAGAGGGAACCATGGACTGATTTCGCGTAGCCCCGTTTCTCAGAAGAGTGCGGGGTTTTGTGTTTTAACGGGCTATAAAGGAAAGGGGTAGCCAATGGAACCATCAAGAGAAACTGCAAGCAGCCAAAAAATCGGCTATGTTGTTATTGTAGACCGAGGAGAAGAAGGCTATGTCGGGGGCTATATGTATGCCGATGAGTGTGGTGTTCCGATTGAGTTCTGGCACACAGCCTTCTCGCCTGTCAAGGCAGATCACCTTCAGGAACTGCTGTATGGAAAAACCCTCAAACCCGAGCTTTTCGGAAGACACATCGCAGGGTCATTACTGGGTGACGATCAGGGAAAATCCAAGCCAAAACCTCCTGTGCTCCTCACCAAGGAAGAAGCTATCTTGTGTGGTTTAGATATTCCTGGTATCGCTGTGATGTTGATCGAGTCTGTCGGCCCTCAGCCCACTGTAAACGACGAGTCCACATGTCGCCGCATCGTTACGGGCACGGGCGATGTGGTCATACGGTGGAGGCAGGAAAACACGGCAGAGGTCGAGCAGATGATTCCGAAACTAAGATCCATAGATGTTCTGGAGCCATTCGAACGCATTCGCGTTCTTCTGGACGAACTTGGCGGTAGGGGACTTGAGAAGGGCAAGGGGTAAGCATGTGTGGCGCACGCAGGAAGATGACGCTTCGCGTTCGCATTGCGAGAATGTTCTTCCGTCTTAGTTATCCCAATACGGTGGCTGTTGGATTTCATGAGTTTTCATCTATTGATGCCAATATCATGCTGGTTAACTTCTCGAAGGCAGTGTCCACTATCGTGAACTGCGGACTGAAGTTTGAAACCAAGGCAGTGCACATCAGTCCGCAAATACCATACACTACCAATACTAAACTCAATCAAGGCAGCAAAGTTGACATTTCGCTGCTTCCGTGGCCTCAAACAATCACCAGGGCAGCCGTTCTTCCCACGTCCCATGCTTCAGACGTAAAAGGCAACTTCCCGTGTGTTATCGTTGAACAGCAAAAGCAAGGGGTTGTGTTCACTCGCACCGTTCGGTCATCTATAGAGAAATTATCGGTTCCAATAACCTGCTTAGATTCGCTTATGATCAAACCAAGCATGCGCAAGTGCGAAAGGGCTATGATCGATTTCGGACCAGCATCCACGTCACCATTTCCACTATGTCTTTCTCCGTGCGAGAAAACTGACTTGCTCGCATTGAGGCACAATGATTTCTTATATCGCATCAGCAAGGGATTGCGTTTCATTGGCGAAGTTGATGAGGGTGTTGAAAAGTTCGAAGAACTTAGAGAAGAGATACGTTCATGGGTGGATCTGTACGGACCGAAGGCGGCAACTCGTAAGATATGGGCTGAATACCCCGGTGCGGCAGCATGCTTTCTCGTCTTGTCTGGGGTGTATGAGTATACCCACGGCGAGTATTGGGATTTTGCGCTAAGTGCTATCAGTATCCCATGTACTCCACCATACCAACGATATTGGGGACAGCCCTTCCTCTGGTTTCTTCTTGCTATCGGCCTAAATCCTTTCAATGAGAGTGGGCTACGTTATGTAGGACCCATATTGGGACATGCGATGGTCCCCAACGACTGTTTGCCGGAATTCTTTGGGCAGTTACTGGAGCCGGCAGTACGTTCACCTGCGTGGATAGGTCTTTCCGTGCAGGAGCTCATTGCTGCATGGCTTAGCTACCCCGCAATATTTGTGGGTGTGGATAAACCCGTGTGGCAGTTCCTGCGGTACGGTGGGCGGGTAGCTGAGGAATTTGTCTCCGAGGCAGTAAGGCTGGCGCAAAAACGCTATGAAACCGGTCTAATACCGCAAGCTTGCGAGTTCATGCTTCCACAGCGCATTGTTCAGCACTATAAAATTTGGCTGGAACAACAACGCGAGCCGCCATCACCCCGAAGCCCTTTTCTCAGATTAGACCCCTATTCTGGAATACTGCTTGCGTTTCCCGAACAGAGATTGCCAGCCCACCGTGCGGAAGAGATTTGCTCATGGGAAGTTTCCGTCGCAGGTCGAAAGCTCAGAGGAACAATTGATTATGCACAAAGGCGAGGCGAGGAAGCTGTTTTCAGTGCATCTGAGATCTCTGTATCTCCTGATGGACCTTACGAGATTAAACTGGTTGTCGGTGAGGAAACTGTCGGTACCTGGTATCTGGAAGGAATGACCGTTGGTCGATCTTGGAAGGCTTTTTCAGGAAGGAACTATAAAGAATTAGACGTCTCACGTTCACTTCGCGCAGAACCGACTTGGATTGTGATTACAAGAAGCGGCACAATTATCGTTCGGGATTTCTGTAGTATTGCGTTGCCCGATGTGGAAACGCAACGCTGCCATCTGTCAGAGGATTGGATAGATTACAAGGCAATAGAAGTTAACTTGTCCGCCGCAGCTACCCTTGAAGTGCTTTGCGGAAATTACACAGAGTTAGTAAATGTCGAACACCCCGAGGGTGAAGTTGTTTTCACCGGCGGTGATCTGCGGCAGAGCGCCGACAACAGTCCCGACAATATAGTTCTCTTTGGTGATGCGCCGCCCAAAGTCTTTTTACGAACGAAGCTTGGTGAAGAATCAGATTCCATTGATAACGTTAGGATGCGCATTGCTGGTCACGGAATCAAGGGCAGCCACACTCGTGAGCTGTCCTCAGCCGATATCTCATCAGCCTCCCAGGTGGGTGCAGGACACATCATTATCGATCTCCGACAGATAATCCCTTTTATGTTATGCCCCGGAGAGCTGACGATTATTTTGTGGTACCGTGGCAGGCGAGCCGCTGATATTCGGTTCAGGTGGGTACCAGACTTGCGGTGGGAGTGGAGTCAGGATGTAAGAACCGTGAGGGTGTATTTGCCAGAAGGTGTTACAATATCAGAAAAACGGGAAGGCAAACAGTCGCAGCCATTCACGCCAGCGAATAGCTGCCATATAGCTGCTCTTCCTGCAGGACATCATGATATTGACTTGGTGCTCTCATGGCAGAGGTCCGATCTGCTACCATTCTCAATTCCATTAAGGCTCCACGGCCCCCGATGGGCCTTCCTCCGGCAGCCCTCTGATACACCAGTTTGGAAGGTCGAGCCTGTTGAAATGATGCCCGACGACCTACTCAAGGAAGATAGCCCCTGCATACTACTAGAAGCGAGAGACTGCGCATGGCAAGATGTTGATTTACATGCGAAGTGGATAGGATGTGCCAAAGAGGAACCAACCGTTGATTTGAAAGCTGAAAGGCTTGTTCGCAATGACAGGTGGTTGATTCGCCTCGCAGAAATTGCAGACACTCTGCGAAAGTTTCGGGATACCGATTCACATACCATAGTCGAAGGTACCATCTCTGGTTTTCATTGTGTAGTTGATGTTCAGATATGCGTCATGAGGCTTCTTTCACCTCAGATGTTTCAGTGGGCAGTCCAATTGAATGAGGTTTCTCCTCTCGAATGGAACGAAGTATGCGTAGATGTGGACCTGAGCAACCTAATTGAGGGGGATTCGCCGCAGCTGCTCTTTGAAACTAAGGGAGGACGCTGGGAAGAAGTAGCGGCCAGCGCTTTCTGGCAGTCGCTCAACCAGGATAAACCATTTCGCATGTTGTCTCCTGAAGCATGCACAGAGATAGGTAGATGGCGCATAGATCTTGTTCCCGTCTTGGAATACATAGAGGCGTCACCTGAAAAAGAATCGGAGGTTGTAATAGAATTAAATGCCACCGGCACTCAAGAGGACGAGGAAGTTAAAATAGTTTTAATTCGCATTCACTTTCAGCCCGAACCGCTGCAAACCTATGAAGAGTGCCTACGGTGGGCGGAGGGGAACAGGCTACGTCTTCTCGCCTTGGACCTCTTATGCGACTTGAGCTGCCGCTGGGCACCGGTTGACCTCCTCGCTATAGACTGGAATATACCATCAGAATTGGTACAACGCGCACTTCGTGTTGTGAAAAGCGAATGCCCAGATATCACTGTGACTGAACGTAATAATATGTTTGCTATGAGTAGAGAGACATATCGGCGCACGAAACCGGTACTGACGGAGTGGAACCAACAACGCATGTGGAATGGGTGAGACCTTGAACGAGCAACAGATTGATCCCCTTCTCGTATCTCAACGCATCCGTGAAGATTATGAGCGGTACGTAGAAACCGCGTTTCCGATGAAAAACGAGTCGTTACGCCACCAGTTCAGAGAAATGCTCAGGCGGCGTGATTTTCTCGTTCGCGGACCTTACCTCGAAGCGACACCGCCTTTCGAAAACGGAAGGAGTATACGGGAACTGGCGGAAGCCGGCGTGTTTTGCCGGAGCATGGCAGACTTGGACGGACCAGGTTTTCCAGGGCATGGTTACCCCATTGACCGTAGTCTATACCGGCACCAAGAGCAGGCCATCACGAAAATTCGGATCGGCCGCAACGTGGTAGTGGCTACGGGAACGGGGAGCGGCAAGACAGAGGCGTTCCTCCTCCCCATCATTGACCATCTGCTGTGCGAGCACGAGGCCGGCACATTGCGCAGACCCGGGGGTACGTGCTCTTCTTCTGTATCCCATGAACGCTCTGGCAAACGACCAGCTCAAGCGGCTGCGCAGGCTACTACAAAACTTACCAGACGTCACCTTCGGGCGCTACACTGGCCAGACACAGGAGCACCAGGACACGGCGGAACAGGATTTCCGGCACGTGTTTCCCAACGAACCGCGTATCGAAAATGAGCTCATCAGTCGAGACGATATCCGAAAGCACCCTCCTCACATCCTGCTTACCAACTACGCTATGCTGGAATACCTCCTTCTACGTCCAAAGGACACGCCTCTTTTCGATGGGGAATTCAGCAGCTCTTGGACGCTTGTTGTAGTGGACGAGGCTCACGGCTACAGCGGAGCGGCCGGAATGGAAGTCGGCATGCTACTGCGGCGTCTAAAAGACCGCGTCGTAAAGAGCGGGCCAGGCTCCTTGCGGTGCATTGCTACGAGCGCTACGCTCGGCGGAGGAAGGGCGGATTTTCCCCTAGTTGCCGAGTTCGCCAAAGCTTTGTTCGGTGAGGTGTTCCAGTGGGAAGATCAGGATGAGGTGCGACAGGATATCATAGGGCCAAGCATCCAAGACGAGTCGTACTTCCGCAAACCGTGGGGGATACCCAGCCCAGCGCTCTATAATGCCTTGCAAGCACACTTGGGAGACATTCAAACGATGGCAGAGATCTCACGCAAGCATGGTGTGCCCAATGACGTTGTTGACCAAGCTGTCATAGAATCCCCTGATTCCTTCGATGCCTTTCTTTACCGGGTGCTTCGTGGTGACTTGCGTGTGCAATCGCTGAAGACATTCCTCAGAGATAGACCCACATCCCTTGAGTCTGCTGCGACTGCGGAAGGAGTCTTCGGGACAGAGGGTGCAGAGTTCATTCACGCTCTAGTCAGTCTCGTCAACATTTGCGCGCAAGCGAAACCCGATGGTGATTCGGCTCCTTTGATTTCTGCGCGCTACCACCTTTTCTGTCGCGCCTTAGAGGGCGCTTTCGTGACTTTCACGACACGTTGCGATGCACCGCAACTACACCTGAAGCCTGTGGATCGTATTGAGGAAGAAGGCGTACCTTGCCAAGCTTTCGAGATCGCCACTTGCACTCGCTGCGGACATACTGTGCTGGCAGGTGCTCTCGAATCTGATCTCTTGCGTGAGGATGGAACGATTGATTCCGGACCCTATCTTCGGCCACGGCACCCTTCCGAAAATGAGAGAGCTGTGCGGAAGGTTTTTTTCTCCTGGGACATCCTTCCGGAAACGAACGTCGACGAAGATGAAGCGGCTCTTGCAGATGCAGAACCTATCGCTTTAGTTGCGAATCCAGGGACGCTCTGCGCTGCCTGCGGCGCTTTCACGCGGTGCATTGATGAATCGGCCTGCAATTGCGCTCCCGAAAGGCGCCTTGACGTTTACGAAGCCACGCTGCGAGAGGGCCGTTTGGTGAGATGTCCGGCATGTGGCGCCCAGACTCCTTATGAGGATATCGTTCATCGCTTCTATACGGGCCAGGATGCACCGGTGGCTGTGCTCGCATCATCGCTTTATCAGCACCTTTCGCCGGTATCAAAATCGAGCCGACCGGGCAGCAGTCGGAAGCTGCTGACGTTTTCTGATAGTCGTCAGGACGCTGCGTACTTTGCACCCTACCTGGAAAATACGCACCGAAGTCTTCTGCAACGCACCTTGATCAATAGGGCGCTCATTTTACATCAGAAGAAGTTTGGAAGTGACCCGGCTCGTCCCCTCGGTCTTGCCGACACATTTTTGCATGAATTGTCTCGTAATCTTAATATCTTTCCCCCTCCCGGCGACGCAGCACGCGAACACAAGGAGAGGTGCAGTTGGATCTTCCAGGAGTTGCTCGCTCTCGACAGACGATTGGGTCTCGAAGGGACAGGACTGCTTGCTGTCAGTTTTACCAAGCCGACAAGTTGGAGGGCACTAGGTAGCCTTCTGCAAAGTCCATGGAATCTCACAGAGGATGAAACTTGGCATCTCGTTGAAATTCTACTGGATACCCTGCGTTTATCGGGTTGTCTTTCTGTTGAGCCGGCTGGTATCAAAGCCGTTGAGTTCGAACCAAGAAACAGACTAGTGTACTGCCGCGAGATAGGAGGGGACCAGGCGCGGGGTCTGACGCTTTTAGGATGGCTGCCTCGCAGAGACCTACGGGCGCACGTCACCAATCGGCGTTTCGATTATTTATGTCGCCTTCTGGCGAAACGAACCGGCAACCCAGCAGGGTCTGACGATACTGAGGTAATGAAAGTGCTTCGTGAAATTTGGCGGGCATTAACGGATACGCCCATTCTTAAAGACGCGCAGCCCGCTGAGCAGCGGCTCGGCGTGGTGTATCACCTCAATCCCGAATACGTCGAGATGCGTACAGGGATGTCCGGGGGAGTAACATGGCGGCGTTGTTCTTCCTGTAATACGGTCAGCTCCATCACAGTCAACGGCATTTGTCCGACAATGTGCTGTCCGGGTGCAATGCTTCCATTCGACCCGGAGGCAGAGCTTGCCAACCACCACTACCGCCGCTTGTACCTCAATATGAATCCCGTACCCATGGCGGTTTCTGAGCACACGGCCCAGTGGGGTGCAAAAAAGGCAGCCGATATTCAGCAGAAATTCATGGACGGCGATATCAATGTACTGAGTTGCTCCACTACGTTTGAGCTTGGTGTCGACGTGGGAGAATTGCAGGCCGTCCTCATGCGCAACGTTCCCCCTACGACAGCCAATTACGTGCAACGCGCAGGACGGGCAGGCCGGAGAATGGGTGCCGCGGCTTTTGCGCTTACCTATGCCCAGCGGCGGCCGCATGACCTGACACACTTCGGAAAACCGGCAGAGTTCATCAGCGGAAAAATCAAACCCCCTGTTGTAGAGATTCACAATCCCAAGATCGTGCGACGGCACTTGCACAGTGTTGCGCTTGCCGAGTTTTTCCGCCAACACCCATCAACGTTTGAAAGTGTGGAAACGTTTTTCTGTCAGCAAACAAAGGGCGCTATCGCACCAGTTGCGCTGCAGCGCATGCTAGCGGCAAAACCCAGTCATCTGCTCAAATCGCTTATATCTATTGTCCCTCCAGATATAGACATTCGGAACGAGCTTCGTCTCGAAGAGTGGGGTTGGGTGCCCAACCTGATCCAAGTGGACAACGATGGACGTTACGGCGGTGTTTTAGGGGAAGCGACTTTGGAAGTCTTGACCGATCTCGCTGCGTACAAACGACTCGAGGAGGAAGCAGGCTCCGCGCGGAATTATCAACGGGCATCTGCCCTTAAGCGCCAGGCAAACAACATTCGCCGCCGGGAGATTCTGGGGTTTTTTGCCTCGCGGAACGTGCTGCCGAAATATGGATTTCCCGTCGATGTAGTTGAGCTACGACTGAAGCCTGCCAGCGACGTGGCACAGGAGTTGGAACTCACACGGGATCTGAGGATCGCCATTTCCGAGTATGCACCTGGCGGAGAGGTCGTGGCGGGACATCGGGTCTGGACAAGCACCGGCATCCGCCGTCTCCCAGGCCGTGATCCTTTGGAGTTTTCTTACGCCGTCTGCCGTCAATGCGGGCGATTCCATAAAAGCATTCAATACGAAGACCTGCCGTCGAAATGTCAGGCCTGTGCTGAGACCATGCGCGGCCGCGGATTACGTTCGGGACTTTTATTGGTGCCTGAGTTCGGTTTCTTCAGCAACAAAGACCCGGAGATGGTCGGTCGCAGTCGCCCTCAACGCCTATACTCCTCCCGTGTCTTTTTCTCAGAACACGCGACAGCCGTTAATGACGGCAATTTTCGATCCTTTCCGGAGAGTAGCCCTATTTACAAGCAAACTGTCTTGTTGTACCGTTTTTCCCGGCAAGGGAAACTCGCGGTGGTGAACAGCGGTATAGCCAACAGAGGTTTTCTCATTTGCCAGTCATGCGGATACGCCGAGCCGGCACCTCTTAAACCACAACGCAGCAAGCGAAACCATCAAAACGCCTTCGACAAGTCGTGCAGTGGTAGCCTTGTGTCGCGGCATCTAGGGCACGAATTCTTATCTGATGTCCTGGAGCTGCGCTTCATCGCTGAACGTCATCACGATCCAGAAAAGTCGCTTTGGTGGTCTCTTCTTTATGCTCTTTTGCAGGGGGCATGCGAAGTCCTCGGTATTGAGCGGGACGACGTTAACGGATGCCTATATCCTTATGGCAAGCGATCTCTCCCCCCCGCAATTGTGCTCTATGACAATATTCCTGGAGGAGCGGGGCATGTGCGGCGTATTGGCGATAACCTTGCCGCTGTTCTTAAGGAAACTCACAGCCTGATGGCCCATTGCCAGGCGTGCGACGAAGAAACTGCCTGTTACGCATGCCTGAAGACTTACGACAACCAATTCTGTCACCATTTACTGAGGAGGGGGCCAGTTGCCAGGTACCTTGGTGAATCAGCTATTGCTGAATTGTAATGGATTTAGCAATGGATTTTTGCGCATATATTTACATATAACTACTCTGGTATTATCGAAATGACGCATTCATAAATAACCAATACATTTCAGTATCTTAAAGATTATAACAATAAGCGTAACCCACTCAAGCGGTCCATCAGGGACTATGAGTGGCATCTGAAAATTGAGGAACTTCCTGAACACTCGCGAGTTAAAATTGGATTATTTATAGAAAATGAAGGTGAACCTACCGGTGATGACACAGAATCAGTACAACCATTGCAGCCTAAAATCGAAAACACTGACAAAAAATGGCCATTAGATGGTAAAGCGCCAATTTTAAGTGACAACCTATCTTTCGAAGAAATACCCGCTATGGCTCAGGATCAGGGAATGTCGAAGAAGGGAAAAGGGCGGAAACAGAAGGTAAGTAAAAAGCAAGAGGCTCAGGACAAACCATCCACCTAACGTAAAGGGTTGATGCAAAGGGGCTATCCACTTAAAACTGCGCGCACCTTATTTCTATCTCGACCTCGACTCTCTAAAAACCCCTATAGCTAATTTTGGCTAAACCGAGATGATTGATATTCCGTCATTGCAGAGTACGTATAGCAAATACTTATCTGCACAGAGACCGATCTTGACAGAGCAATGAATTCGGAGAGAAAGGCGCGGTTAACGGATAACTCCCGGCACTTATAAAGAGGGACAAGAAGTGAAAAAGGCATTTATTGTGTGGCTTTATAATCGTCTGTCCAGCGAAGAGCAGAAAGAAATTACCGACCGGATGCTGAAAACGTATTACCCGAATCACCACTTACGCCACAAACCGAGGAAACGAGAGAAGGACAATGAAAGTATCCGAAGTGAAGCTTCTGTCGCTCAAGAAGCGGGACCTGACGCCCTCGCTTTACCGCTCACCGAGGCACAAGTTCCGGGCGAAGCCGTCTGAGGATACGCTTTACCTGGATTGTGTGGCATTTGGAATTCCAGTTCCCACAAGGGAGTTCAAGTTTCATCCGAAGCGGCGATGGAGGGTCGACTATGCTTGGCCTGACCTGAAGCTGGCCGTCGAGATAGAGGGGGGAGCGTTCGTCCAGGGAAGACACTTTCGGGGAGTGGGCGCGATAAAGGATATGGAAAAATATAACGAACTCGTCTTTATGGGTTACAGGCTGCTTAGATTTACCCCCGATCAAGTAAAAAAGGGAGATGCTGTCCGCATGATTGTGCGTTGCTTTGAAGAAAAAAGGTGCGCTGATGAATGATGAGAAAAAGTGCTCAAAGTTCAGAATATGAGCAAAGGCGCTAAGGTTGAAAAACCATTTCAACCTTCATTTTGCATCACCGTGGAGGTAAAATAACGAAACATGTTGATAGCGGTCTCTAAATACAACATAAATAACAAAGGCGTACTGATGACGGTTGAAGATGTCGCAGCACTCCTTAATATCTCCGAATGTGCGGTTTACGAG
Source organism: uncultured Syntrophaceae bacterium (assembly GCA_964541605.1). Lineage (GTDB taxonomy): Bacteria > Desulfobacterota > Syntrophia > Syntrophales > UBA2185 > CAZIQY01. The sequence goes on along the minus strand of CAZIQY010000056.1, from coordinate 1,179 downwards.
CACAAAGATTCCCTCGGAGGGTTCTACCCGGCCAATATCCGGGTTCTTCGTTTCAGACCAGAGGTTATCTATGGGGTTATGGAAGGACAAAGTCCGCAAGGATTGGCGATACGAATTCCAGCACAGGGGGAAACGGTACGCCGGGGGAGGCCTCGCAAGCAGAAGGGAGGCAATGGCGGCCCGGGAAAAGCGCAAGGAGGAGATAAGCCGGGCGCTGACCTCAGCGCCGACCATCACGGCCTTTTCAGATATTGCCAAACTCTACCTTGATTACTCCGAACGAAAACACGCAACAGGCACATATAAATACAAGGCTTACGTTTACGCATCCTTCACAATCAATCACCATGGCGACCTCCCTTTTGATAAGATAACTCCCCAACAAATTCATCAATACCTGAACACTCGACCGTCAAATCACAATTACAACGCTCATCGGAAAGACCTGTCTGCCGTTTGGACGTTCGCAAAGCGACAGCTCAGCCTTGATGTCCCGAATCCCTGTCAGTTGCTTGAGAAGATGCCCCATACTCCAAAGAATAAAACCATCCCCCCGGAGGACGTTATCCTGAAGCTGATCTTGGCCGCAGACCCTGAAACCGATGAGCAGGATCTTTTATTGGTTATCATTCACACCCTGGGGCGCATCGATGAGATATTGCGGTTACGATGGGAGGATGTCAACTTCGAGAAGCGGCTTATCACCCTTTGGACTAGGAAGCGGAAAGATGGCGCCTATGAATCTGATGCCCTACCGATGGGGAATGACCTGTATCAAATCCTCATGAGCCGCTGGAAGTCACGTACCCAAGAAACATGGGTATTTTTCAACCCCGCAGCAAAAAAGGGAGTTGGAGATCGGTTCCATCACCGCCCGAAGATGATGGCATCGTTATGCAAAAGGGCGGGGATTCCTCCCATAGGGAAAGGTGTTCGGAAGTTATCCAGAGGAAAAAACAAAGGAAAGATGGTCGAGGTTGATCTTTACATCGGATTTCATGCCCTGCGACATTTTATGGCTTCGTATCTTGCCGATCAGGAGAAGGTAGGGGTCAAGGCCGTATCGGGATTATTGAGGCATAAAAACTTGCGGACAACCGAAATCTACCTTCATTCCATCGATGAGTGTGTATTCCGCTAAAATCGGCCACCTGTTCCGGAGCAAAGCGGCCGGCTGTT
>CAZIQY010000055.1:0-17976 GCA_964541605.1 uncultured Syntrophaceae bacterium | reverse complement strand
CAGAAATAGGGACAGCGCCCATTTTTTAGTACAAAGGTGCTATCGCTATTGTCTATTCTACTTCATATTTTCAATGCGTCGAAAAATGGGCGCTGTCCCTATTTTTCCTCTCCCCGAAAATGCTTCTGCCGACCCTCACGATGGTTGCCCCTTCCTCGACGGCAACCTCGAAGTCTCCCGACATGCCCATGGACAGCTCGATCATTTCCACCCCCGGAATTTGTTCCTCCATGACCCTGTCCCTCAAGGCTCTTAATTTCGAAAAATAGGGCCGCGCATCTTCGGGATCGTCAAACCAGGGGGGCATGGTCATGAGCCCCCGTATCGTGAGATGCTCAAAAGGGGCGATTTCTTTGATGAGTTGCATGGCCTCCCCGTGATAGACGCCGCTTTTGGATTTTTCTCCGCTCGTATTGACTTCGACGAGAATGTTCATCCGGCATCCTGCCAGGCCCGCCCTCCTGTCAAGCTCAAGGGCCAGATCCATCCTGCCAACGGAATGGATCATATCGAACAGCCGGACGGCATATTTCGCCTTGTTGCTCTGCAGGTAGCCGATCATGTGCCATTCCACAGCCTTTCCCATCTTTTCGATTTTTCTCTTCGCCTCCTGGACGTAGCTCTCCCCGATGATATCGACCCCCGCTTCGATGGCCTCCACGATCCGGTCGTCATCGACCGTTTTGGTAACCGCCATCAGCCGGATGTCGGATGCGCTTCGTCCCGACCGTAAGGCCGCCTCAGCGATTCGATTCCTGATTCCCTCTATGTTGGCCGTAACGGTTAATTCCATCGTCCCCTCATGAAAATCTCATAGCTCCAACACGCTTCAATGCATCCACCACCTCGCACAGGGGGAGCCCCATGACGTTCGTGTAGGAGCCGCAAATCTCCCGGATGAAAAAAGCCCCCATCCCCTGCACCGCATAGCCTCCAGCCTTGTCGTAGGGTTCTTCCAGGGCGACATACCAGGCCATTTCATCCTCCGGAATGAGCCTGAAGCGGACGGAGGAATCGACAGCCTCGCTGATGACGATATCCGCGCTTTTTTTCATGAGGGTGAAGCCGGTATATACCGTGTGGGTCTGTCCGCTCAGCTTCCCGAGCATTTCTTTCGCCTCTTCCGGCGTCCGTGGTTTGCCGAGGACTTCGCCGTTGATGGCGACAATCGTGTCCGCCCCCATCACCCAGGCGTCCGGGTGACTTATGGCGACGCTCCGCGCTTTTTCCTCTGATAATCTGAGGACGTGCTCTCTGGGGTTTTCGCTCTCGAAAAACGATTCATCCACATCTCCCGGAATTGTGTCAAACTGGAGACCCATGAGTCTTAAAAGTTCGATGCGGCGGGGGGAGGCGGAGGCCAGTATGAATTTGCCGGATAAGGTGATGTCGGCCACGGTATTTCCTTATAAATATTCCTTCATGTTTTTTTCTTCCAGGATTTCCGCAATCTTTTTAACGTCTTGGGATTCGCCCCTCCGGCAGACCAGGAGGGCGTCATCGGTTTCCACGACGATCAGATCTTCCACGCCGACCAGCGCGACAAGCTTTCCGGAGCTGTGAATCAGGGAATTGGTCGTATTCAGGCCGACGAACGTTCCTGCCACGTTTGCGGAATTGCCCTTTTCATCTTTGTCCGAAATTTCCCAGAGGGCGTCCCAGCTTCCCACGTCCGACCAGCCGAAGTCTCCCCTGACGAGAAGGACGTTTTTGGCTTTTTCCATGATGCCGTAGTCAATGGAAACCGGCGTGAGATTTTTGTAAACGCGGCCGACGACCTCTTTTTCCTTCTTTGTTCCCAGGGCGCTTTTGATCTCCGACAGCCCGTCCCATAGATCGGGCAGCCATTTACGGATCGCTTCCAGGATCGTTCCGGCATTCCATACGAATATCCCGCTGTTCCAGTAAAATCGCCCCTTCTTCAGAAAGGCTTTTGCCTGTTTCAGGGCGGGCTTTTCCCGCACGGACGTCACTCTGTAAATGTTTTCCCCTCTGACGGTTTCTTTCAGGGGACCCTGCTCCAGATAGCCGTAACCTGTTTCCGGGCCCGTCGGCTTGATGCCGATGGTGACGAGACAGTCCTCCTGTCGTGCCGTTTCGGCCGCAATAGACAGGATATGACGGAACCGCCCTGTTTCCGCGATCAGGTGATCGGCAGGCAAAACAACCATGATCCCGTCAGGAGCTCTTTGCCGGATATGCAGGGCGGCAAGACCGATGCAGGGCGCTGTATTTCTGCCCACGGGCTCGATCAGGATGTTCTGCCGGGGAATCTCCGGCAACTGCCGCATCAGCTCATCGGCATGGCTGAGGCCCGTCACGACGAAAATGTTTTCCGGAGGAGCGAGGGGTTCAATCCTTTTTATCGTTTCCTGGATGATGGTCCCCTCAGATCCTATGTTCAGGAGGTGCTTGGGCATCTTCTCTCTGCTTTTCGGCCAGAAACGGGTTCCTTTCCCACCGGCCATGATGACGGCATACATGATTTGCTTTTCTCCTTTTGATGCTTGGCTAAACTACCAAAAGGCCATATGATTATCAACGCAAATCTTCTCCGGAATCTTTCAACACGATCCTTGCATTTTACGGGATGAACCGGTACATTGCCCGAAAATAAAAAAATCCGAGTTTTTTCCATGAGATTGAAATATCCAAGAATATTCCTGAAACCGGGCCGGGAAGCATCTCTCCTCCGGGGACATCCCTGGCTCTTTTCCGGGGCCGTATCTTCCGTCGAGGGACGCCCGGAACCTGGTGACGTGGTGGTTGCGGAAACGCATCAGAGAGAATCGCTTGCCCTGGGATTCTACAATCCACGTTGCGACATCGTCTTTCGATTGCTGACAATGAATATGGATGAAACCATCGACGAGAATTTCTGGCTTCGGAAGATTCGGACGGCCATGGAACTGCGAGGCAAGGTGATTCCGCGGGGAACAAATGCCTGTCGCCTCATTAATGCCGAGGGGGACGGGATGCCCGGTTTGATCGTTGACCGGTATGGACTCTATCTGGTTTTTTCCATTGCCACGGCGGGGATTGAAAAAAACCGGGGGGTCATTCTGGACAGCTTGCTCCGCGAGATAAATCCTGAAGGAATCTATGAGCGCAGTGAGGGCCGGGCGAGGCAGATTGAGGGGATTGACGATCATATCGGATGCGTCCACGGGACGATCCCTGAAACGACGGAAATCACGGAAAACGGCCTTCATTTCAGGGTGGACATGCTTTCAGGGCAGAAGACGGGCTTTTTCCTCGATCAGAGACCTAACCGCGAGATTATGGAGAAATTCAGTAATCAGGCGACGGTTTTCAATGGCTTCTCATATACCGGGGCTTTTTCCGTTTATTGCACCCGGGGCGGCGCGAAACGCGTCGTCTCCGTGGAATCATCGGAAGCCGCCAACGAGATGGCCCGATGGAATCTTCAAAAGAACGGCTTCTCAGCGGATCAATGCCCCGTTGTCCGGGCCGACGTCTTCACCCACCTCCGGGAGACGGACGAATACTTCGATATCATGATCCTCGATCCACCCGCCTTTGCCAAAGCCAAAAAAGACGTGGCGAAAGCGGCAAGGGCTTATAAGGACGTCAATCTTCAGGCTGCCCGCCGTCTCAGGGACGGGGGTATCCTCGCTACCTTTTCCTGTTCCAATTACATCGACGAGGATCTCTTCGGAAAGATTGTCGCAGGCGCAATCCGGGACGCGGAAAAGACAGCCTGCCTGCTTCAGACCCTCGGCCCCGGCCCAGATCATCCCACGAATCTCGTCCACCCGGAAGGGCGGTATCTCAAGGGGTTGCTGATTCACATATCTACATGATTTATTGATGATTCTGCTTGTTCTGGTTTTTTGATTGACGTATATGCATTTGAGTATTAAAATGCACTAAAATATCTCACGAGGTAATCAGCATGAGGACAACCATAGAAATTTCGGATCATCATCGCAGCCTTCTTTTATCTCTGGCAGCCAGGAAAGGCCTGCGCGGCTATTCCGGCATCATTCAGGAAGCGTTGGATCACTATATAGAATGCCAGGTAAAGTCTGAAGAGGCTAAAAAAGAAGTTCTGAAAATGAAGGGTAGCTGGACATCGGATGAAACGAAGCAGACAAAAGCCAGAATCGATGAAATGAGGAAGAATTGGACGCTGCTGTAATTGCTGATACGGATGTCATCATAGATTTTTTCTCCGGCCGGGAACCTTTCGCTTCAAGAATCATTGATCTGGTAGATAAAGGCGTTCTTGCTTTAACCGCCGTAACGGTCTTTGAACTGTATGCCGGAGTAACCGGTTCATGGAGATTGAAACAAATCGATGATCTGGTATCCCTTTTGCCGGTTTACCCGCTGGAAAGGATAGATGCTGCGATAGCGGCACAGATTTACAGTGATTTGAAAAATACAGGGCTGCTCATCGGACATCAGGATATTTTAATCGCCGCCATATGCATCTCCCGCGATTTGCCATTAATGACAAGAAATATCGAACACTTTTCGAGAATCAAACGACTAAAACTTTATACTCTCTAACCAAACCTCCCTTATATGAGAATACAGGGTTAGAACACAGAAGACAGAAATGTAGGGTGGACAAGCGAAGCGGTTCCACCAATTATACTTTTGAAAGCTTATAATTTCCTTTATAATTATTTTTATGGTAACATTAACACAAATTGGTGAAATCATGACAACGCCCAAGTCAAATTCTCTGCTGCGCAGATTTTCTATTTTTTACGTGGGATTCGCCGTAATTCCCATTATCATTCTTTTTTATCTCCATAGTCTCTATGACGATACCGGCAGCTTCATTAGAATTTCAGATACCCATTTCAGTCTTCTGCTGGTTATGGTCGGAATCATCTCTCTTATCGGTTTCGTCGGCATGCATACGGCTCTCAGGCGGATTGTAACCTTCACGGAAAGCATAAAAAAACCGCTTTCGAAAAAGTCGATGAAAAAGTGCTGATAGAGCTGGCCAAAGAAGAGGGGGAAGTCGCCGAACTGGCCAAGTCATTCAGTCAAATCCTGAATCGACTTGACGATAATCTGCATCAGCTTGAGGAGACAAAAAAAACGCTCCATGACGTTCTGAAGAAGGTAAGCGAAGTTCTTTCTTCCGTTGAAAATTTCGACAATTTGATCCGTCTGGTATTGGAAACGGCTGTTGATGCACTGGATGCGGAAAGGGGCGCCCTGTTTTCCGTTGAAGACGGCCGCTACATCCTGAGAGCGTGGGTCGGCAAAGAGGGCGTTCCTTCGGAGCGGGTAATGTCCGATGCGCAAGCGTACCTGGATCTGATTTCAAAAGAAAACAGGATATTTATTTTGCCGGCGATGGAAAGCGGAGGACAGACAGATAAACTGTTCGCCCCTCCGCTGGTCTGTTCGCCCCTCGTCTACCGGGGGAAAACATGGGGGGTTCTTTGTTTGTCCGGAAACCGTTATGGCGGAAATTTTTCGGACGACGATCTGACCATTGTTGCCAATTTAAGCCACCAGATCGCCATTTCTTTTGAAAACGCAAAATTGAATGAAGATGCGGAGCAGACATACTTTGAAACCATGGCAGCTCTGGCCATGGCAGTGGAAGCAAGGGATCCCTATTCACGCGGACATTCGGACCGCGTCGGTGAATATGCCCGGAAGATCGGGCAATCGATGGGCCTGCCGGATAGCAGCATTCAAACCCTTTGGGATGCTTCAAGACTGCACGATGTCGGCAAGATCGGAATCAGGGACGCCGTTCTGATAAAGCCGGGGACACTCAACATGGAGGAGAGGGATATAATCAGAAAGCATCCCGTCATCGGCGAAAGCATTGTATTGCCATTGAAAACATTTAAGCATCTTCTGGATCCCATCAGGCACCATCACGAACAGCTCGACGGATCAGGATATCCGGATGGTCTCAAAGGGGAAGAAATCACACCCATTACCCGCATTCTGGTAGTCGCCGACATTTATGACGCCCTGATGACCAATCGGCCGTACCGGGAGGCAATGGATCCCGATGTCATAAAGAAAGAATTCGACCATCTTGTGTCCGTAGGGAAAATCGATGCAGCGGTCGTCCGTCATCTGTATAAAATGATTGACAGAGGCGAAGCGCAACCCCGAATAAAAATCCTTTCTCCTTGACGCATATGTTAACTAATCGTATAAGTTAAGAAATATCAATCATGTATTGAGAGGTATCTTATCTGTGAACGATTCTATCCAGAGAATCATCGCTACCAGAAAAGGACTGTTCTGGGATAAAGGCTCGTTAGATCCGGAGGGAGACAAATTCGTTATCGTTGAAAGGATTCTTGAACTTGGAACGGAGAGAGACTTCCAAACGGTTGTTTCATACTACGGTGATGAATTCATCAGAGAGGTGGTTCGTAACAGCCGGAACCTCAGCCCCAAAACGGTTAATTATTTTGCCAGGTTATTAGATATTTCCCGGGAGGCTACACGATGTTTTTCCGATGTATCACCGCGGATATGGCAGCCATTCTGAAAAGCCCGATCCTGAGGGATCTCCCCCCGCAAACATATTTGGCGGGCGGCACCGCTGTGGCTCTTCATCTTGGCCATCGACTCTCCGTGGATCTTGACTTTTTCACGCCCCATGACCTGGATAGCCTGCAATGGTACAAGAGGCTGCAAACAGATCTTCCCGGGGATTTTAAATTATCAGCCGTAAAAATTGAGAGGAATACCCTGGTTGTCACCCTGAACAGCACAGGATTCAGTCTTTTTGCCTATCCCTATGACCTCATAGAGACGCCTGTCTCAGATGACGCCCTGCCGACGCCGGTAGCGTCGCTCCGCGATCTGGCGCTCATGAAGCTAATTGCTATCAACCAACGCGGGGCGTGCAAGGATTTTATCGATCTGAAGTTCATACTGGAAAGCGCCGGTTTCACTTTTGAGGCCCTTCTTCGGGATCTTGGCCGGAAATACGCCGTTGGCGAAGAGATGTTTTTTCAACTGAAGAAGAGTCTGATCTATTTTGACGACGCCGAGCGGGATTTGAACGTGAACATGTATACGACAGACAGAGGACGATTTGAACGACTTTCTGACCATGCATGGCGGGACACGAAACGTTATTTTGAGGATACGGTCATGACCGGAAAGTTTGCTATTCCTTTGACATGATACATAAATCGGCATTACGTCCCCGGAATATCCGGAATACTCCCACCGGAATATTCGACTCCTGCCAAAAAGGATTGATATAATGGAAAAACCCCTGCGCGTTTTAATTGTAGAAGATTCAGAAGACGATGCGTTGCTTGCGGTGCGTTCGCTCAGGAAGAGCGGCTATGATACGACCTATGAGCGGGTTGAAACGCCGGAAGCCGTGGAAGACGCCCTGCGAAGGAGGGATTGGGACATCGTCCTCGCCGATTATTCCATGCCTTGTTTCAGCGGCATCGCCGCTCTTGAGCTGCTAAAAAACGCGGGGATCGATATCCCCTTCATCATTGTTTCCGGAAAGATTGACGAAGAAATGGCGGTAGCGGTCTTGAAGGCGGGCGCCCATGACTACGTCATGAAAGACAGGCTGTCGCGCCTCGCTCCCGCCGTTGAAAGGGAACTGAAGGAAACGGAATCCAGAAGAAAATTCAAGCAGATGGCGGAAGCCCTCCATGCGAGCGAGGAACGCTGCCGTCTGCTTTTTGAGAACAGCGATGACGCGATTCTTCTGACCGCGCCCAACGGCACGATTTTCAGCGCCAATCCCGCGGCGTGCCGCATGTTCGGGCGCACGGAAGCCGAAATCTGCCGGGGAGGGAGAAACGCCGTCGTCGATACGACCGATCCGCAATTGCCGTTTCTCCTCGAAACGAGGGAGTGTACCGGAAAAGCCAGAGGGGAAATCAGGTATTTGAAAAGCGACGGACAGCCGTTCATCGGCGAAACGACCGCTGTGGTGTTTCGGGACAAAGACGGGCAATCCAGAACGAGCATGATTATCCAAGAAAACTGAAGGGGGATGACATTATCATGGAGGCCCGGATCATGTCTGTGGCCGACGTGGTGGAAGCCATGGCCTCTCACCGGCCCTATCGTCCCGCCTTGGGGATCGATGCGGCTCTGGCGGAAATCGAGAAGAACAGAGGCGTCCTGTATGATGCAGCCGTCGCGGATGCCTGTTTACGGCTGTTTAAAGAAGAAAAATACCGGTTTTAGCAGGATGCCGCCATGAAACTTCGGACCAGATTGTTAGTCCTTTATGCTCTCAGCACGATGTTCATCTTGCTCATCCTGGGAGGTGTTTTTTATTCGCAGCTTTGGGAGGAAAGATTAAGGTCAATCCAGGCAGACGTATCAAACGAACTTCAACACGTTGACTTTGTTTTGAATGCCTTTTTTGCCGAGGTGGAAAACGACGTCAACACTTTGGCGGCAAATGAAGCTGTCCTGTCGCGAAATGACTCTCATTTTACCAGCTTCCTCAAAGCTGACGAAAAAACCTTCAAATACCGCATTCTGGAGTCCGAGCAAAAAATAATCGATATTTTCAATAATTATCGCATGACGCATCCCTATGTGAACTCCGTCTACATGGGAAGGGAAAACGGCAGCTTTGTGCGGTCACACAAGCGTGAACGTTCCACCCGTTATGATCCCAGAGAACGTCCCTGGTATGTTTTGGCTAAAAACAATCCCGGGAAGGTGGCGATGACCGACGCGTACCCTTCGCTCACGACATCAGATGTCAACATCGGCATTGTCCGGGCCCTTGTCGATGGAAACGGCGTGTTTTACGGGGTCTTGGGCGCCGATGTAACATTGGTGAAATTGACAAATTATATTACTAATTTTGAGACCAATCCTCCGGGCAAGATCGTTCTTTTGGACAGAACCGGCGTGGTCTTAGCCGGCCTGAGCAACGAGATGCTTTTTAAAAACGTAAAAGATTATTCGCCTGAACTTCCGGGAGTATTGGCACAATCCAGAAAGGGATTTTTCTCTATAAATATCCGGAATGAGAAAAATTATGTGTTTTGGATGAATTCCACCGAACAGGATTGGAGAATCGCCATTCTTATCCCTTCGAGAAATATCGAAAAGCAGATCATCGGTCAGATCGTCATGACCGTTTCAGGTCTCGCGATCGGTTTGATATTATTGAGTATCCTTACTTATATCGGACTCAATGTATATGTTGTGAGACCAATAAAAAAGTTCATCGATGAAACCGATTACATCACTAAGACGTCGAATCTTGAGCGCCGCATCGATATTAACTCTCGGGATGAAATCGGATTGTTGGCGAATTCCTATAACCAGATGATCGATACCCTCAGCACAACATATAAGTCATTGAAAGATACGGAGGCCGATCTCATCGTACACAGGGATCATCTCGAGGAGCTGGTCAGGGAGCGTACCACCCGGCTTGAAGAGGTGAACGAGAGTCTTTCAGCGGAAATTAAAGAGCGTATTCAGACACTTAACGAACTTGCTATCGCAAAAGAACACGCCGAAGCGGCGGACAGACTGAAATCCGCTTTCCTGGCGACCATGTCGCACGAACTGCGAACCCCTCTTAATTCGATCATCGGTTTCACCGGCATCATTCTCCAGGGGATCGTGGGACCTTTGAATGACGAGCAGAAAAAACAACTGAACATGGTGAAAGGCAGCGCACAGCACCTGCTTTCGCTGATCAATGATGTCCTGGATATATCCAAGATCGAAGCTGGACAGTTGCAGATCGCGTATGAAAACTTCGATCTGCGTTCCGTTATAGAAAAAGTGGTGGAGACCGCCCGTCCCCTTGCCGGTAAAAAGGGCCTTAACCTTTCATATGCGATATCTCCCGAAATAGCCACGATAACCGCAGACCGCCGGCGCGTGGAACAGATTCTTTTGAACCTGATCAGCAATGCCGTAAAGTTCACGGAAACCGGTTCGGTAAAAATAGAATGTGAACCGGAAGGGGACATGATTGAGATAAGGGTTGTCGATACCGGCATCGGCATCAAGAAGGAGGACATGCAAACCGTTTTTCAGGCCTTCGGGCAGATCGATTCGGGAATGACCCGGAAATACGAAGGGACGAGCCTGGGCCTTTCCATATGTAAAAGACTTGTGGAACTTATGGGAGGGCAAATCCAATTGACAAGCGAATGGGGCTCGGGAAGCACCTTCAGTTTTTCCCTGCCAAAAGAGAGGAAAGAGGGATGAAAGGAAAAATCCTCGTGATCGAAGACAACGAACAGAACCTTTATCTCGTCAGATTCATTTTGGAGAAGAACGACTACGAGGTCTTCGCCGCGATGGATGGACAATTGGGCATCGAAATGGCGGCATTTCTGAAACCGGATTTGATCCTCCTGGATATTCAGTTGCCCGTCATGGACGGTTACACAGTTGCCCGCAACCTGAGGAAGAACCCGGACCTTGCCGGCACACCCATCGTCGCCGTGACGTCTTACGCAATGCCCGGCGACCGGGAAAAGGTCATGGAAGCCGGCTGCAATGGGTATATAGAGAAACCCATTGATCCGGATACCTTTGTTGCAAAAGTCGAACGACATTTCACTGTGAAGGATCAGCGGAGGGAAGGATAATGGTAAAAAAAGTCTTAATTGTCGATGACGACAGCACCAATCGATACATGCTGGAAATCCTGCTGAACGGATACGGTTTTGAAGTGATTTCGGCTGTGAGTTCTTTGAAGGAGAGATTTCAAAGGTTTCTCTGTATGTGGACTCAACGCTGATGCCCAAGTTTCTTTACTGATAAATATGCCATAATATACATTATGAGAAGAGATCTTTGGAAAACTTCTTTCAAAGATATTATGAAATGAACCCGTCATCGTATCCAGCGGAGGGGGGAAGATGAAGCCTGGTAAAGATCGTAAGGATGGATTTGTAAAAACAGGCCGTACCAAGTTTGTTAAAAGGCGTGTCAATCTAAGGCAGGAGGAAGATTTTTATCGTAACCTCGTGGAATCAACCAGTGATTCGTTATATCTGGTGGACATAAACTGCAAATATCTCTTCATCAATAAACCCCACTTACTGAGGCTTGGTCTGACAGCAGAAGAGGCGATTGGAAGGTCATATGATGAGTTTCACTCAGCAGCGGAAGGGAAAGCGTTTGCTGAAAAAGTCAAAAAGGTCATTGCTATGGCAGAGTCTGTTCAGCACGAATATAGAAGTGAAAGAGACGGCAGATATTTCCTCCAGACATTCAGTCCGATAAGTGGACCTGGTCCCGATGTTAGAATCACGGGTGTTGCGATTGTTTCCAAAGATATTACCGAACGTAGGCAGGCCGAAGAGTCATTACAGGAGAGTGAAGCCAAGTACCGGGCTATCTTCGGATATGCCAGCGATGCAATATTTCTGATGAGTGGAGAGACCTTCGTTGACTGCAATTTTAGAACATTGGAAATGTTTCGATGTACCAGAGAACAAATTATCGGGCAGCCTCCTTATAGATTTTCTCCTCCATTACAGCCTGATGGAAGAGACTCAAAAGAGAAGTCTCTTGAAAAGATTGGTGCGGCACTTTCTGGAAAATCACAATTCTTCGAGTGGAAACACTGTCGTTACGATGGAACCCTCTTTGATGTCGAAGTGAGCCTGAACAGTGTTGAGTCAGAAGGTAAAGTTTTCATTCAGGCAATTGCCCGCGATATTTCTGAGCGCAAGAGAGCTGAAGAGCTTTATAGAATCCTGACAGAAAGTTCTCTTGCTGCCGTTTTTATCGTACAGGACGGGAAGTTTGTTTTCATCAATACCAGCGCCATTGCCTATGCGGGTTACAGTGCAGAGGAGGTGATAGGATGCGAATCGGACATGATCGTTCATCATGACGATAAGGAGATGGTGAAAACGAAAAGCCGGGAGATGCTGGCGGGAAGAAGCAACCAGGCCTTTGAGTTCAGGATGATTACCAAGCAGAACGAGGTGAGATGGATTTCCCAGACGGTAACCCCCATTCAATATCAAGGGAAACCGGCCATTCTCGGCAATGCCATGGACATCACCGACCGCAGGCAGGCTGAAGAGCTTTATAAGATCTTGACAGAAAGTTCTCTTGCTGCCGTTTTTATTGTGCAGAACGGGAAGTTTGTTTTCATCAATACCAGCGCCATTGCCTATGCTGGGTACAATGCCAACGAACTGATCGGGCACAGTTCTGATATGATCGTTCATCCGGAAGACAGGGAGATTGTCAAAAGAAGAGGCCGGGAAATGCTTCGGGGTGGAGATGCTGCGCCGTACGAGTACAGGATGGTAACGAAACAGGGGCAAATCAGATGGATCATGCAAATCGTTTCTACTGTTCAATTTGATGGTAAGCCGGCCATTCTGGGGAATGCCATAGACGTCACGGACCGCAGGCAGGCTGAAGAACTTTATAAGGTTCTGACAGAAAATTCGCTTGCTGCCGTTTTTATTGTGCAGGATGAGAAATTTGTTTTCATCAATACCAGCGCCATTGCCTATGCGGGGCATTCTGCTGAGGAACTTATAGATCGGCAATCTGATATGATCGTTCATCCCGGCGATAGAGAATTGGTAAGACAGAAAAGCAAGGAGATGCTGACGGGAAAAAGCAACCAGGCTTTTGAGTTCAGGATGGTGACCAAACGAAATGAAATCAGATGGATTTCCCAGACGGTCACCCCCATACATTATCAGGGTAGACCGGCCATTCTCGGTAATGCCATGGATGTAACGGATTTGAGAGAAACCAAGATTAAACTGGAAGAGCAGAAAGCTTTACAGGCATCCATTCTGGCTTCAATTCCCCAAGTGGTTTTGGGGTTGCATAACCGTAAAATAATTTTTGCCAACGATGACGTGGAAAATATTTTTGGCTGGAAACCAGAAGAACTAAGCGGGAAAGGCATAAGGGTATTATGTCGAACAGATGAAGAATATGAAAAAGCGTTAAATATTTTTTATGCAATTCTGGAAAAACAAAAGACATATCACGAAGGGTTAGAATTCTTTTGTCGACACAAAAACGGTGAGGACGTCTTTTGCAGGATCAGATTATCGAGAATTGGTGAGAGCTTAGAGGACACGGTGGTTGTGACCTTTGAAGACATTACCGAACTCAAACGGGCGGAAGATAATTTACAAGCAGCAAGCAGGCGTTTTCAGGATATTATTGAATTTCTTCCCGAACCGACGTTTGTGATTGATGAAAAAAAAGAAGTTGTCGCCTGGAACCGGGCTATTGAAGAGATGACCGGCGTGATGAAGAAGGATATGATCGGTAAAGGAGATTACGCGTATGCGGTCCCGTTTTATGGCTATCCAAGACCAATTCTGATCGATCTTGTGGAATGTGATGATGGAGAGATAAAAACCAAGTACGGTTTTGTGGAAAGAAAGGGGAACGCCATTTTCGCAGAAACCAAAATCCCTGCTCTGCGCGGTGCGAAGGACGTTTATCTTTTTGGGAAGGCGTCACCGCTCTTTGACGCCATGGGGAATTTTTATGGCGGCATTGAAACAATCCGGGATATTACAGACCAGAAACGAACGGAGGAGCAGTTAATCTATATAAGTACCCATGATGAGCTAACAGGACTTTATAATAGGGCTTTCTTCGATACGGAGGTGGACCGGTTTGCACTTGGTCGGCACTTTCCTCTGAGTATTATTGTTGCCGATGTGGATGATTTAAAATCGGTTAATGATAGTCAAGGCCATGCGATGGGGGACAAATTGATACAATCTGCAGCAAATGTGCTAAATCAATCTTTACGGTCAGATGACATATTGGCCAGGATAGGTGGAGACGAGTTCGCCGTGTTGTTGCCTGACACCAGTGAGACAACTGCAGCATCCATCATAGAAAGAATTAAGAAAAATATTGGAATATTCAATGAAACCTGCAATGACTTTTCTCTGAGTCTATCCCTTGGTGCAGCTATAGCAGAAAGAGGTGAATCGCTATCCAAAGTCTTTGAATATGCCGATGAGGCCATGTATCGAGAGAAGGCTTCACAAAAAGAGCGTAGAAAGCAAGCTATAGAATAAGGTCATGGAAGCAGGCTGCAACGGGTATATAGAAAAACCCATTGACCCGGACACCTTTGTGGCAAAAGTTGAACAACATTTCACACGGAGAGATCAGCGGACGGAAGAATAATGCTGAATTAAAACCCCACGATGAGAGAAGGTATCATTGCGAAGGCGAATGCCCGAAGCAATCTTAGGGCATCAAATTGAATAATCCGGGAATAGTCAATATTTTTCATTTGACACATTATAAATTATCGGGTAAAAAATAAGTCATGATATACGAACGAGGCATAAACAGGATGATCCGGGCAAATCTGGTCAATGACTATATCTGTATCATTGTCGGGGCTCGGCAGACCGGCAAGACCACGATCCTTCGCATGCTCTTTGCCGAAGCGAAGGAAACCGGTCGGGTCGCTTACTTCATCAATCTGGAAAATCTTGAATTTCTATCCCTCTTCAATCAATCGCCGGAGAATCTCTTCAAGGTCGTACCGAAGCCGTCGGGATCGGGAGATTTTACCGTTTTCATTGATGAGATTCAATATTTAGACAGTCCCACCCATTTTCTTAAATATCTTTATGACACCTACGGGAAGGCGCTGAAGCTCGTTGTTTCCGGCTCGTCGTCGTTTTACATGGATGAAAAGTTCACCGACTCCCTCGCCGGGCGCAAGCGGATCTTCACGCTCTACCCCTTAAGTTTTCAGGAATTTCTCGTCTTCAAAGGGAGGAATGACCTCGGTGACCTGCTGCCGCAATCCTTTCACGCGGATAATTTCCACCTGCTGAAAGAGATGCCGCTCCTCTACCGAAATGATCTGTTGCCGCTGTTTTCCGATTATGCCCGTTTTGGCGGCTATCCCCGCGTTGTTTTGGCGGAAACGGAGGATGAAAAGAAAGCCGTTCTTGAGGACCTGGTTCATTCCGGTGTGAAGAAGGACGTCTTGGAAGCGGGGGTAAAGAATCCGCAGAAATACTACGACTTGTATAAAATCCTCGGCTCGCAGGCCGGCTCGCTGGTGAATCGCAGCGAACTGTCCAAAACCATCCAGCTCTCCCTGCCCGCCGTCGAACGCTATCTGTACGTCATGCAGAAGTCCTTTCACCTGACGCTGATCCGCTCTTTTCACTACAATATCCGTAAAGAAATCGTGAAAGCGCCCAAGGTTTACCTGCTCGACACCGGCATCAGGAACTATCTTCTCGGGGATTTCAACGATTTTGCTCTCCGCGCCGACAAGGGACCGTTTTTAGAAAGCCTCGCCTTCCGGCAATTCCTGAACCGTTTCCCCCTTGACGACATCAAATTCTGGCGGACCCAGGACAAGAACGAACTGGACTTCGTCATTCAGGACCGTTTCGCCTTTGAGGTCAAGGCGTCCCCGGAGAGCTTCTCGTTTGCTAAATACTCGAATTTCATGATAAAAAACCCGAATGTTCCTGTGAACGTCGTCACCTATGACCGGGTGGAAGATAAGGGCCGCTACCAGATCTGGCCGGCCTGGGGCATTTAAGAATTGGGAGAAGAAACATGATTAAGCCGCTGCGCGTTCTGATGGTTGAAGATTCGGAAGATGACGTCCTGCTGCTGATCCGGGCGCTGAAGAAGGGCGGTTACGAGCCCGAATATGAGCGAGTGGAGACGACCGAGGCCATGCGCGCCGCCCTCCTTGAGAAGACCTGGGACGTGATCCTGTACGATTACACCCTGCCTCGTTTCAGCGGACTTGAAGCCGTTTTCCTGCTCAGGGAAACGGAGCTCGACATACCCATTATCATCGTCTCCGGCGCCATCGGCGAGGAAACCGCTGTAGAGGCCATGAAGGCAGGGGCGCATGATTACGTCATGAAGGGTAACCTGTCCCGGCTTGTCCCCGCCATCGAGCGGGAAATAAAAGATGCCGTTATTAGAAGGGAGCGCAAGCAGGCGGAACGGCGTCAGGAATTGGTAAACCGGATTCTCAGCGCGCTGAACAGCCCGAATGAAATCACCAACCTTACACAGAATATTCTCCTCATATTGAAGGAATATATGGGGATTGAAGCCTTATGTGTCCGTCTGCGAGAAGGCAATGACTTTCCTTATTATGAAACAAATGGATTCCCGCCGCATTTTCTGGAAGCTGAGAGATACCTCTGCGCCCGCGACGAGAAGAATGAGATCATACGGGATTCCCAGGGGAAGCCCTGTCTTGAGTGTATGTGCGGCACTATCATCTGCGGCAGAACAGATCCCTCGCTGCCCTTTTTTACAGAGGGCGGCAGCTTCTGGACGAACAGCACGACAAAATTCTTAGCCTCAACCACAGAGGCAGACCGCCAGGCAAGGATGAGGAACCGTTGTCAGAGTGAGGGATACGAATCGGTGGCCCTCATTCCACTGAAGTCGGGGGAAGAGATCATCGGTCTTCTGCAACTGAATGACAGAAGGCTGGATCGTTTTACGAAAGAGATGATCCGGTTTCTCGAAGGGATCGGGGCAAGTGTCGGCATCGCGATTCATCGCAGGCGGACAAGTGATGCGCTGCGTGAATCGGAGGAAAAGTATCGCTTTTTAGCGTCTTCTGCAGATGCCATGTATCTTGTGGACAGAGAATGCCGGTATCAGTTCATGAACGAAATGCACTTATCCCGCCTTGGCGTGTCATTGGGCGAAATTAAGGGTAAATCCTATGCCGACCGCCATTCCGAAGAAGACTCGAGAGAGTTTTCTGAAAACGTGGAAAGGGTGTTTGAAACAGGCAAATCTTTCCAAAGTGAACGCAAGAGCCAAAGAGATGATAAGTATTTCCTCCGGACATATAGTCCTGTTAAAGATTCAAAGGGAAGCATTACTGCCGTAACAGTGACTTCAAAAGACATCACCGAGCGCAAGCGGGCGGAGGAGCACTATAAAACTTTGGCGGAAAGCTCCCTTGCCGCCGTGTTTATCGTGCAGGACGGGAAATTCCGCTTTATCAACACCAGCGCCATTGCCTATGCCGGATATTCCGCGAAAGAACTCATCGGCCGGAACGCCGATATGATTGTCCATCCCGAGGACAGGGAGATGGTGAAGTCGAAGGGCCGCGCAATGATGCTGGGGAATGACACATCGCCGTATGAATTCAGGATGGTGGCCAAAGACGGCCAGATCAAGTGGATCATGCAGATCGTATCCCCCATTCAATTCGGGGGCAAACCGGCCATATTGGGTAACGCTATAGATATAACAATGCGGAAAAAAATAGAGGAAGAACATGCTGAGAATTTTGAACGGTTGCGGAAGGCGATGGGTGCTACTGTTCATGCGATGGCCGTAGCGGTGGAAACGAGGGATCCTTACACGGCCGGTCATCAGAGGCGTGTGGCCGATCTTGCCCGCGCCATCGCAACGGAAATGAATCTTTCAAGCGATCAGATCGACGGCATCCGGACAGCGAGTGTAATTCATGACATCGGGAAGATTTCAGTGCCTGTGGAAATTCTCAGCAAGCCGACAAAATTAAACGACATAGAATTCAGTCTGATAAAAACACATTCTCAGTCAGGATATGACATATTGAAAGACATTGAGTTTCCCTGGCCCATCGCGAGGATAGTTCTGGAACATCATGAGAGGCTGGACGGTTCCGGGTATCCGAACGGGCTGACCGGGGAAAATCTTCTCATGGAATCAAAGATTCTGGCCATCGCCGACGTGGTGGAGGCCGTTGCGTCGCACCGTCCTTACCGGGCCGGCCTGGGCATCGATGCTGCATTGGATGAAATTGCAAAGAATAAAGGTGTCCTCTATGACCCGGAAGTGGTGGACGTCTGTTTACGGCTTTTTCATGAAAAGGGATACAATCTTGAATGATAACTTCACATGTCATCACCTTCAAGTTTGACGAACTTGTAAAAAGTCTGAAAATATCTTTTTTGTCATTCCGGGCTTGGAGACTGTGTCACAATAGTTTAGTTACATTATAGCATAAGCGCTCTTTGA
>CAZIQY010000054.1:0-18154 GCA_964541605.1 uncultured Syntrophaceae bacterium | reverse complement strand
TCTATAGGATACGCCTTCTATTTTACTCCGTCCACAACTTTGGGTTATATCTCATGTAGCCAACGGCGGGACCCATCTCATGAAAGCCGATGGCCTTGCCCCAGTTGGCTGGTTTAATGGAAGATGTGACGGTGGTCATTCCGGAAGGCAGATAAGCCCCGGCGGCAAGTCCCAGGAAAACCAGCGCCAGATTTATTCCCCATCGGGTTTCGCTGGAAGCGACAGCGAGTAGAGCAAATCCGGTAGCAATGGAAGACAAAATAATGATCTTTTTGTGAGTCAACCAAGTGGAAAGAAAACCGGACGCCACAAGAGACGTACAATAACCAATTGAAATCAGAAGAAAAAAACCGCCTGCCCCCGCATGATCCAGGCCAAGGTCTTTTTCGATGGTCGGCATGAGAGGAGCAGGCAATATCCTGGAGAGAAAGTTTAGAAAGAAAATACCTGTTACCAGGACAAGCAGCGCGATTTTTGATTTCAGAGATTCAGAGGGCTCATTCATGTTTTGTTATTGCGGGAAACCTGTATCCGAACCCTTCTTTACATACCATCCTGCCATGGGTGATAAAAAATCAGGCATGACGAATACGGCATGACCATTAGCTAAATATAGGGAAAAATGTTCTTTTGCACCATCTGAAAATTTTGCTTCACCCGTTCATGACCGTCGATGATGTCCATGTGTCCCGGGAAAAGTGCGTCCGTATCGAGTGTTGAAAGGACCATGATGCTTTGCTTAAGATAGTGGCCGCTGCCTCCCGGAAAATCTGATCTTCCCACATTCTGATAAAATATCACATCTCCGGAGAAGAGGGCTTTCCGATCGGGCCAGTACAGGCCGATGGAGCCGGGTGAATGTCCAGGAACAAGATGGATTTGAAAGATTTCTTCTCCCAGGGATATCTCATCCCCGGAAAGAACAAGATTGATCTTTACGTCCGGAGGATTCAGACCGAACAGGTTGTAGATACTTGCCCCCCCTTCCTTCATAAACGCGATTTCCTTTTCGTGGAGGGCGATTTTTACATCGGAATCATTGAAAAAAACGGAACCCTCATAATGATCGGGGTGGGAATGGGTGTTGATGACATACCGGATATCGCTTTTTGAAATGCCGTCCTGTTCCATTTGTTCAAGAAGGTTGGGAAGGTATTCCAAAAGTCCAGGGTCGATGAGCGCCCCGACATTACCGCCGATGTAGAAGCTGTTGCAGTTGTTGGCGTAATAATTTTTCCATTCGTAGACATAGATGTCATCGGCAAATTTCATAACAGCTCCTCTATTTGAAGTTATGGGATCGTTGCGCCCATAGTACTTTGATATCCACATTCATGCAAGAATATTGTGTCCTTGTGGCACAGGCAAAGAAGTAAAGGCCGGCCTTCAGCGCGTGATCGGATTGATTATCGGGGTGATGTTCGGATTTCTTCTCCAGAAAGGTAAACCCCTGGGTGGTCGTGATTCCCGCAGCCGCAATGCTTGGGATGATCCTTTTCATGATAGAAAGAGCGGGTTTATAATACAGGTTTCTTCACCAGAAGGAGGATTTCATCCTGCATCATCCGATAACCATTCGTTATTTTGTGATGAGATTCGATATACCGGCGTATTTTCTCTTCATGCTCTCTGAAACGACGGTCGATGAGAAGGAAAAGTCCGATGGTCGCCATGTCTTCCAAAGATTCGGTCCATATTTCATTCAGGAAATATCTTACTTCAACGGCCTCATCGCCATAGAGCCTGATCAGGTCACCCCATAATTCAAGGATATTGACGTCATAGCGGGTGAATTGATTGAAAAACCTTGCCATTTCTCCCATAGGCGACTGGAGAACGATGGCCATGCGTCCCCCATATTTCAGATAGTCGTGCATCTTTTTGATGGTCGTCAACCAGCTGCCCTCCGGAATGTAATACAGGACATGGGAACACAAAATAAAATCATAGTGATGCAAAGCCAGATCAACTTTATCCCAGGAATCGTTGTAGATATTGAAATGAGGACACCTTCTTTTTAAAAAATTTGCCTGTTTTTCATTTGGTTCGACAATCGTGGTCTCATCGAAGGATTGGGAAATGGGAATAGTCAGATCCCCACCCCCGGCGCCGATATCTAAAAAAGACCTCCGGCGGGAGAGTCCGGCGATAACCTCTCCGACCTTAACCAGCTCAATTCCTTTTTCGGTGGAAGATCGAACGAAGAGCGCCAGTTGGCGCTGGTACTCGGCCTCCTCCTCCATCTCAACGGCTTTACTTTCGATTTCGAGAGACATCGGCATACTCCGGAATTTATTCAGGCCCCCTATGAATGGAAAGGATCACGACATATTCATTAAGATTCTTCGCTTTTCCTGCGCGTTGCTCATGACTTCGGCTCGCTGAAATGACAGGACTGTGTACGTATTTATTTTAGCATATGACAGAAGATGTCTCAATGGTGAACCGGAAAAAGGTTGACAAAGGGAACATATAGTTGTATTGTGCAACTATGAAAAAAGAGGACAACCCCGTCGACAGGAACATTCTTTCCCTCATATCGGAGCTCTTCCAGGTGGTGCGATTCTGCCGTCAGGACGCGGTATTTTGCGCGGATGTCACCTTTTCCCAGTTTTTCATCCTCGATCGGATTTCTGAAAAGAGTTGCTTAAACATGTCGGAACTCCGTCAAATGATGGCAGTGGACAAGAGCACAACGACCCGGCTGGTGAATCCCCTTGTCAGGGATGGA
This sequence comes from uncultured Syntrophaceae bacterium, assembly GCA_964541605.1. Classification (GTDB taxonomy): domain Bacteria; phylum Desulfobacterota; class Syntrophia; order Syntrophales; family UBA2185; genus CAZIQY01. The sequence goes on along the minus strand of CAZIQY010000054.1, from coordinate 15,423 downwards.
CTCATTGAACGAAAGAAGTCGGAAAATGATTCCCGATCGGTAATATTGAGATTGACACCTGCCGGGACAGATGTTCACAGAAGGGTCTGGTTGTGCCTGGAAGGCTTTGTCGATACTATTGCCGCGGGTATCCCCGAAGAGAAGAGAGACCATGTCTATGGCGCGGTGAAGGTTTTTATCCGTGCCGTGAAAAATGCGTCATCGGCCTGTCCATGCTGTGATGCGGCGCCATATCAGGATTCGCCATGAAATTAAATTGTTGCGACAGCAAAGAGATGAAATCATGTGATGGCGGTCCTGAAAAAAAGTCGCTTGTGTTTCCCATGCTAACCGCTCGTTCCACGGTTTGTGAGGCTCAGGTGAGCCTTCCCGGCCTGGATCAGCCGTTCGTGACGGGTTCAATGGAAACCCCCGTCGGCCGCGCGCCCTGGGTTTCCTCGTCGTTAACATATCAGGATCACTGGGGAACCGTTAAAGCCCGCTGGGGTGTCGGCAGGATGGATTATACGATCGAGCCCGGTCTTTACGCCCTGGGAAAGCCGGACAACCGCTCCTCCGTTCTGGTCACCGCCAATTACAAGATGAGCTTCGACAGACTGCGGGAAGCCCTTCCGGGACTCTCAGCCTGGATATTGGTTCTGGACACGGCGGGAATCAATGTCTGGTGTGCCGCCGGCAAGGGCGCCTTCGGCACTGCGGAGCTGGTCCGGCGGATCGCCTCAAGTGGTTTGGATCAGGTTGTCAGTCACCGGGAACTCATTCTGCCCCAGCTTTCAGGGCCGGGCGTTGCCGCCCATAAGGTGAAAAAACTCTCCGGATTCAGGGTTCATTATGGACCGATCCGTGCGTCGGATCTGCCGGCGTATCTGGATGCCGGTCTCCAGGCCACACCGGAGATGCGAGTAAAGACCTTCCCGCTTCGGGAGCGGGTTGCCCTAATACCGATTGAGCTTGTTCAGGCACTGAAGGCGGGACTTCTTCTGATGCTTCTGTTCTTTCTCATAAGCGGTATCGGAGGGCCGGCGGGTTACTGGGAAAATATCAAAGATTACGGTGTTTTCGCTGCCGTTTCCGTGCTTTCGGCAATCCTGGCCGGGTCGATCCTGACACCGCTTTTTCTGCCCGCTCTTCCCGGCAGAGCCTTCTCTGTGAAGGGTATGATCATCGGTCTGGCAACGGCTGCGGGTCTTCTGATATTTCGGAATCCGGATTTAACTTTCTGGGCGGGCCGGCTTGAAGCGCTTGCATGGATGTTGCTGGCGTCAGCCATCACGGGGTATCTTGCCCTGAACTTTACAGGCGCTTCCACGTACACGTCCCTCTCCGGGGTCAAAAAAGAAATGCGCATCGCCCTGCCGCTGGAGGTCGGCGCCGGAGTTGCCGGCCTTTGTCTGTGGCTGGCCTCGCGATTTATGGCTTAAAGGTGTGAGAAATGGGAGAATTGATCTATCTTAGAGACGTTGTAACATTGAAAATCCGCGAAGACAGGTGTATCGGGTGCGGCATGTGTCTGGAAGTCTGTCCGCAAGCGGTGATTGCCATGAATGGCTCAGGCCGGGCGTGGATCCGGGATCGGGACGCCTGCATGGAATGCGGCGCCTGCAGCCGGAATTGCCCGGCAGGGGCAATCTCCGTGCAGTCCGGAGTGGGCTGTGCCGCTGCGGTCATCAACGACATGCTGGGCCGGGACAGTTCCCCCTGTTGCGGAGCTCAGGGATGCACCATTGAGTCGTGCGGGCAGACAGAAAATCAGAAAAATCCTTCATGCTGCTGAAGGGCGTTACCTATATTTGATGGCGCCGTGCGACAATCTTCTTCATAATCTTCGAACTTCCCATATCCTCCACGAATATGATCTCCAGGCCTGACTTTTTGACGTTTTCCACCGTTCTGCGGTTGATGTTGGGTCCGATGAGGGATCGCACGACAGGATTGAGGAGATCCATGATGTATCCTAAAATCCGGTTTTCGCTTCTTACGTGTTCCAGAAAAAGAGCCGCGCCCTGTTTCCTGAGCACCCTTCTTACTTCTTGCAAACCCCTGAGGGGATCCGGCACGGAACAGAACACGAAAGTGGAGACCACATAATCGAAGGATTCATCGGGGAATGTCATCTCTTCGACATCCATGACCGAGAGGTTAACCTTCATTCCCAAGGCTTCTGCCTTTTCCCGGGCCCGGTTCAGCATCTTCGGGCTGATATCCACGCCGGCGAGTTCTGTCCCCGGCGGATAATAGGGGAGGTTCTTTCCCGTTCCCACACCGACTTCGAGAACCTTTCCCGAAACCGCTCCGATCAGTTCCCTTCTCCAATCCGAGACGGACATCCATTCCATGGGCGATTCCATGAGATCGTAGATCCAGGCGATCCGGTCGAAACGTGCTTTTACTTTGCTTTCGCTCACAGCTCAAAAGACTCCAATTCCATGTTCATCATACAATGATTTCAGGGCGAATACCAGAATGTCCCGTTCCATATCCTGGATTTCCCGTCTGAAAAGCCGGATTTTCCGATACGTATTGGAATGTAGAGGTTTACCTTATGGGGTGAGCCTGTTATAATCATGTTGAAATCCATGCCCGGGTTGAATAGAGAATCCTGAACGCCCACCGTGTCGTGCCGTACGATGAGGCCGAAATTCTGAGAGAGCGGAGTTACATGATGCAGTTCAAATATGGATTGAACGACCGTCCTGGCTGGTCGGAAATGCTTCTTTTGGGTTTGCAGTGGTTCGCCGTAGCCATACCCATTATAATCATCATCGGGAAGATCACGGGCGGGTTTCATTTTATCAACCCCGAAGACCAGATCGTCTATCTGCAAAAGCTGACGTTTGTCATGGCGGTTGCCCTTTTTTGCCAGATTCTTCTGGGACACCGCCTGCCCCTCATCATCGGTCCGTCAACCGTTCTGCTCATCGGGATCATCGTAAGTCAAGAATTTGACACCAATACGATCTATTCGGCAATCCTGTGCGGCGGGTTCCTCCTGACTTTTTTAAGCATTACCGGTCTTTTCGGTTACCTGCAGAGACTGTTCACCATGAGGGTCGTCGCCGTTGTCCTGTTGCTGATTGCCTTCAGTCTGTCGCCAACCATTTTAAATCTGATCACGATTGCCGGCAGAGGAACAACGCCATTGATGAATCTGATTTTTTCCCTGATGCTTACCTTTGCCATGTTCATATTGCACAGAATACTTACAGGCGTCTGGAAGTCCACCCTGATTGTCTGGGCAATGGTTCTGGGAAGCCTCCTGTATTTCCTGTTGGTTCCCGGAAGCATGAATATGTCAACCTTCTTGAATGTCGACCTGGTATCCGGTTTTTTCAGCCATTATATCACGACGTTGTCATTTGATGCAGGGGTTATGATTTCGTTTCTGTTTTGTTACATGGCCCTTGCCGTCAACGATCTCGGCTCGATACAATCCATGAATGAGCTTCTTAAGCCGCCGAATATGTCCGGGAGAATAACCCGCGGTATGATCGTCACCGGTCTGGCAAACATGGTGTCGGGATTTCTGGGCGTGATCGGGCCCGTCAATTTTTCCCTGAGTCCCGGGGTGATCTCGTCAACAGGCTGCGCCTCCCGGTTTGTCCTTTTACCCGCGTCATTCCTGCTGCTTCTTCTGTCGTTTTCTCCGGCGGTCATCGGTTTCATCGGAAACGTTCCCCCCGTCGTCATCGGGAGCGTCCTCATCTATATTCTGTGCGCCCAGATTGCCGCGGGGTTGATGGTGGTATTCGAGTCTGAGAAGGAGTTTCAATTTACCAGCGGATTGATCATCGGGTTGCCCATTCTGCTGGGAACGATCATTGCCTTTCTGCCCGCGGGGGTCATGAACACGTTCCCCACCGTCTTGAAGCCTGTTTTAGGAAACGGGTTTGTCGTGGGGGTCGTAACCGCCCTCATCCTTGAGCATATGATCTTCAGAAAATGATCGGCGGAAAAACAAAAACAATTTTGGGGTTGAAAAACATAAAATTGTGTGTATAATTATACAAACAATTTTAAGGAGAACGATATATGATTGTGGAAACGAATCAAATGATCCCTGTGACGCGTTTGCAGAGAGAATTGACGAAGAAGCTCAGGGAAATATCCGAAACGGAAGAGCCTCTCTACGTGTTGAAAAACAATGAAGTTAATTTTGTGATACTCACGGCGAAAAAGTTTGAAACCCTCAGCCGGATTGAAGAACTGCTGGAGCATTACGAAATCGCAGACATGATTGAGGAGCGTCTTAAAGATTATAACAGGGACGCCAATGTTCCCTGGACGGATATCAAAAAGAAATATGCCCTGGAAGATTGAGTTCATTCCGGAAGCCGAGAAGGATTTTGCCGCTCTCGACGGTTCCGTAAAAAGAGAAATCGCCCGTAAGATGGGTGAGCTTGCAGAGAATCCCCACCTTGGAAAACCCTTAGGAAATAAGTTCGGCGTCAATCTGGTAGGGTTTTACAAGATTTACGCGGTGAAGAAAAAATACCGGATCGTCTATCGGATCCTTGCCGAACAGGTTGAAGTCATAGAAATCTTCGGCATAGGCAAAAGAGAAAAAGAGGAAATCTACAGACTTGTCGCCAGAAGGCTGAAGGGGATAGTAAAATCAGGGTGAATGTCGAGAGGTACTTGAAAAATGATGTTTGTACCTGCCCTATGCCCTTGTCAGTTGCCGGTATTTGATCCGGTGGGGCTGGTCGGCGGCGGCGCCGAGGCGGGCTTTTCTGTCCGCTTCGTACTCCGAGTAGTTGCCGTCAAACCAGTCGGTCCTGCTGTCTCCCTCGAAGGCCAGGATATGGGTGGCTATACGGTCGAGGAACCAGCGGTCATGGCTGATCACAACGGCGCAGCCGGCAAAGTTCTCCAGCCCTTCCTCCAGGGCTCTCAAGGTATTCACATCAAGGTCGTTCGTCGGTTCGTCAAGCAGGAGCACATTGGCCCCCGCCTTCAGCATCCTCGCCAGGTGAACCCGGTTCCGTTCCCCACCGGACAGGGCGCCCACCTTCTTCTGCTGATCCGTCCCGGAAAAATTGAAGCGCGCCACGTAGGCGCGGGAATTGATCTGGTGGTTTCCGAGCTGGACAATATCCTGTCCCTCGGAGATGACTTCCCAGATGTTTTTATCCGGGTCAAGGACATCACGGCTCTGATCGACATAGGCAAGCGTTACCGTCTCTCCGATCCGGATGGCGCCGGAGTCAGGTGTTTCCCGGCCGGTAATCATCCGAAACAGCGTTGTCTTCCCGGCGCCGTTCGGACCGATAACGCCCACGATGCCGCCGGGAGGGAGAGAAAATGTCATCCCTTCCACCAGGAGCCGGTCTCCATAAGCCTTGCTCACATTTTCAACCTCCATGACCACTTTTCCAAGCCTTGGCCCGGGGGGAATATAAATCTCCAGCTCTCTCGGGAGTTTTTCACTTTCCTGCTGCAGAAGGGTCTCATAGGAACTGATGCGCGCCTTCGACTTCGCGTGCCTTCCCTTGGGGGACATCCTGATCCATTCCAGTTCGCGCTGGAGCGTTCGCTGCCGTTCCGTCTCCCTTTTTTCCTCTGCCTGCAGGCGTTTCTGTTTCTGTTCCAGCCATGACGAATAGTTTCCCTTCCAGGGGATCCCCTGTGCCCGATCCAGCTCCAGAATCCATCCGGCCACATTGTCGAGAAAATACCGGTCGTGGGTCACGGCGATGATGGTTCCCGGGTAACGCTGCAGATGATGCTCCAGCCAGGCCACCGTTTCAGCGTCAAGATGGTTGGTCGGTTCATCGAGGAGGAGAATGTCCGGTTTCTGGAGGAGGAGCCGGCAGAGAGCCACCCGGCGCCTCTCACCGCCGGACAGAACATTTACGGGCGTATCTCCCGGAGGACAGCGAAGGGCGTCCATCGCCATCTCCAGCCTTGAATCGAGGTCCCAGGCATCGAGGGCATCCAGCTTTTCCTGCACCTCGCCCTGGCGTTCGATGAGCTTGTTCATTTCTTCGTCCGACATGGGTTCGGAAAACTGCTCCGTGATCCGATTGAATTCGTTCAGCAGGGCGACGGTCCCGGCCACCCCTTCTTCAACGATCTCCCGCACCGTCTTGTTTTCGTCGAGGCGGGGTTCCTGTTCCAGGAAGCCCACCGTGTAACCCGGCGAAAGGATGGTTTTGCCGATGAATTCCTGATCCGCCCCGGCCAGGATCCGCAGAAGGGAACTCTTCCCGGAACCGTTGAGCCCCAGGACGCCGATCTTCGCGCCGTAGAAATAGGAAAGGGAGATGTCCTTTAAAACCGGCCTTTTGTCGTAAAACTTGCTGACTCCGATCATGGAGTAGATCACTTTAGTCGATTCGTTGCTCATGGTGCTTCAAAAACTCCTTAAATTTTTTAACTTCTTCATGGTCATTCCCGTAGCCGAATGGGGATACCAAGAAAAACAACTGGATTCCGGGTCAAGCCCGGAATGACATTAGGTTACGCCGCCTGCAGGTCTGGGAACCCTGGAAAGGAATGATATTGCCTCTCAACCGGGTGACGCCATATACCGCTCGATGAGCGCGGTTGCACCCGCGAAGAGGTTCTCATATATATCATCCTGAGATAAATCTCCACCTTCGATCATGAACGGAATCACCTGTATTTCCGCCTGAAATACAGATTCCAGCATCCTGACGGTCTTTTCCTGTCTGACAGTAACCTGTTTTAGTTCCGCATAGCGATCTCCCCTTTGTTCATTGTAACCGAAATCATCGACAATCATGACGCTGCGAATGTCCCTTATGTTCAGGCCGGTTTTGAGGATTTCCCAGAACCTGGCACCGGCCTTGTGGACGCCAAGGTCCGCCGAATTGGCGACGATGAAAGATGACTCTATGGGCCGTGAAAAGGCCTCGTTTGCCGCTACTGCCTGTATCCGGAAGTCGCGCAAAAATTTTATAATGTAACCGGTTGCTTCAGCGTAATGATCCGTCGCGATGATCGTGGTGATGGACGGGTGGGCGTTTAACTTGCGCAAGACGGCCTCCCATCGATGATCAATCCGGGAATGGTTGAAATAGCTGTCGACAAAAAAAGAAACCGCATCGGAAATCCGGACGCAGGAGATGATGGACATATTCTGATACAGAATGTTCCGGAGTCTCTCTTCCAACACCTTTTTATAGCCCGAGGACGTTAAGCTGCCCTCTGTCCAAGCGGGATTCACGATCTCTTCCCAGAATATGGCCGGGTTGTCGATGCCGAAATCTTTCAGGCCGCTCTCTGACAGGTGTTTCATTAAATCATCCGGTGCGGCAAACAGGGCGGCATCCCGGCTGAGTGTTCCCGAATAGTCAAAAATAATCAGTTTTTCCGATGACATGGTTGGAGCGGGTCCATTATGTTAAAATAAATACTGGATTCCCGCCTGCGCGGGAATGACAGAATGTTTAACGTGAAGAGACATCTTGAAACTAATTATTCTAAGCGCTCCTCTGTGCCAGAGCGTTGTGGATGATGTCACGAAGTTCCCGGGCAGCCTCTAAAGGATCGGAGGCCGAGCAGATGGCGGAAACAACGGCGATGCAGTCGGCGCCGGCCTTGACGGCATCCGCTGCATTGGAAGCGTTAAGGCCGCCGATTGCCACCAGGGGATGGCGGGAATAGGCCTTGATCTTCGACAAGCCCTCCAGACCCCAGCTTCCTTTTATGTCGGTTTTGGTCGGGGTCTCAAATACGGGGCTGACACCAAGGTAGTCCACGTCCAGCGCCTGCGCACTTTCCACGTCTTCCCATGTTTCAACGGAAAGGCCGATGATGGCGCGTTTCCCCATCAGCTTTCTGGCAACGGCATAAGGCATGTCTGCCTGTCCGATATGAACGCCGTCAGCCCCGACAGCAAGGGCCACATCGATGCGGTCATTGATGATGAGCGGCGCCTTGAACGGGGCCATGAGCGCCTTGATCTTTTGCGCCTCTTCCACGAAAAAGCGGGTGGACACCTCTTTCTCGCGAAGCTGTACACAGGCCACTCCCCCCTGCAAGGCCTTCAAGATCACGTCTATGAGGTCTTTTGGACCGCACAGCCCGCGGTCGGTGACGAGGTACAATCCCTGCATTATCAGCCGTCCGTTCGGAGATAACGGCGAATGTCTTCCTCCGATAACCGGTAGAGAACATCGTTGAATGCGACCTGGAGGCTGCCCGGCCCGGGAGCGTTTTCGGCGGCCATTTCTCCTGCGATACCCATCACGGCCATAGCCTGGGACGCGGCTTCAGCAAACGCGTGGTTGACGGCAGCGAAGGCGCCGCAAAGGGCGGTTGCGATACACCCCATGCCGGTGACCCTGGTCATCATGGGATGGCCGTTTGTGACTCTGGTGATGTCATCCCCGTAAACGATGTAGTCTGTTTCTCCGCTGACACAGACAACACTCCCGTAAATCCAGTTCAACCTGCGGGCCACATCCACGGCAGCGTGGGAAGCGGCGGTGCTGTCTACGCCCTTTGTCTGCACCTCTTCCTCTAACAGGGCCATGATTTCCGAGGCGTTTCCCCTGATGACGGACGGAGGCACTTCCTGTATAAGCTCCCTTGCCGTGCTGGTACGGTAAACGGTTGCCCCCACGCCAACTGGATCAAGAATGATGGGGACATTCCTTTCTCTGGCCTGATAGGCGGCCCGGAACATCGCCCGTATCCAGTGGGCGCTCAGCGTCCCGATATTAATGACCAGGGCTCCGGCGATATTCACCATGTCTTCCACTTCCTCTTCGGCATGGGCCATGACCGGAGAGGCGCCCAGAGCGAGCAGCGCGTTGGCAGTGTTGTTCATGACCACATAATTGGTGATGTTGTGAACCACCGGGGATTTTCTGCGGATTTCCTCAACGGATGACCAGATGTTTGATGCCGTAAGCTTCATAAAACCTGTCTCCTTATGTCAGGGGATTTTTTCCAAGATTATCACATGGAAAGCGTGAATGTAAACAGGGATGTTTCAGCCACTTGCTCCAGTTCATGCGCTCGCACCCATTCATCAATGATAAAAATCTTCCCTTCTGTCCAAAAAAACATGATTATAACGATTCAGGTTCTTATCCCTTGACAAATTTACATCTATCTCGGCGATACCGATTTCGTCGGTTTCGGCGCCTGCCCGGTACAAAATTCTTGCATTTGGACCTGTAATCTGGCTTCTCCCTGTATAATGGCAGCTTCTTCCGTTTCTGGTCTCCTCGCCTGTCCTGTTGGCCGTAACGGCAAAGACACGATTTTCGAGACACCTGGTGATCATCGCATCCTGGCAGAAGGGGAGCACCAGATTAGCGCTATGGCAAATTACATCTGCCCCTTTGAGAGCGAGGGTGCGCATGGATTCAGGGAAAAACCAGTCAAAGCAAACCATAATCCCGATCCTGCATATCCCTATATCAAAAACATGAAACCCCAGATCACCCGGCTGAAACCAGAGTTTTTCTTCGTTAAAAAGATGAATCTTCCTGTATTTTCCCAAATACCCTGAAGGGGCGATAACAACAGCGGAATTGAAAAGGTTCTCGCCTTGCCTCTCAATCAAGCCGGCAACGATATACGCGTTTTCTTCGCGGGCCATCGCGCTCAATGCTTCTGTGGTCCTACCGCCAGGCAACGGCTCTGATAGATCAAAGGCCTCTTCCTTCGAGGTTATCAGATAACCTGTATTAAATAACTCCGGTAGAACGACAATCTCAGCCCCGGTCCTTTCAATCAGCGTTAAAGCTTTTTTGATATTGCCTTCTATTTCACCAAATACCGGATTGAACTGTATAAAGGCTGCCTTCATCATTGTCACCTCGATCCAATCATGACGGTCTCATAAAAAGTCTTTGTTCCCGCGCAGGCGGGCATATAGAGATCGTGAAAATGCTTGAAACCACCGGATTCCGGGTTAAGTCTGAAATGACGGAACTTGGACATTTCAGACTACGAACACATCAATATTGGTTTTTATTTACGTTATTGAGAACGATGTAACGATTACTATTTTTTATACGTAACATATTTTATATTCTCTTTCCAGCAACAGACGGATGGCCGTTCCCCTTTTTATCGTTGTATAAATCCTTGAAATATTGTAGCGTTGGCGTGTGATGAATCATCTTGAAAAGATTATTGAAACGCTGAAAAAAAATCAAGAAATTGCCCGGGCGTTTTTCGAGATCGAGGCCAGTGTTCTGTCTGTCCTGAATTTCAGGGATTTTCTGGAAAGATTGCTGAATGAAATCCGCGAGAAGCGGCAGATTCCCTATGTGTGGATTTCTCTGACGGAAAAGGGTGATATCAGCGACATGATTAAAAAATCGGTATCACCGGAGATACTGGCGGATCGTGTCAATTTCGTAGATAAAGGCGTGTTTCTGAAACATGCGGGAAATACGACGGCCCCCATCCTCGTGAACGATCGTCTGGAAAACTACCATATCCTGATCCCACGACATTGCAGGGATGCAATAAAATCCCTTGCTATTGCCCCGCTCACCCTTGACGGGGAAATGATCGGCAGTCTCAACAACGGCGACAACTCGGTATCCCGTTACCGGCCCGGTATGGATACAACCCTGCTGAAGCAACTGGCCACGATCGTTTCCATCTGCCTGTCGAATGTGATGGCCCATGAAAAGCTCAATTATCTGGCATCCAGGGATTCTTTGACGGGACTGCTGAACCGCAGGGTTCTGGAACAGATCCTCAAAAGAGAAGTGGAAAGAGCATTGCGGTACAGGACGCCCGTGGCGGTCGTCTTTGTTGATCTTGACGGGTTCAAAAAGGTGAATGATCAATACGGCCACAAGGTTGGCGATGATTTTTTAAAGTATGTTGCAAATCGCCTGCTGATGATGACCCGGGGAAGCGATGTCGTAGCGAGATTTGCCGGTGACGAGTTTATCATTGTTCTTCCCGGTACATCCTATCAGTACGCCCGAGAATTTGCCGAAAGGATGCAGAATTATTTTTCCAATCATCCCCTAGCGGTAGATGGCGGGGCATCCATTCCTATTTCTCTGAGCTTCGGGATCTCGTGTGTCGAAGAAGGGACATCGGACAGTGCGGAATCTCTTCTACAGAGAGCCGACAAGATGCTCTACGAGGCGAAGAAGAATAAATACGGATAACAGGGTGCTGCATAAAATTTTACATTGCGAAAGGAAGATGCCATGCCATACGTCAATATCAAGGTGACAAAAGAAGGGGTTACACCGGAACAAAAGGCCCGGCTGATACAGGGTGTCACGAATCTGCTGGTGGATGTTCTGGGAAAGAATCCACAGACGACGGTCGTTGTTATCGAAGAGATCGATATGGACAACTGGGGGATCGGGGGAGAAACCGTCACGGCCAGACGGAAGCGTGATCGGTAAACGCTTCATTCTTATGTTGAAAAAGGAGAACGGAATGATGAAATTTGAGAAGGTCATGACGGAAAGGCGGGCGGTCAATTTTTTTGATCCGCAGAAACCCGTAAGCGACGAAGAACTTAAAAAAATCGTGGAAACTGCTGCTCTTTCACCCTCCGGTTTCAACCTCCAGCCCTGGCGGTTGATTGTTGTCAAAGCACCGGTCGACAAAGAGCGTTTGAAAGCCGTCGCCTGGAAGCAGCCCAAGATAACGGATGCTCCGGTGGTGTTGATATTGCTTGCCGATAAGGATGGCTGGAAATCAGGCCATCCGACCTTTGAAAAGGTGTGGCAGAACATGCTGGATCTGGGGTACATTAAACCGGAGCAGCGGCAGGTAATCGAAGGCGGTACGAAGAAAATCTACGGGGGAGGCGAAAAATCTCTCGCCTTCGCAGTAAAAAACGCAGCCTTTTTCGGAATGGCACTCATGCTGGCAGCAAAGGATGCAGGGATGGATTCGCATCCCATGGACGGGTTCGATCATGAAAGTGTGCGACAGGCATTTAACATCCCGGACAACTACTTTGTACCCATGCTGATTGCCATCGGTCATTTCAATGAGCAATACAAACTGATGCCCCCGAAATGGAGAAAGTCTTACGAGGATATCGTTTTAGCAACCTATTGAAATCAATGATTCTTTTATAAGGGGCTGGTATGGAAGTTCTTGAACTGATCAAAAAGGCCATCTTCGAAGGCAAAACGTCCCTGAACGAGGCGGAATCGAAACAGGTTTTACACCACTACGGTGTGCCCGTGGTGGAGGAATTTGTTGTAACGGACTCTGAGAAGGCGGTTGCGCAGGCCGAGAAGGTTGGCTTTCCCGTGGTTCTGAAGGGATTGGGTGCCCGGCTGACGCACAAGACCGAACGAGGTCTTGTCAGGTTGAACCTGAAGGATGCACAAGAGGTTCACCAGGCAGCAGCACAAATCGCGGAGGCGGCAGGGAATGATCTGGAAGGGTTTATCGTACAACCCATGCTCTCGGGAACTCGAGAGTTTGTGGCGGGATTGTTTCGGGATGACCAGTTCGGCCCTGTTGTCATGTTCGGTCTGGGCGGCATCCTGACGGAGGCGCTGGATGATGTTGTGTTTCGGATTGCACCCCTCGACGAAGCCCATGCAAACGCCATGATGGATGAGCTGCGAGCTGCGCCGCTTCTGGGAACATTTCGCGGAGAGAAGCCCGTTCACAGAGATCAGATGGTTCGCGTACTGATGGGCCTGTCCCGTCTGGGAATGGATCATTCAAAAATAAGAGAAATTGATGTGAATCCCCTTCTTGTCGGCCGGGACGGAGATGTTACGGCCGTTGACGCACTGGTCGTCCTCGGAGCCGGAACAGCAAAGCAGATGATGCGTCCCCCGGTAGACCCGAAAGCGATATACCATCTCTTCCATCCCCGTTCGATCGCTTTTGTCGGCGCGTCTGCAGCCTTCACCAAGTGGGGATACGTCCTTTTCACCAATGTGGCCGCCGGAAAATACGAAGGGAACATGTATCTGGTCAACCCTAAAGGCGGCCAGATTGCGGGAAGACCCGTTTTCAAGTCCGTCACCGATATTCCGGCACCCGTGGATCTTGCGGTTGTATCCGTTCCCGTGGGAAAAGTGATGGAGCTGATGCCGCAATTCAAGGAAAAAGGAGTCAGAAGCGTGCTTCTGGTGACATCCGGATTCAGTGAGACGGGAGAGGAAGGCCGGCTTCTTGAACAGAAGCTGGCTGAAGAGGCGCGGGCATCCGGCATCCTGATCCTTGGTCCCAACACGATGGGAATCTGTAACCCGCACGTGAACTTATTCTGTACCTACCAGCATGTGCGGCCGACGCCCGGGGCGACAACGCTGATTTCGCAATCCGGAAACCTGGGTACCCAGCTTCTGGCGTTTGCCGAAAGCGAGGGAATCGGAATCCGGGCGTTTGCCGGCTCGGGGAATGAAGCCATGATCACCATCGAAGATTACCTGGATGGCATAGAGGACGATGATCTGACAAATACCCTGGTCCTGTACGTAGAGAGTATCAAAAACGGCCGGCGTTTTTTTGATTCCGCCCGGAGAATTGCGCGCAAGAAACCGGTGATCATGCTCAAAGGTGGTCGCACCCGGGAAGGAAATCGTGCCGCCGCAAGCCACACGGGGGCCATGGCCTCCAACATAGCCGTCTTTGAGGCTGCATGCCGCCAGGCGGGCATCGTCCTTGGGAAAACCTCGATGGAGCTTCTTGACCTCTCCGCGGCCTTTTCATCATTACCCCTACCGGCGGGCAACCGCGTTGCCGTGATGACCCTTGGCGGCGGCTGGGGGGTCGTGACTGCGGATCTCTGCATTGAATACGGTCTGACAGTGCCCCCGCTTCCTCCTGAAATAATTGAAAAGATTGATAAGATTTTACCGCCGTACTGGAGTCGCTCCAATCCGGTAGATCTCGTTGCGGAGATGGATCTTTCGGTTCCAATGACCCTTTCGGAAGTCTTGATGGCGTGGGAAGGCTGTGACGCCCTGCTGCACCTCGGCATTCTTGGCCGGCAGTTTTTTGTCCGGCGGATGATCGAGTCCGCATTCACCGTTGATCCGAACTGCGACCATCAGTTTCTGGAAAAAATTCCAGATTATCTCGCCGAGTTCAATTCGAAATACACGGAACATGTGGTCCGGTTGATGGAAAAATATGGCAAGCCGGTTCTGGGTGTTAGCCTTCTTGCCGATGGAGACAGCCATACCGTGACGAATGTCGAGGGAACGCCGTTTAAAGGGATTGCCTTCCCCGCTCCCGAGCGGGCCGTCAGTGCCCTAGCCGCCATGTATTCATACAAACGCTGGCTGGATATGGAAGGAATCTGAAGATTCCGGTCATCTCATCGATTGCAGGTACGTCGTCAGATTGACTTCACTGTTGGTGATCTGAAGCTTTCGACGGATATGTTCACGGTGGCGGTTGATGGTGGCCGCTGAAACCCCCCGATACTGGGCGATTTCCTTGGTCCGCATACCGCTTTTGATCATATTGCAAATGTTGACTTCCGTGGGTGTAAGCGAGCGGTATTTGTGAGACAATTCGGAAATGAAAGCAGATGTAATCTCTTCCAGGTTGTTTCGCAGGATTTCAATATATTTCCGCTGGGTTTTCGGAATTTCTATCATTAACACGTTCAAGATCGGCATGATGACCTTTTCGATGTTCACCTGCACATCTTTATAAATCCTCTGCTTTTCTTCTTCGATCTTTGAGAGAACCGTGCGTAATGCCGCATTGGCCTCCTGAAGCGCCATCCGCTCCACCGTAAGCTGTTTGTTGATTTCCTGAAGTTCATGATCGGCGGAAATCCTGATGGCAATGGCCCCTATCCTTCGGGCCACCTCGTCGAGCAGAACACGCTCTTCTTTGAGAAAAGGACCCTCATCGGACGGCGGTCGCTCCTCTGAATAAAAAATCGCCACCTCGCCCACCGGTTCGTTATACTTCATGATATCTGCCGATTGCCGCCACCTTGTCACCCTGAAATCCTTGCTCTTAAATGTCTTATCTTCAAAGACGATGCGTGCGGAAGTGATCCCGGGATACTGCTATGACAGAGGAAGAAAATCGACAAGGCATCTCAGGAAATCGTCCATGGAATCGTAGTATCGTTCTGCCAGCCTCGCGATTCCGTACAGGCAGTTCAATTCTTTGATGCGTTCACGAAGAGCCAGCTCAACCTTTTCCGGTTCCATTTCATGGTCTTGCTGTATGCGCCAGAGGAGAGAAAGCCATTCACGAGGATTGAATTGTTCCGAAACACCAGTCTTCGTTGTCATTGTTTTTGTAACGGACATATGCAAATTTTCTCCTTTAGTAAGCCCTTCCGCTCTGTGGAACGTCACGGAGCACGGAAATAATCAATTTACCATGTCATGTCGAATCGATATGCAATATATTGGTAAATTATAGGTAAATTAATGCCAATTCATAATAGGCATTATAAATGCATTCTATTCGTGTTTCCGGTCGTGATAAATTGAGCCAAAAATGGTCGTTAGA
>CAZIQY010000053.1:0-18339 GCA_964541605.1 uncultured Syntrophaceae bacterium | reverse complement strand
CAAGCACGGAATGACATCAAAGTGTTATTTTCGCCTTAAAGCAGAAGACAACCGATTACGATTCCAGCCGTTGACAGCCAGCCAATCGTCGCGCCGGGAAAATCAAGGAACGATCCTGCAACGAGGCCAACGGTTGCCGACGCCGCCACCAGCCATGCGCCTGCCACATGAATCACTCTTTTTTCCGTCGGGTCGATTCCCATCACATCCGTCCAGAGAAGGCCGAGCTGCCTTTTTGTAATGTCATAAACGGCGATCAAAAGAACCACACCTATCAACGACCCGACGATGTTATTGAGCAAAATGATCTTTGATAGAACGGCATAGGGCGCCATGCCCAGAACGTCGGCGACCACACTGATAACAACGGCGCAGGCGGCGCTGGAAACCAGTGCAGCCATGATGTAGGCGGCCCAGCTTCGCCAGTTTCCGATGCGCCATTCGTATGATTTTTCAGCAAAGGGGATCAGATTCGTCCACAGGGTATAGGGAAGATACCCCAGAAGGAAATTGCCGACGAATCCTGCTGCAGATACAGGCGTAAGTGTGCCGCCGAAGATATCACCGAGGAGATTGCCGAACGCAAGCCCCCAGGCGCCCGCCGGACCAAACAAAAATCCTAAAACCATCGGGAAAATATTGGCCACGCGCACTTCCGTAATGCCCGGAATAAGGGGAATGGCCGTTTTGAACGCGATGAGAGTGGCCGCGTAGATGGCTGCACACACGGCCACAAGAACGATCATACGGGTGTCTTTCCACAGAAGAAGCAGGCTGCGCATGGTAACGATTCCTCTAGCCGAAGTCTATTTTTTTGCGTCCTTGCCGGGCATTATCCCCTTCATGCCGGCAGGTATTTTGGGCTTTTCCATCTTCTTGTAGCCTGCCGGCAGCTCAAAGAGGCTGTCCGGTTGACCGCCGATCTTGATATCCCGGTACTCCACAGACCAGCTCCCATCTACAGCCGCCGTCTTTACAGGGAAATTGATATCCGTCGCCCACCATTGGTAGGAGGTCATGGTCTTCTCTTCCATCTTCGCCGTCACTTCATACTTCGTGGCCGGATGTCCGTCGATGGTCTCGGAACCGACCACCTTGCGACTGACCTCTCCCTTCATCTTGTCTGCGGGTATGTTGCTCTCCTGCTCTTTTGCCACCGCCGTTTCTATGTAGGACTTGCCGGCTGTCATGACCATCCAGACTTTTTTGAGGTCCGGCCTGGCGATCGTGTAAGAACCGGCCGCCTCATTGTCAAACCTGAATTTCCCGCCCTTCATGTACACCTTCGATGTGGCGGTGCGTCCGGCGGCGGTGCTTACCATTTTCGCCGAAAACTCCTGCGACATCCCGGCTTTCAGGGCGCTTTCCTTTGGTTTTTCCCCTTTGCCTTCATCCTTAGCCTTTCCGCAACCGACCATCATAAAGGCGACGAATAACGCTATCGCCAGAACCCATGATCTTTTCATAACCTCTAATCCCCCTGAAAGAATTTATTGAGGTGCAAAGTGCCACAAACACCGGCAATTGTCCATAAGATATTGCCCAGGGAAAAAGCCGCAGAAAGTTCTTGACAACATATTTCTATTCATGTAAGCGGAGTGAACGTTCATTCCAGATCGGTATTCTATTGCACCCATGAAAAAATCAGACAAGCGGGACGAAATATTTCGCGCAGCATTGGAACTCATAGCAGAGCACGGTTTTCACGGAGCCCCGATGGCCGAGATCGCCGAAAAGGCGGGCGTGGGAGCGGGAACGATCTATCGCTATTTCGACAACAAGGATGTTCTTATCATTCAATTGTATCAGGAACTGGAAAGGGATCTGGTTGCGACCGTTCAGGAGGGTTTCCCAACCGGAAAACCCGTCAGGGAAAGGTTCCTGCATATCGGAACGAAGCTTCTTCGATACTGCATTTCGCATCCGCTCTATTTCAGATACATCGAGCAATACCACAACTCGCCGTACGGCGCGTCATTGCGCAAAGACAAGATCATGGATAAATCCGGCGACCAGCATTTATTCAAGCAGCTTCTGAAAGAGGGAATTGCCGAACGGGTCGTGAAAGACCTGCCGATTTTTGTTCATTTTGCCCTGGCCTTCGGTCCCGTGATCAGCCTGGCACGGGATCACGTCCTCGGACTCGTCACGCTGGACGAAGAGCTGATTTTCAAAACCGTCGAGGCCTGCTGGGACGGGATAAAGGAAAACACATAGCCGACGAATTCAAATATAACCACAGAGGTGTTGCATGCTGATCAGGAACAGAATTAAAATCATTGTCGTCACAGTGGTTCTCGCAGAATTTCTGATACTGGCAGGTTGCGGACAGCAGACCACCAGCGGACCGCCAAAGGGCGGCCCCGTGGAAGTCGCTGCCGTAACGGTTCAAGCGGAGAAAATAGCGATCACCACGGAATTATCCGGCCGCACCTCCGCATACCTCATCGCCGAGATCCGGCCCCAGGTTAACGGCCTCATCCAGAAACGCCTGTTCACGGAAGGTTCCGATGTCAAAACCGGCCAGGTGCTCTACCAGATCGATCCTGCACCCTTCAAGGCGGCCATCGACAATGCAAGAGCAGCACTCGAGAGAGCCGCGGCCAATCTGCCGGCGATCCGGTCGCGGGCAGAACGCGTCCGGTCATTGCTTGCCGAGAAAGCCGTCAGTCTTCAGGATTCCGACGACGCCACGGCCGCCCTGAAGCAGTCCGAGGCCGATGTTCAATATTGGAAAGCAACGGTTGAAACGGCCCGTATCAATCTGGGCTATACCCGTATCACCGCTCCCATTTCCGGCCGCATCGGCAAATCCAATGTGACAGAAGGAGCGCTGGTGACGGCGCATCAGCCTGTCCCCCTTGCAACCGTTCAGCAACTCGATCCCATCTACGTGGATTTGCCCCAATCCACAGCGGAACTGCTGCGACTGCAGAGCCGCCTGGCAGACGGACGCCTCAAAAATGGCGGAAAAAACCACAACAGGGTGCGGCTCATCATGGAAGACGGCACGCCCTATTCTCTTGAAGGAACGTTCCAATTCCGCGATGTCACGGTTGATCCTACAACCGGTTCCGTCATGCTGAGGGCAGTTTTTCCCAATCCAAAAGGCCTTCTCCTGCCGGGCATGTTTGTCCGGACGGTGGTTCAGGAAGGCGTCAATACGAAGGCCATCCTGATCCCCCAGCAGGCCGTGACACGCGACCCCAAGGGGAATCCCCTTGTACTGATTGTAGGCGCCGAGGAAAAAGTCCAGCAGCGGATGCTCACCATCGATCGCGCCATCGGCAACAAATGGCTCGTTTCATCAGGCCTTGCTCCAGGGGAGCGGGTGATCGTCGAGGGTATACAAAAAGCGCGGCCAGGCGCCCCGGTGAAGGTTGTTCCTTTTGCAACCGGCAGCGAAAAAAATAGCGGGGAAAGTAAAAATACGGCTTCGCCGCCTGCAAAATCGAACTGACGGGAGCGCATGATGTTATCAAAATTCTTCCTTGATCGTCCGGTCTTCGCCTGGGTCATCGCCATCATCATTATGGTGATGGGAGGCCTGTCGATATATAATCTACCTATATCACAATACCCCCCCATCGCCCCGCCGTCGATCTACATTACGGCCTCTTATCCGGGAGCATCTGCGGAAACCGTTGAAAACAGTGTGACGCAGATCATCGAGCAGAAGATGACCGGTCTGGACAAAATGATCTATCTGTCCGCCACCAGCGATTCGGCGGGAACCTGCCGCCTTGATCTGACTTTTGCACCGGGGATGGATCCTGATCTGGCCTGGGCCAAAGTGCAGAACAAACTCCAGCTCGCCATGGCAAATCTTCCCGAGGTGGTCCAGAACCAAGGCGTAACCGTCGGCAAGGCCACAAGAAATTACCTGATGATCGTGAGCCTGATCTCGGAAGACAACAGCATGGACGGCTTCGATTTGAGGGACTATGCCCAATCCAACCTCGAAAAGGTGCTTGCGCGGGTGCCGGGTGTGGGCGAGGTGGAAAACTTCGGATCCCAGTATGCCATGCGCATCTGGCTCAACCCCGACAAGCTGACGGATTACCGCCTGACGGTGCAGGATGTCGTCACGGCGCTTAGAACCTACAACGTGGAGGTTTCTGCCGGGCAATTCGGCGGGGCTCCGGCGGTTGAAGGCCAGCGTCTGAACGCCTCCATCCTCGTCCAGAGCATGCTCAAGACGCCCGATGAGTTTGCCGCCATACCCGTCCGCATCAATCCGGACGGTTCCATTGTGCGAGTCAGGGATGTGGGACGGACGGAACTGGGAACCGAGGCCTATGACGTCCAGGGTTTTTACAACGCCAAACCCGCTTCCGGCCTTGCCATCCGGCAGGCCGCCGGCGCCAATGCGCTGGATACGGCCGACGCGGTCAAGGCCAAAATGAAAGAGATGAGCCGGTATTTCCCCCCCGGCATGAAGGTCGTCTATCCTTATGACACCACCCCCTTTGTAAGGGTGGCCATCGAAGAGGTGGTCAAGACCCTGTTTGAGGCGATCCTGCTGGTCTTTCTGGTCATGTATCTCTTTCTGGGGAACATCCGGGCCACCCTGATCCCGACCATTGCGGTGCCCGTCGTTCTTTTGGGAACCTTCGCGGTCCTCGGGTTTTTCGGATTCTCCATCAACATGCTGACCATGTTCGCCATGGTTCTGTCCATCGGCCTTCTGGTGGACGATGCCATCGTGGTGGTGGAGAATGTCGAGAGGATTATGAGCGAAGAGGGGCTTCCCCCCCGGGAAGCCACCGCCAAGTCGATGGAACAGATTACCAGCGCCCTTATAGGGATCGGGCTGGTGCTCTCGGCGGTGTTCGGCCCCATGGCGTTTTTCCCCGGATCGACCGGCGTCATCTACCGCCAGTTTTCCATCACCATCATCGCCTCCATGCTTCTTTCGATAGTAGTGGCATTGATTCTGACGCCTGTTCTCTGCGCCTCGCTTCTCAAACCGGTGGCAGCGGGACATGACCCGGCGGAAAACACGATCTACTTCCTGCGCCCCTTTTTCCTGTGGTTTAATCGCTCCTTTATCCGTTCACGAGAGCTGTTTCTGAAGCTTGTCGGCGACGCCCTGACCCGGAAAAAGCGTTATATGATCGCTTTCGTTTTGATCGTGGCGGTGATGGGATTGCTGTTTCTGCGTATGCCCACCTCCTATCTGCCCGATGAAGACCAGGGGATTCTCCTGGCCCAGGTGATCATGCCCACGGGCGCGACGATAGAGCAGACCAGGAAAGTCGTGGATGATGTCCGCCAATATTTTCTGGAAAACGAAAAAGATACGGTTGAATCCTGCATGACTATCTCCGGTATCGGCTATTCCGGAAGGGCGCAGACCAACGGCATGGTGTTTG
Organism: uncultured Syntrophaceae bacterium; assembly: GCA_964541605.1. Lineage (GTDB taxonomy): Bacteria > Desulfobacterota > Syntrophia > Syntrophales > UBA2185 > CAZIQY01. The sequence goes on along the minus strand of CAZIQY010000053.1, from coordinate 12,964 downwards.
TCAAGCTCAAGGACTGGAAACTCCGCAGCCGCTCGGACAGAAGAGTAAAGGCCATTGCCGGCAGGGCCATGAAGGCCTTCTCGCAAGTCCGCGCCGCTCTGGTGTTCGCCTTTCCACCCCCTCCCGTCATCGAACTTGGAAATGCCAGAGGGTTTGACTTTCAATTGCTGGACCGGGGCAGTCTGGGCCACGGAGAACTGATGGCGGCCCGTAATCAGCTCCTCGGACTGGCCGCACAGGATACGAGATTGGCTTCCGTCCGGCCGAACGGCATGGAGGACGTCCCCCAATACCACATCGATGTGGATTGGGAGAAGTCAGGCGCCATGGGGATTCCCATCACGTCCATACACAACACCATCACGGCGGCCTTCGGCGGCACGTATGTCAACGATTTTATCCAGGGAGGCCGGGTCAAGCGCGTGTTCGTTCAGGCGGACGCCCCCTATCGCATGTTGCCCAGGGACCTGGAAAAGCTTTATGTGAGGAATACAGCGGGCAAGATGGTCCCCTTTTCATCCTTTGCGTCCGGGCACTGGACTTCCGGCTCTCCAAGGCTGGAACGATACAATGGTTTTCCGTCTATCAACATCTGGGGTGAGCCGGCGCCGGGAAAAAGTTCCGGCGAAGCCATGCAGGCGATGGAGGAAATCGTCGCCAAATTGCCTCAGGGAATCGGCTTTGAATGGAACGCCCTCTCCTATCAGGAACGGATGGCGGGCACGCAGGCGCCCTTCCTGTACGCCTTTTCCATACTGGTGATTTTCCTGTGCCTTGCAGCCCTCTACGAGAGCTGGCCCATCCCCATCTCTATCCTGCTAGCTCTGCCATTGGGAGCCATCGGCGGCGTCATCGCTTCGACCATGCGGGGACTTCATAACGACGTTTATTTCCAGATCGGGCTTTTGACGACTCTGGGGTTGACCACAAAAAACGCCATCCTGATCGTCCAGTTCGCCAAGGCCAGGCTTGAGGAGGGCATGGGGCTGATTGAGGCGACGATCGAGGGAACAAGGTTACGATTTCGTCCCATCATCATGACTTCGCTCGCCTTCGGCTTCGGCGTTCTGCCACTGACCCTGACCACCGGCGCCGGTGCGGGAGCCCAGAACGCCATCGGAACCGGCGTCCTGGGCGGGATGGTGACCGCCACCTTTCTGGTGATTGTTTTTTCACCGCTCTTCTACGTGTTGATCGAAAAGGTCTTCGGCAAGCGCAAAGCCGCCGAACCGGCCGACATGAATCCACCAGGAGATCATTGACATGCACAGATACCTGCTTTTTCTGTTGATCTGCGTCGCTCTCGGGCTGAGCGGTTGCACACTGGCACCGAAGTACACGAGACCCGCCTCACCCGTCCCCGTGGACTGGCCGACGGGTACGGCCTATCAGGCAGCCGAGACTGCAACCGGCGCTCAAATGGCGCCGGAGCTGAAGTGGCAGGAATTCTTCAAGGATGAGAAACTTCAGAAGATCATCACAACGGCCCTGAAAAACAACCGCGACCTCAAGCTTGCCGTCCTGAATGTCGAAAGGGCTCGTGCAATGTACGGCATCCAGCGCGCCGAACTTCTGCCCGCCGTCAATGCCATCGGCAGCATGAACAGACAAAGGATACCGGCCGATCTTTCAACCACCGGGAAAGCGATAACGGCGGAACAATACGGCGTCAATCTCGGCATCATTTCCTGGGAGATCGACTTCTCCGGCCGTATCCGCAGCCTGAAAGATCGGGTGCTGGAGGAGTACCTCGCCACGGAGCAGGCCGGCCGCAGCGCACGGATCCTGCTGGTGTCAACTGTCGCCAACGCCTACCTCGCCCTTGCCGCGGATCGGGAAAACCTCAAACTGGCTTCGTCTACCCTTGAGACTCAGCAGGCCACCTACCATCTGATCCAGAGACGCTACGACGTCGGACTCGCGTCCGAACTGGATCTCCGTCGCGCACAAACGCAAGTGGAGACGGCAAAGGGAGACGTCGCCCGTTACACCCAACTCGCCGCCCAGGATGAAAACGCCCTGAACCTCCTGGTCGGTTCTCCCGCGCCGGACGAACTCCTGCCGACGGAACTGGGCAGCGTCATCCCGCCCAGGGAGATCTCCCCCGGCACACCCTCCGATATTCTCCTGCACCGGCCCGACATTCTGGCGGCGGAACATCGTCTCAAAGCGTCCAACGCCAATATCGGCGCCGCACGGGCGGCTTTCTTCCCCCGCATCGCCTTGACGACCTCCATCGGTACGGCGAGCGCCGAGCTGTCTAATCTTTTTAAATCCGCTCAGGAAACATGGAGTTTCGCGCCGCAGATCGTTCTGCCTATTTTTGACGCCCGCACGTGGTCGGCCTACGACGCCACGAAGGTAGAACGGGAAATCGCCATCGCCCAATACGAAAAAGCGATCCAGACCGCCTTTCGGGAAGTGGCCGACGCCCTCGCCGTCCGGGGCACGGTAGACCAGCAGCTCTCGGCGCAGGAATCCCTGGTCAACGCCGTTGCCGAAACCCATCGCCTCTCGAATGCCCGTTATACGAAGGGAATTGACAGCTACCTCAGCGTCCTGGACGCGCAGCGCTCCCTCAATGCATCGAAACAGGGGCTGATCGTCCTCCGCCTGGCCCGTCTTGCCAATCTGGTGACGCTCTACAAGGTGCTGGGCGGGGGCGAGTGACAGGCAATCTAAACCTTTCCTCCCATTTCGATCAATATGTCGGTGAGTTCCTTGATGCGGTCCCGCAGCGCCGCTGCCTTCTCAAATTCGAGTTCCCGGGCGGCCTCTTTCATTTCCTTCTTCAATTTTCTGATCATCACGGGGAGTTCTTCTTCTGAAATTTCAATGTTTCCGCCCTTCGGCGACACCGGCACCGTCACGTAATCCGCCTCGTAGACCGAGGAAAGGATATCGTGGATGGACTTTTTAATGGACTCCGGGGTGATCCCGTGCTCTTCGTTGTAACGTCCCTGGAGTTTTCTCCTTCTTTCTGTCTCATTGAGACAGGCCCGAATAGATTCCGTCACCCTGTCGGCATACATGATGACCTGCCCGGCGACATTCCTCGCCGCCCTGCCGCTCGTCTGTATGAGGGAACGTTCCGAGCGAAGAAAGCCTTCCTTGTCGGCATCCAAAATGGCTACAAGAGATACCTCCGGGATGTCAAGGCCTTCCCGCAGCAGGTTTACCCCCACCAGAACGTCGAATTCACCCAGCCGCAGGTCCCGGATGATCCGGACGCGCTCCAGGGTATGAACGTCCGAATGAAGATAACGCACCCGGATGCCCAATTCCTGGTAATACGAGGTCAGATTCTCCGCCATCCGCTTGGTCAAAGTGGTCACCAGAACCCGCTCCCCCTTCTTTTCCCTGTCCCGTATTTCCGCAAGCAGGTCATCCACCTGGTGATTGACGGGCTTGACGACGATCTCCGGGTCCATGAGGCCGGTTGGCCGGATGATCTGCTCCACAACCCGCTCCCCGGCTTTCTTCAGTTCATATGCCGCGGGCGTTGCCGACACATATATCCGCTGATTCCTGAAATTTTCGTATTCGTTGAACATGAGGGGCCGGTTGTCAAGCGCGGAGGGCAAACGAAAACCGTAGTTCACCAGCGTCTCCTTCCGGGATCTGTCTCCCCGAAACATCCCCACAAGTTGCGGAATGGTGGCGTGGCACTCATCGATGATGATCAGGGCGTCTTCGGGCAGGTATTCCATCAGGGTGGGCGGCGGCACGCCCGGAGCCCGGCCCGTGAGGTGCCGGGAATAATTCTCGATGCCCTGGCAGTAGCCCATCTCCTCCATCATTTCGACGTCGAATCGCGTCCGCTGTTCCAATCGCTGGGCTTCGACAAGTTTATTCTGAGCGTGGAGTTCACGGAGCCTCTCCCCAAGTTCCTCCTGGATTGCCGAAATGGCCCGCCGTAAGTTGTCCTTCGTCGTGACGTAATGGCTTCCGGGGTAGACGGCAATTTTCTTTACGCGACCAAGTTTTCTTCCCCGAAGGGGATCGACCATGGAGACGGACTCGACGGTGTCCCCGAAGAATTCCACACGGACGGCCTTCTCCTCCTCATACGGAGGAAAAATCTCCACCACATCGCCCCGGACGCGGAAAGTCCCCCGATGAAAATCAATGTCGTTCCTCTCATACTGGATTTCGACAAGGCGGCCAAGCATCTCGTCACGCGGGAGTTCCATCCCCTCTTCCAAAATAAGGAGCATCCCGTGATAGGCCTCCGGGGAGCCGAGACCGTAAATGCACGATACGCTCGCCACGATGATGACGTCGTTTCGTTCCAGGAGGGAATGGGTCGCGGAGTGTCGGAGCTTGTCGATTTCCTCATTGATGGCGGAATCCTTTTCGATATAGGTGTCCGTGCTCGGAATATAGGCCTCTGGCTGGTAGTAGTCGTAATAGCTGACGAAATACTCGACGGCATTTTCAGGGAAGAGAGTTTTGAACTCTTCATAAAGCTGGGCGGCAAGAGTCTTGTTGTGCGCGATGACCAGGGCGGGTCTCTGAACCGCCTGAATGACGTTGGCGATGGTAAAGGTCTTGCCGGAGCCCGTCACGCCCAGAAGAACGTGGTGCTCATGCCCTCTTTTGATGCCATCGACCAGCTCCGCAATGGCTTTTGTCTGATCCCCCTTCGGCTCGAATTCCGTCACGATCCGGAACGCATTCATGAAACACCTGTTCTGTAAGTTTTAAACGGCGTGATTTTATGCCATTACAAAAAAGGAAGCAACATGAATATGATAACCATTCAATCCTTTACAGGATTCCAAAAAAATATTGACAAACTCTGAAAAAGGCATATTAAAAAAATGTTTTCATTATGAGCCATACACTACAAATTTTAGAGGAGGAGTAAAGTTATGACGCGTTTCAAGTATTTCGTATCGTTGATGGTCGTTCTTGCGTTGGCCGTGGTGTTTATCGGTTGTGCAAAACCGCCCGAGGCCGAGAAGGCGGCCGCAAAGACGGCAATGGACGCTGCCGTGGCCGCAGGGGCCGACAAGTACGCAACAGTTAGCCTGGATGCCGCCAAAAAGATCTGGGATGCCGCTGAAGCCCAGATGAAGAGTGAGAAGTATGACGAAGCAAAGAAAGGTTATGTCGATGCCAAAGCCGCGTTTGAGAAGGCCGCCGCAGGCGTAGCGGAAGGCAAAAAGGCCGTTGCCGCGGAAGTGACCGCCGCCGTGACCGCTCTGGAAGAATCCTGGAAGAAGCTCGAAGCGGACGTCAAAAAAGCCGAGAAGAAACTGAAAGACAAGAAGGGCCTCTGGGCAGCCGACGCCAAAGCCTTCACGGAAGGTCTGCAGGCAGCCAAAGACAAGATCGCCGTTGATCCGGCAGGCGCCAAGGCGAAAGCAGGCGAGCTCAAAGCCGTCATCGACAAGTGGGACGCCTCATTAAAGGAACTGGCCGCCGCTCCCGAACCGGCAAAGAAAGAAGCAAAACCGGCGAAAAAAGGAAAGAAATAGCTTCTTAATTCATTCAACAGCAGGACTTCCTGCAAGGCATCATCAATGAAAAGAGCGTTCCGTCTTCAGCAGCGGAACGCTCTTTTAGCACCCCATCCCCTCCCCCTCCGGCCGCTCCTTCCCTGTAATCGGTTTTAAAATTTACATATCAATCCCCATGCCGCGAGAATCGCCATGAAAGCATGAAAATATACAAAGTCATTCCCGCACCTCCCTGTCATTCCCGCGCAGGTAGGAATCTGTACTTCCCGTCATTCCCGCACCTCCCGTCATTCCCGCACCTCCCTGTCATTCCCGCGTAAGCGGGAATCCAGTATTTTATTTTCATATTACTGATTGATATTTCTTATGTTTTTTTGTACGATGCTCTGCAAAACAGCTATTCCGATTATAGAAACGCTAATTGCTTCTAACTTTTCGGCATTTACGGAAAGAACAACAATTATGATCGAAAAAGTTGCAACCAGACTTGATTTAAAAAATTCATCTTCGGTTAAGGCAGACCTTGATTACTGGTTAAGCAAAACACCGGAAGAGCGGATATCTGCCGTGGAATTATTAAGGAGGCAGCAGCATGGAAGTGCAGCAAGACTTCAGAGAACTGCTCGCGTTATTCAACGCTCACAACGTTGAATTTATATAAGAATTGATCGCAAACAAGCGGGCAATCAACAGGAAGAAAGATTTGGCCGACATTGAAGCGCTTGGCGAAGATGATTAAACATTCCTTAAAAAACAATATTCTCCCTCTCATCCGTTTATTCTAAGATGCTTCCCGGATCATATGCCACGCCCGATCAAATCGGACAAATAATGCGACCTGCGTTTGTCGTTCGGGGGTTGACTTTCTTTACATAACCTTTAATGCTGATCGCAAAAGGACGAATCCATTGTCTTCGTCATATTGAATGATATTGACCGATATCTGACCCGGTTTTCAGGCTATTTTTGTAAAGGGCAGGCACATTTTGTTTCAACCCTTTAACCTCGCATGAGGTCGGCACTGACTGGAGAGATTATGTCTGCAAAGATCATCTACGAGCGGTTTCTATGGTTTCACAACCAGGTAAAGCAGGGGCAGTTCCCGAACGCGTCGGCGCTGGCAGTCCATTTTGAAGTCGCTGCCAAGACGGCGCAGCGCGACATCGCTTTCATGCGCGACCGCCTCCACGCCCCTCTGGAATACGTCCCGACCCGCCGCGGCTATCGCTATGAAAACGACTCCTACGAACTCCCAAGTCTCTGGCTTAAAGAAAACGAGGTGATGTCCCTTCTTGTCTCGGCCCGCCTGGCATCCACCGTCCCCGACAGCGCCCTGAAAGACTCCCTCCATAAGATTCTCAACCGGATTCTCAGCCTCCATGCTCCCTCGGCGCCCTTCTCTCTCGACGCCTTGAGCAGGAAGATCTCCGTCAAGAATATCGAATACTGCCGTACCGACGAAACCATCTTTCACCATGTCCTCGACGCCCTCATCTATGCCCGCTCCCTGACGATCAGGTACTATTCTCCCCACAACGACGAGGCCACGACCCGCGACATCCTGCCCCTCCATCTCCTGCACTACATGGGCACCTGGCATCTCATCGCACATTGCGCGCTGAAAAACGGTCTCCGGGATTTCGTCCTCTCCCGCATCAGAGACATCAATCCATCGACCTTCACCATCGCCTCTGTTCCCACAGCGTCGGTCAAAGACTATATCCGGAAAAACTTCGGCATCATGACCGGCACAGGAACCTTTGAGGTATGCCTGAAGTTCTCTTCTGCCGTGTCCCCCTGGCTGGCCGAGCAGGTCTGGCATCCCGCCCAACAGATGTACTGGGAAAACGACAAAACCCTTCGCCTTACCTTCCCCGTGGCGGATTTCCGGGAGGTCAAGCGGGAAATCCTGAGATACGGCGCCCACGTGGAAGTGGTTTCCCCAAAAGCCCTCCGGGAAGAGGTGAAGCGTGAGATAAAAAAGATGAAATATATTTACAGGTAGGACACGCTATGGGGGTGGAGGGATGTTAAAGTGGCTGGTAAAAGGAGGTTTGTCATGGATCGAAGAAAATTTCTTCAACTGACTGCTTGCCTGCCGTTGGCCTTTTTACTTCCCGCCAAGCATGCGCGTTCCCACGAAATCGTGCTTTTAGACACGACCGTTGCCGGTTGGCGCTATTATGAAGGGGATCGGGTTTGGTCCTCGCTCAGACCGGGAATGCCCTTGGAACTCCGTCGAGAGCCTGCCAACCCACATGATGACATGGCCATTGCGGTTTTCTGTGCGGATACAAAGCTCGGTTATATTCCCAGAATCGACAATACCGTCATTGCGAACATGCTCGATCAGACGGCGGCATGTTCCGGAGCAACAAAATTACATTGCAGCGTCCTGCGTAAAAACCCCAGCCCGAATCCGTGGGAGCGTCTGGAGATTCGGCTCACGTTGGCAACCACCGCTCTGGCGTGAAGGTGGCAGAATACTTCCCTGTCCCCGAACGTCAGAGCGGTTATGCTGAAAGGCTTTAGGGAAACTTCAGAAATTTTCGATACAAAGAGAAAGGATAACATGAAGTGCTTTGCCCATACTAAGGAAGGAAAGCCACAGGAGAAGTGGCAGGAGCTTGAGCAGCATCTGGTGAATGTGGCCGAGTTGGCACGAAAGTATGCCAGTAAATTCCGTGCAGGGGATTGTACCTATATGGCGTGACCATGCCATGATCTGGGAAAACGCTCTGTCTCATCAACGAAGAAAACTGCCAGCAATGTTTGAAAATTATGAGAGCCAATTCATGCATAAATATATAGCCCACAAAAATCAGGACCTTTACAAACACCTTGAAGGTGTTGCTGAACTTGCTAAAAATAATACCGAAAAAATTGGAATGGCCAACTACGGCGAACTGATGGGGCTACTTCATGATTTCGGGAAATACAGCGCCGAATTCCAAAAATATATCACGGACGCGTTAAAGAAGGACGACCCAGAGTTTAATCCAGACGAAGATGAAGATTTTGAAGACCCGACAGGAAAGAAAGGCAAGATCGACCATTCTACCGCCAGCGCCCAATTTCTTTCCTGTAAAATTGGTTCGTCCAATGCTCATAAAATACTTGGGCAATTTCTCTCTCTTTGTTTGGTTTCACATCACTCAGGCTTGATCAACTGCTTAACAACTGACAATAGCGGGACATGGGATTCCTATTCAAAGCGGCTATCAAAGAATGACAATAAAACCCATCGGGAGGAGTGCACCAGGAATATCGATGAACACATACTTGAAAGAATAAATGCCATTCTCGTAGATAAGTCCTTCGCAAAGTCGTTTGAAAAAAAGTGCCGGGATATTGTGCGTGCTTCTTCAGAAAAAAGCCCTCTTTCAATGGTTTCTCAATTTCAACTGGGTTTGCTCGCGAGGTTTCTATTCAGTGCTCTTATTGACGCTGATCGTCAGGATACGACAGATTCAGAGAAACCAAAAACCGTGCGGCATCGTCTACACGGGAGTTACAAGCCTTGGAGTACATTGATTGAACGGCTTGAAAAAAAGTATGAAACTTTTAAAATAAAAAACCGGGTGGATGAAATTCGCAAAGAAGTATCTGCACATTGTCTTCATGCCGCATCACGACCAAAAGGATTGTTCACTCTAACCGTTCCAACCGGAGGTGGTAAAACTCTTGCGAGTCTTCGATTCGCGCTTCATCATGCAGAAGAACATGGCTTTGATAGAATTATCTATATAATCCCGTTTACAACTATCATTGATCAAAATGCACAAGTAGTGCGGGAAATACTCGAACCCAAAGAGTACCCTGAAGATACTGGTAAAGTTGTTCTTGAGCACCATTCAAACATTGGAGCAGACGCGCAGAGATGGAAAGAAAAACTCCTGACCGAGAATTGGGATGCGCCGGTTGTTTTTACCACGATGGTACAATTCCTGGATGCCTTTTTCGGAGCGGGAACCCGCGGCGTAAGGCGAATGCACCAGTTAGCGAACGCTGTAATTGTTTTTGATGAGATTCAAACACTCCCGATAAATTGCGTCCATCTCTTCAACAATGCAATCAATTTTCTGGTTAATCACTGTGGGAGCAGTGTGGTTCTCTGCACCGCTACACAGCCGCTTTTGGGATCAGTCGATGAAAAAAAAGGCGCCCTTAAACTGTCTGAAAAGAATGAGCTCATGCCGGATGTGGCCAAACTTTTTGCCAATCTGAAAAGGGTACACTTTCATGACTGCCGTAAATCCCCCGGATGGACTTACTCTGAGATAGCTGCGCTTGCGGTTAGGCAAGTTGAGAAGAATGGAAGCTGTCTTGTTGTGGTCAACATAAAGAAAGCCGCTCGTATCATTTTCGAGGAAGCGAAAAGAGACGGCCTTGAAGTTTTTCATTTGAGCACGGGAATGTGTCCCGTACATCGGAAACAGGTGCTCAAGATGATTCGTCAGAAACTTGATGATGGAAAGCCGATTCTCTGTGTCAGCACACAGCTTATTGAAGCGGGTGTTGATATAGATTTCCGTTCGGTTATACGCATGCTTGCCGGACTTGATTCCATTGCACAGGCTGCCGGCCGATGCAATCGTCACGGTAGCCCGGAAATCGGCCATGTGTTTGTTGTCAATCCCGTTGAAGAGAACCTAGACTACTTGAAAGACATTACAGTCGGCAAAGAAAAGACAAACCGTGTTCTCGATGATTATGAATCTGATGAATCAAAGTTTGACAATGACACCATCAGCCCAAAGATGCTTAAGTGGTACTATCAAAATTACTTTTATGATCGAAAAGACGTCATGGATTATCCTGTTAATGCAAATCGCACCGACACACTTTTGAATATGCTCTCATGTAACAGCCTTACCGTTGCTGATTTCCGGCGAGCAAACAGGACAATGCCGACAATTAACCTTCGCCAGTCATTTATGACAGCGGCAAAACTGTTCAAGTCGATCGATGCACCGACGCGAAGTGTTATTGTCCCTTATGGGGATGAAGGCAAGGAATTAATTAGCCGACTTTGTTCCGCATTCGAAGTGGAAAAACAATATGCACTGATTAAAAAAGCACAGCAATACTCGGTCAACCTGTTTCCATATGAATTTGAAAGATTGGCAGAACAGAACGCGCTTCATAGAGTGCAGACGGAGACGGAAATATTCTACCTTGATGACAAGTATTACAGTGAGCAATTTGGAATTTCCATGGACCAAGTAAACAAGGAGGGATTTTTACATGTATGAAACTGCAAAGAATAGCATTGAATTCAGGCTGTGGGGCAGATATGCGCTTTTCACCGATCCGCTTACTAAAATCGGTGGCGAGAAGTGTTCATACCATCTACCAACCTACGAGGCCTTGAAGGGTGTTTGCAAATCAATCTACTGGAAACCTACGATTGTATGGGTGGTTGATGCTATGCGTGTGATGAGGCGGATTCGTACTCAGACCAAAGGCACAAAACCGTTAAATTATGGAGGCGTTTATCCCAGCGAAAAAATTCCAGGTAAAAAGCAAGAGAACTTTAATGACCTTGCAATATACACATTTCTGACAGGCATTGATGATAAGGCAAATGATGAAAGTAGAAAATATGGCGTGGAGTATCAGGTGCGAGCCCATTTTGAATGGAACAAGCGCAATAAGGAATTGGAAAAAGACCGCATCGACGGCAAGCATTATGCGATTGTCAAGCGGATGCTTGACCGTGGCGGAAGGCAGGACATCTTCCTCGGCACTCGCGACTGTCAAGGATATGTCGAACCGTGTATCTTCGGTGAAGGCGAAGGCGCTTATGATGGAGACGATGAGATCGCTTATGGGCTGATGTTTCATGGGTTTGATTATCCCGATGAAACGGGTACCGACGAGTTGCACGCTCGGTTCTGGTATCCCACGCTCAGAAAAGGCTCACTGATTTTTGACCGGCCGGAGGATTGTAAGCCGGAGCTTAGGAAATTTGTACGGAAGATGACATCAAAAATCTTTGGTACCGGAGATGTTAAATCGGTTGAACTTGAAGCCAAAGAACTGGGGGTGATGGGATGAGTTGGATACAGAAGCTGTATGAGACTTATGACGCTTGTAATGGCAATGAAAACATTCCCGATATTGAAGACTTGTGCCCTGTTGGATATTCCGTTCAAAATGCGCATGTTGAAGTTGTAATAGACAAAGACGGAAATTTTAGAAGAGCACTGCTGGTTGATAAAAAAGATTCAAAGACATTGATCCCGGTTACTGAAAAGTCATTGACAGGAAGAACGAGTGGAATCGCACCTCATCCGCTCTGCGATTCACTTCAGTATTGCGCTGGTGATTATGAAAATTATGGGGATAGAAAACCTTATTTCGACAGTTATTTAGAGAACTTAAAGGCATGGACAAAAGCAAATTACTCGCACGAAAAAGTTGAAGCCATTTATAGGTATGTGTCAAAGCGAACTTTAGTCAAAAACCTAATCGATAAAGGACTACTCGATGTAAAAGAAGGGAAGCTGGCCATCGTTGAAAGGACAAATGAAAAGGAAAGAGTTAAAGTTACTGCTCCAAACAAAGATGATACGCCAATAATTTTAGACTCTAAAGAACTTCATCCGATCATGAGACTTCTTTCTGCAGATGACAAGGGCATAAAAAACCAAGCGAAGGTTTTTGTTCGTTGGAAAGTGGAATCCGACGGCTCTTTGTGTTCCGAAACGTGGAAAGATAAAACGCTTTTTGAAAAGTGGGCAGAACACGAAAGTACTCGCGACGTTGCAAAAGGCTTTTGTTACGTCACCGGAGAAAAAGAAACTGATATAGCCCAAAAACATCCCGCAAAGCTTCGTAGCGGCAAAGATAGCGCAAAACTTATCTCATCAAATGATACAAGCGGCTTCACTTTCCTCGGTCGGTTTGAATCTGCCAACGAAGCTGCATCTGTCTCTTCAGTAGTAACACAAAAGGCTCATAGCGCCCTTCGCTGGCTTATTGGACGTAAGCAGGCATTTCGAAGCGGTGACCAAGTCTTTGTTTCTTGGGCAACAACGGGAAAGCCAATCCCAAACCCATGCGCCAGTTCATGGGATTTTCTCGGTGATGATTTTCAAATTAACGATGATTTAACTTCGCAAATCGGAGGTGTCGGTCAATCTTTTGCGCTTCGCTTCAATAAGAAACTGGCCGGATATAAAGCCAACATTACCGACACGGAAGATATGGTCGTAATGGGTCTGGATTCTGCGTCACGAGGACGCATGGCAATTATCTTCTATCGCGAACTAACTGGTTCTGAATTTCTACAGCGCATAGAAAAGTGGCATTCTGATTTTGCTTGGTTACAAAATTACGGGAAGAGGAAGGATAAAGACACAAATAAGGAGATTCGTATCATTTTCGAAGGAGCACCAGCCCCAAAAGACATCGCATGGTGCGCATATGGGAGCAAAATCGAGAGATATTGTCAAATGTTGTGGATGAGCGATATTCAACGTATCCTCGGCCCC
>CAZIQY010000052.1:0-18706 GCA_964541605.1 uncultured Syntrophaceae bacterium | reverse complement strand
TCTATAGGATACGCCTTCTATTTTACTCCGTCCACAACTTTGGGTTATATCTCAAGCGATTGCGCTATCTGTCAAAAGAGGAATGTCAGGCTTTAGTCAATGCCTGTGACAAACAGTTGAAACACCTTAAGCCGATTGTGGTCATGGCCTTGAATACTGGAATGAGAAAAGGTGAAATATTGAATCTGAAATGGGATAATGTTGACATTACACACGGATTCATTCTGTTAGATCATACGAAGAACGGGGAACGGCGAGAAATCCCGATCAATGCAACACTGAAACAAACCCTTGAAGAACTATACAAGGGAACCACAAAGAGACCGAGACGAATTGACGTGCCGTATGTCTTTTATGATTACACAGAGGGAAAGCCTTATTTAAATGTACAACGGTCATTTGTGACTGCTTGCAAAAATGCAAAGATCAGAGATTTTCGTTTTCATGACCTGAGACACACCTTTGCAAGTCAACTTGTTATGGCAGGGATTGACCTGACAACGATCCGGGAACTATTAGGCCATAAGACATTAACCATGACCCTTCGATATGCCCACCTTGCACCTTCCCATAAAGTCAAGGCCGTTGATATACTGGATCAGACCTTGACCACGTCGCGAACTTCACAAAAACTTCACATTGACGAGGCTGTCAACAATGGATAGGATTTCAAAAGAATTGAAAATATTGATGAAATCTGGTGGGCCGTACGAGAATCGAACTCGTGACCAACGGATTAAAAGTCCGCTGCTCTACCGGACTGAGCTAACGGCCCACTTTAGATGAATTTTGAAGCCTGCCCTTCTACTAATAAGTGATGCGGGTTGTCAAGAAGAAAAGCGGTTAACCGGTAAAGGGATTTTTCAGGATAATCGTTTCTTCTCTTCCCGCACCGACGGAAATGAGCACCAGCTTCACTCCGGCAAGGGCTTCCAGCCTTTCAACGTATCGCCTGGTCGACTGAGGAAGCTCTTCGATATCTCTTGCCTTGGTGATGTCTTCCTTCCAACCGTCCATTTCCTCATAAACAGGTCGACATTGGGCCAGTATTCGTGGGTTTGAAGGAACGGATTCGGTGAACTTTCCCAGTGGCGTTTCGTATCCAACGCAAATCTTTAACTTTTCAAGACCGGTCAGGACGTCGAGTTTGGTCAGGGCAATTCCGGTTATACCGGACAACCGCACGGATTGCCGGATAAGTACCATATCGAGCCAGCCGCAACGGCGTTTTCTTCCTGTCGTTGCGCCGTATTCGTGACCCACTTCACGGATGCTGTCACCGATTTCACAGGTCAACTCGGTCACGAAAGGTCCTTCGCCCACGCGGGTGGTGTATGCCTTGCAGATACCCACAACGGCGTTAATGACGGACGGACCGACACCCGTTCCACAGGCGGCGTTGCCGGCCACGGTGTTTGAAGAAGTCACATAGGGGAATGTGCCGTGGTCAATGTCGAGGTGGCTTCCCTGGGCGCCCTCAAAGAGAATTCTTTTCCCTTTCTTTATTTCATCATTCATGATGAGCGATGTATCAGTGACATAGGGTTTGATTTGCTCTACGTATGAGCGGTATTCGTTGAATATCGCTTCTCCATCCAGAGGTTCTTCCTGGGAAAGTCTTGTCAGATAAAAATTCTTTTCTTCAATGTTACGGTTCAGTTTTTCCCGGAAAACTTCTTCATCCAGAAGGTCACACATCCTGATGCCGACACGTGCTATCTTGTCTTCATAAGCAGGTCCGATGCCCTTGCCCGTTGTGCCTATTTTTTTCCCGAGACCGTGGGATTCACGGGCAACATCGATCCTGCGGTGATACGGCATGATCACCTGGGCTTTTTCGCTTACGAAAAGTTTTGTATTTGCGGGCAACAGACCCCGGGTTTTCAGGCGGTCGATCTCTTCGATCAGGACTTTAGGGTCGACAACCACCCCGTTTCCGATGATACAGATCTTTCCGTCATGCAGGATCCCGGAAGGGATCAGATGAAGGATTGTCTGCTCACCCTTTACGACGAGCGTGTGTCCCGCGTTGTTACCGCCCTGAAATCGTGCAATGATATCGGCATCTTCGGCGTACAGGTCAACGACCTTTCCCTTGCCCTCATCACCCCACTGGGTTCCAATAATTGCGACATTCGCCATTAAATAATTCCTCCTGTCTACATCTCCAGTTGAGTGACCGAGATGATATTGGGCAGACTCTGAAGCTTGTTGAGAACGTCACCGGAAACCATGGTGTCCGTTGTCAGGACAACGAGGGCCTGTTTGTCAACCGCTTCCCGGCTCAAGTGAAGTCTGGCGATGTTGACGTTGTTGGCCCCGAGGGTGGTTCCGATGTTGCCGATGACGCCGGGCTTGTCATAGTTCGATACGACGAGCATGTGGCCTTCCGGGATAACCTCCACGGTAAATTTGTTGATCCTGACGATTCTCGGTTCCTGTCTTCCGAAGATGGTGCCTGCCGTACAGCTCTTTTCTTCAGAGGTCTTGACGGTGAGCGATATCATGCTTGTGTAATCCTTGACCTCACTGCTTCTTGACTCGACAACCCTGATTCCCCGGTCTCTGGCGATGACGGGCGCATTGATGTAGTTGACATTTTCATTAAGAATAGGCGTCAGCAATCCCTTCAGGAGAGAGATGGTAATGGGGGCCACATTGTAGTTCAGGATTTCGCCGCTGTACTCCACGGTGACCTCCCTGAGCCCCCCCTTGATTATCTGGGCCTCGAATCTCCCGAGCTTTTCCGCAAGATTCACGTAGGGCTGGATAACGCTCAACAACTCGGCGCTGACCGACGGGAAATTAACGGCGTTTCTGATTTCTCCCCTGGTCAGAAAGCCCGCTATCTGTTCGGCAATGGCGATGGCCACGTTTATCTGTGCCTCATCGGTTGACGCCCCGAGATGGGGCGTGCAGATGACATTGTCGAGGGCCACGAGATCCTTGTTCTTTGTCGGCTCTTCTTCGAAAACATCAAGGGCCGCGCCTGCAACTTTCCCGGAAACAAGGGCGTCATGAAGATCCTTTTCAACGACAATGCCCCCCCGGGCGCAGTTGATGATGAATACGCCCTTTTTCATTTTCGCAAAAGCGGCGGCATTGACCATTCCTTTTGTGTCTTTAGTGCTGGGAGTGTGCACGGTAATGAAATCTGACTTTTTCAGGAGGTCCTCGAGAGAAACCAGAACAATTCCAATTTTCTCCGCGGCGCTGGGAGAGATGAAAGGGTCATAGGCGATAACATTCATCTTCAGCCCCAGTGCACGGTCGGCCACAATAGTCCCGACACGGCCGATGCCGATGATGCCGAGGGTCTTGTTGAAAAACTCATTGCCCATGAACTTGTTTTTCTCCCACTTGCCCGCCTTCATGGACGCCGTGGCCTGAGGGATCTTTCTGGCAAGAGAGAGCATCATGGCAATGGCGTGTTCTCCCGTGGTGATGGTGTTCCCGCCGGGGGTATTCATGACGACGATTCCCCTTTTGCTGGCCGCGTTTATGTCCACATTGTCGAGGCCGATGCCGGCCCTTCCGATCACGGTCAGCTTTTCGGCACAATCGATGATTTCTTTGGTGACCTTGGTTGCACTCCGGATGGCCAGCCCGTCATAGTCTTTAATGACGCCCTTGAGTTCGTCCGGCGTGAGGTTCGTTATGACATCCACCTCAATGCCGGGTGTATTCTTCAATATTTCTATGCCTTCCACGGACAGCGTATCGCTCACAAGAACTTTTTTCATAAAATCAATCCCCCAAAAAATATTGCAATACCGTCATTTCGAGCGAAGCGAGAAATCTTAATGACTGAAAGTTGTTACAAAGATCTCTCCCTCCGGTCGAGATGACGTGATATCGTCGAGATGACGTGATATTTTAGGACACAGGCTACCAACGTTTTAATAAGCGGATCAGAGTTCCCGGATTTTCTGCTTGTAAACCTTCTCAAGTTCTGAGAGGGCGGAATTGATATCCTCCAGTTCTATGGTGGGGCCGCACCAGAATCGGAATCCCGGCGGGGCGTCCTTGTACGAATTGATATCATGAGCCACGTTCTTTTTGCTCAGCTCACCGGAAATCCCTTTAAGAAATTTTGCCCGTTCCTCTTTTGACAAAGACATCACTTTTTCACTGACAACATTCAGGCAGACGGATGTGTTGGACCGAATGTCCCTTGTTGCGGCGAGAAAATCAATCCAGTCGTTTTTTCCCACCCATTCTTCGATGATCCTGAGGTTGGACTGACTTCTCCGGATAAGGCCGCTCAGTCCTATTTCTCCCGCCCATTTGAGGGCATCGAGGTAATCTTCCACGCAGAGCATGGACGGGGTATTAATGGTATCTCCCTCAAAGATGCCTAGGTTGATTTTCCCTCCCTTTTTCATCCGAAATATTTTGGGAAGAGGCCAGGGGGGGTCATAGGATTCGACGCGGGCAACGGCTCTGGGACTCAGAATCAGCATACCGTGTGCCGCTTCTCCGCCAAGGCATTTCTGCCATGAGAAGGTCAGGACGTCCACTTTCGCCCAGTCGATGGGCATGGCAAAGGCGGCGCTGGTGGCGTCGCACAGGGAGAGCCCTTCCCGATCCTGGGGGATCCAGTTCCAGTCAGGGATCTTCACGCCGCTTGTTGTTCCATTGGCTACAAAGACGACATCGTGGGACCAGTCGATTGCGTTTAAGTCCGGGATTGTGCCGTATTCGGCCTTTAAGACGGCGGGATTAAGTTTTAACTGTTTGTTGATATCCGTGGCCCAGCCTTCGGAAAAACTCTCCCATACCAGAACCGTAACCGGCCGGGGGCCCAGCATGCTCCACATGGCCGCTTCAAATGCGCCCGTATCCGAGCCCGGCAGTATCCCGGCCAGATAATCTTCGGGAATCTCCAGAATTATTTTTGTTTCTTTGATGGCCTTTGCCAGTTTTTCCTTGCCTAGGGCCGAACGGTGAGAACGGCCCACCGGGGCGTCTTTTAAAACATCAAGATTCCACCGGGGCCTCTTGCTGCATGGACCGGAACTGAAATTTGGATTGTGCATGGCAATAACTTCCCTCGCTTTTTGAAAAAATAGACAAAGAAATATATCAGCATTGAAATGATTACTCAAGAATTTTTGGTTTCTCAACACGGTCTTCCGATCTCAATTTGACAGCTCCATCAAAATGAAGTAGAAAGTATCCAAATTTACTATAACTTCGGCATCAGCCGCTCACTTATGCTACGGATTGCCGAGGCGTTCAAAACGACCGATTGACAGGAGCCATTTACATTGAAAAAAATCAGGACTCAGTTTTTCTGTCAGAACTGCGGGCATCAATCTTCGAAATGGCTGGGCAAATGCCCCTCCTGCAACGAATGGAATCAGTTTGTCGAGGAGGAAGTGGGATCGGCCGATCCCGCCCTGTCTTCCGAGATTCCCTTCAATGAAGCCCCCCTCCCGATCGAGGATATCGTTGCCGACGAGAAAGAAAGGATTTCTACGGGGATGGCCGAGATGGACAGGGTGCTCGGGGGCGGCATCGTCAACGGTTCCGTGACGCTGGTCGGCGGCGATCCCGGCATCGGAAAATCGACCCTTCTGCTTCAGATTCTTCAGAATCTGGCCGGGAAGAATCTGAAGGTGCTGTATGTTACCGGAGAAGAATCGGCAAAGCAGATCAAGCTCCGGGGAAAAAGGATCGGGGCTTCATCGGGAAATCTCCTGGTCCTCGTTGAAATCGCCCTTGAAAATATCACCCGCCACATTAAAGAGGCATCGCCTCGGGCGGTGGTGGTGGATTCCATTCAGACGGTTTACACGTCGGTTCTCGGGTCGGCTCCCGGCAGTGTGGGACAAGTCAGGGAATCATCCGGGAAACTCATTCTGCTCTCGAAAAAGACGGGCATTCCCGTTTTTCTGATCGGCCATGTGACCAAGGACGGTTCCATTGCCGGTCCGAAAGTCCTGGAGCACATGGTGGACACTGTTCTCTATATTGAGGGGGATTCGGGCCACGCCTACCGGATTGTCCGGGGCATAAAGAACCGTTTCGGACCGACCAATGAGGTCGGCGTCTTTGAGATGAGGGACAACGGACTTGCGGAAGTATCCAACCCTTCCGCATTTTTTCTGACGGAAAGACCGGAAGGGGCGGCGGGCTCCGTGGTAGTGCCGAGCATGGAGGGCACCCGGCCGATCCTTATTGAAATCCAGGCACTCGTCAATCCGACAAATTTTGGCATGCCGAGACGAACCGCCATCGGGGTCGATCCCAACCGGGTATCCCTCCTGGTTGCCGTCATGGACAAAGTCTGCGGGTTACACCTCAGCGATCATGACATCTTTATCAACGTGGCCGGCGGTATCAAGGTCAATGAACCGGCCATCGATCTGGGGATTGTATCCGCCATGGCCTCGAGTTTTCTGGACAGGCCCATTAATGCGGGAATTGCCGTTTTCGGCGAAGTAGGTCTCACCGGTGAGATAAGAGGGATATCCCAGATGGAAACGCGGATCAAAGAAGCCGCCCGCATGGGGTTTACGCGCTGCATCCTTCCCAGGACATTCTCTCAAGTCGCCTCTGTGGCAAAGAAGATGGGGCTCATAAGGATCAATAACGTAAAAGAGTTGCTGGAGCACCTTTTTTAGAGGCAGATGGATATGAAGAAAAATATTCTGGTTGTCGATGATGAGAAGGATATCGTCGATCTCATCACATATAATCTTGAAAAGGAAGGGTTTGCAGCAATCAAGGCCTATGATGGCGAGACTGCTCTTGATCTGGTAAAAACAAAAAAGCCCGACCTGCTCATCCTTGATTTGATGCTTCCCGGCGTCCGGGGGTTGGATGTATGCCGGTTCATTCGAAAAAATCAGGACACAGAAACCCTGCCTATTATCATGCTGACGGCGCGATCCGATCAGACGGACAAGATTCTGGGATTGGAAATAGGGGCGGATGATTACATCACCAAGCCTTTCAATGTCAGAGAACTGATCGCCAGAGTGCGTGCGGTTCTCCGAAGGTGGGACGAGCGTTCCCTGACCACTAAAACAGAGGCATTTAATTTTAAGGGTCTCCATATGAATTACGAGACCTATGAGGTTACCGTGGACGGCAAGCAGATCGAATTGGGTCCGACGGAAATCAAACTGCTCCGTTTTCTGACACAGCATCCCGGACGGGTTTATACCCGGGATCAACTCCTCGATTACGTCTGGGGGGATGAAACATTTGTGGAACCGAGGACGGTGGACGTGCATGTCAGCCGTCTTCGCGCTGCTATTGAAAAGGACAAAGAAAATCCACAATATATACTTACCGTCAGAGGCATTGGCTATAAATTTGCCGTATGAACACCTCTTCAGGGTGCACATGGCTGTCACTTTTTCAGAAAGGTCTTATTGATTTTTTTCTGACAAATTCACTGATTCTTCACGATCCTGTCATCAAACTGTAACAATTAGCGGGTAATGTCTGCCCCAGTGTCGTTTGCCGGTTTCGCTCAACGTGCCATGAACATGAGCATGTCCCCTTGACGCTCCCGATTCTTTTTCATCGAAAGGAGAATAACTGTGGGTAAAATAAAGATGCTATTTGTTTGCATCCATAACAGCGCCCGGAGCCAGATGGCAGAGGCGTGGCTGAATCATCTCTGCGGTGACCGGTTTGAAGCGCACAGTGCCGGTCTGGAACCGGGCTCTCTGAACCCCCTTGTTGTTCAGGTGATGAAGGAAGCGGGGATTGATATCTCACACAATAAGACGAAATCGGTCTTTGATTTTTTCAAGGCAGGAGACATCTTTTCTTACGTGATTACGGTGTGTGATGAATCGAGCGCTGAGAAATGCCCCGTTTTCCCCGGTGTAGCCAATCGCCTCCACTGGAGTTTCCATGATCCGTCAACCTTGACAGGATCCCAGGAAGAGAAAGTGGCAGCCATACGGAAGATCCGGGATGATATTAAAAATGCCATTATGAAATGGTGCGCCTCTTTGGAATAATGTCCTTGTTATGAAGGAAAAACCTGTATGGATAATTACCCACTGGTCACCGTTATCGCCATCGTTTTCATCGCCCTCATCTTTGACTTCATTAACGGTTTTCATGACTCTGCAAATTCCATCGCCACAGTTGTTTCAACTCGTGTATTGAGTCCAAAATACGCCGTCATTTGGGCAGCCTTTTTCAACTTTGTGGCTGTCTTTTTTATCGGCGTTCAGGTGGCAAAGACAGTCGGTACGGGAATTATTAACCCCGCCATTGTGGATAACAGGCTTATCTTATCCGCTCTTGGGGGAGCCATCACCTGGAATCTCATCACGTGGTGGCTGGGTCTGCCCAGCAGTTCTTCCCATGCCCTGATAGGCGGCCTCATCGGAGCGGGTCTCGTGAAAGGGGGAACGAAGGTGCTGGTCTGGAAGGGCATCATTAAAACAGCGAGTTTTATTGTTCTTTCCCCCGTCATCGGCCTGAGCCTCGGATTACTGTTAATGGTCGTGACGTTGAATTTCTCCCGGTGGACGACGGTGGCGGGAGCGGACAGTATATTCAGAAAGTTCCAGTTGTTTTCTGCCGCCATTTTCAGCCTCAGCCATGGTATGAACGATGCGCAGAAAACCATGGGGATCATTGCCGTTGTTCTGTTCAGCAGCGGCTATCTGGGATCAACGTTTTATATTCCTTACTGGGTTGAGTTTGCCTGTTATCTTGTTATCGCGTTGGGGACGATGATGGGAGGCTGGCGGATTGTCAAGACCATGGGAACGAAGATCACGAAACTTCAGCCCATGGGAGGGTTTTGTGCAGAGACTGCGGCTGCCATCTCCATTATTGGCGCTACGGCGGCAGGCATTCCCGTTAGCACGACCCATACGATAACAGGCGCCATTATGGGAGTGGGCGCCACGAAACGGCTGACGGCCGTCCGATGGGGTGTTGCAGGAAATATCATCTGGGCCTGGGTATTAACCATACCCATATCGGCATTTATTTCAGCGGCCATATATTTTACTTTGATCGCTCTATAGTCAATTCTTATGTGCTATTTTTTAATGATGAAGGATTTCATCCTGATTTTATATTGAGATTTCAGTCAATTTGAATTATTTTTTTCTTGGTAAATTTTAAAAAGGAGAGTTATCCAATGAAACACTTCTTGAAAGTATTTGCATCATATTTGCTTCTGGTTCTTCTGGCGATTGCCGTCCTGGATTTTTTTCTTACACCGAAGATCTGCGACATTATTACCAATAGCATCGAGAATGAGATGTTCGGCGTCGCAGAGGTCACGACGCTTATGCCCCGCGAGAGCCTTGAAAAGAAGGTTCCGGAAATCGCCAAAAAGTTAAATGTGCGGGTGACGCTCATCGATCCAGCCGGCGGGGTTATAACGGATTCACAGGCGGATGGGAAAAAGATGGATAATCACCTGGACCGTCCAGAAATTCAGCAAGCCAAAAAAGAAGGACAGGGGAAAGCCACACGATTCAGTGTAACCCGTCAGGAAAGCATGCTCTATGTTGCCCTTCCTATTAAAGAGAATGCAGAGATCAAGGGTTATATCCGGTTGGCTCGCCCACTGGTAGAGGTAAAGAAGTCGCTCGAACATCTCTATCAGGTCATCTACCTGACCCTGTTCATCATTCTTATTCCGTCACTCATTCTTGCCGTTTTATTTTCCAGGAATATCGCGTCGCGATTCACGCCCGTGGAAAAATCTCTTGAAAAGAATCTATAGGAACGGCGGATATAACTGTATAAATCATTTTTTTCAGCCGGTCGTCAGGTTTTAACAATTCTGTCATCAAGCTGTAACATTTATCCTTTATGATGTAAGAAAAAACGAGGAGGAAAAAAATGAGAAAATTATTAAAACAATTGTTATTGGGTTCATTGTGCCTGTTGTTCAGCGCGGGTGCGGCCTTTGCGGAGAGCATTGTCATCAAGGGTTCGACAACTGTGCTTCCTATTGCACAGGCGGCCCTGGAGGCTTATATGAAGGCGCATCCCGGAGTGAATGTTTCCCTGTCCGGTGGAGGTTCCGGTGATGGAATCAAAGCGATGATAGACAAATCGACAGATATTGCCACTTCTTCAAGGGAAATAAAAGCCAAGGAAGTGGAGCTTGCAAAAAGTAAAGGTGTTAATCCTGTCGCTCATGCGGTTGCCATTGACGCACTGACGCCCATTGTCCATCCAAAAAACAGGATAAACGGGTTGACGATTGACCAGTTGAGCCAGATCTATCAGGGAAAGATAAAAAACTGGAAGGAAGTCGGGGGGGATGATTTGCAGATTGTCGTTGTATCCAGAGACAGCAGTTCCGGCACCTTTGAATCATGGGGACATCTGGTTCTCAATAATGCCAGGGTAACGCCAAAAGCCCAGTTGCAGGCATCAAGCGGAGCTGTCGTCCAGGCGGTCTCCAAAAACCGTTATGCCATCAGTTATGTCGGTATAGGATACCTTAACAAATCAGTCAAACCACTGACTGTAAATGGCGTTCAGGCCTCTGCAAAGACCGCCCTTGCCGGGGAGTACCCCATAGCAAGGCCTCTTTACCTGTATACAAACGGGCATCCCACCGGCGAAGTGTCCCGTTTCATTAAATTCGTGTTGAGCCCTGCCGGGCAGAAAATTGTCGCCAGGGCGGGGTTCGTTCCTGTAACGGGCGAGGTCAGGGAAAAACCGTCCAAGAAGGGTAAAAAATAATTACGCCATGTCCAGACAGCAGAAAGAAGCCATCATCAAGGGTATTTTCGCCGTTTTTGCATTTGTCTCTGTGCTCATCCTGGCGCTCATCGTTGTCTTTCTGTTCCGTGAAGGAATTCCGATATTCAAGGAAGTATCCGTTACGGCTTTCATATTTGGGAAGGAATGGTATCCCACATATGACCCTCCCTCCTACGGCATATGGCCCCTGATCATTGGTTCTGTGGTGGTCACCTTATTTTCCTGTCTGATTGCCGTGCCTCTGGGGGTTCTTGCTGCCGTCTATATTTCTGAAATTGCTCCGACATCGGTTAAAGACATTGCCAAATCCACTATTGAACTTCTGGCGGGAATTCCTTCCGTCGTCCTCGGTTTCTTCGGCATGGTCGTCATTGCTCCCTGGCTTCAGGAAACCTTTGACCTGCCGACGGGTCTCAACATTGTGAATGCTTCGGTCATTCTGGCGATCATGGCAATACCTACAATTTCGAGTATTTCGGAGGACGCCCTTTATGCCGTGCCGCAGGAGTTCAAGGAGGCATCGTATGCTCTGGGTGCAACGAAAACTGAAACCATTACGAAGGTTATTATACCGGCCGCCCTTTCAGGGATATCTACGGCTGTTATCCTCGGCATGGCCAGGGCCATAGGCGAGACGATGGTCGTATTGATGGTGGCCGGAGGTGCGGCTGCGATTCCCGAGAGCATATTCGACTCTGTGAGACCCATGCCGGCGAGCATAGCCGCTGAGATGGGAGAAGCGCCATTCGGAGGCGGACATTATCATGCCCTTTTCGCAACGGGCATCATTCTGTTTCTTATGACGCTCATATTTAATCTTATTGCCGACTATATTTCCCATAAATTCAGGGAAGAGGGATCGGCATCACTATAACGTGCGGAGCACGGTTTGCAAACGCTTACCTCCCGCTCAATGCCGTTTTGGTATAAAGTAAATATGCAGAATATTCAGGAAGCATCAAAGAGATGGCGGCGTCTCAAGGGAAAGGCGTTTTTTGCCGTCGTTCGTTTATCCGCACTGACGATTGCCCTGGCTCTCGGCGGCCTCATCTTTTATATCGTTGTGAATGGACTGCCTGCCATCAGTTGGGATTTTCTCACTCTCCCACCGACTGATTCCATGACAAAAGGTGGGATCATGCCGGCGATCCTGGGGACGTTTTATCTGACTGTCGGCGCCATTTCAGTTTCCCTGCCCCTCGGTATGCTATCTGCGATCTATATGACGGAATATGCAAAGCAGGGGAAATTCGTCCGTCTGGTTCGTATCGGGGTGAGTTGTCTGGCAGGGGTTCCTTCTGTCGTATTCGGTC
The DNA here is from genome assembly GCA_964541605.1 of uncultured Syntrophaceae bacterium. Taxonomy (GTDB): domain Bacteria; phylum Desulfobacterota; class Syntrophia; order Syntrophales; family UBA2185; genus CAZIQY01. The sequence continues at coordinate 6,677 of CAZIQY010000052.1, read as the reverse complement.
TTTTCGGTCTGGGGTTTTTTGTGGTTTTTCTTCAATTCGGGTCATGCATTCTTTCCGGAGCCCTGACCCTTGGCATCCTTATATTGCCCACGGTCATCGGGGCATCGGAAGAGGCTTTAAAATCGGTTCCACAAACCTTCAGGGAAGCGTCGCTGGCCCTCGGCGTGTCCAAGTGGCAAACCATCTATAAGATTGTTCTACCGGCGGCGTTGCCCGGTATCCTCACCGGGTCGATTTTAGGTATTGGTCGCGCTGCGGGCGAAACAGCCCCGATCATGTTTACGGCAGCGGCTTTTTTCACTGCGAAGCTTCCCGGTTCCATTTTTGATGAAGTCATGGCTCTTCCATACCACGTCTATGTTCTGGCCACCGCAGGGACTCAGATCGAGCAGACACGGCCCATTCAATACGGAACGGTGCTGGTGCTTGTTGGTCTGGTTCTGGGAGTTGATCTCATCGCAATCGCAATCCGAAGCGCCATGAGAAAGAAAAAAAGGTGGTAATGATGGAAGATAACCCTATAATCAGTGTCAGGAATGTAAATTTCTTCTATGGTCAGTTCAAGGCGCTGACCGATGTTACCATGGATTTTGAAAGAAACAGGGTGACTGCTCTCATCGGACCGTCGGGCTGCGGCAAATCAACGGTGTTACGGTTGCTCAATCGCATGAATGACCTGATTGACGGAACCAGGGTAGAGGGGGAAATCCTTTTTGAAGGGGAAAATATCTATGGTCCCGATGTTGATCCTGTAGATATCCGTAGAAAAATCGGCATGGTTTTCCAGAAGCCGAATCCCTTTCCCAAGTCAATTTTCAACAATATCGCCTATGCACCGAAACTTGCGGGCATTACCAGCAGGAGTGAACTGGAATTTCTTGTCGAAGAAAGCCTGAAACAGGCGGTATTATGGGATGAGGTGAAAGACATTCTGGATAAATCCGCCATGACCCTGTCGGGCGGGCAGCAGCAGCGACTCTGTATAGCGAGGGCGCTGGCCGTGAAGCCCGATGTCCTCCTCATGGACGAACCGACCTCGGCGCTGGATCCAATTTCAACGGCAAAGATTGAAGAACTCATCGACGAATTAAAAAGGAAATATACCATCGTCATTGTAACGCATAATATGCAGCAGGCGGCCCGTGTTTCGGAGAAAACGGCTTTCTTTTATATAGGCAGGATAATAGAGTACAACATAACGGAAAAGATTTTCACCAACCCCGACGTAAAACAAACAGAAGATTACATTACCGGTCGATTCGGTTAAAAGAAGGGTGAAACATGGAAGAAAAACGGCATAGCAGCAAGGAATATGAGCGGGAGCTTCACGAAATTAAAGAGGGTCTCCTTTACCAGGGCGCCCTGGTAGAAAAGGCGATAGCAGAGGCGATAAAAGCGCTTCTCAACAGGGACTCGGAGCTGGCTCGCGGGGTTATATGCGATGATAATGAGATAGACCGGCTTGATATCGAAATCGAAGAAAAATGTATCCGTGTTCTGGCTTTGAGACAACCGGCCGCACGGGATTTGAGATTTATCACGACCGCCATCAAGATCAACGGCCACCTGGAACGAATCGGGGATATGGCGGTCAATATCGCGGAGAAAGCGATCATTTTGAATAAAGAACCGCAGATGAAGCCCTATATAGACATTCCCCGTATGGCTGAAATTGCGCAGGGAATGATACGGGAAAGCCTCGATTCTCTGGTTCATGAGAATGTCGATCTGGCGACGAAAGTCAGGATGGACGATGAGACGATAGATGACCTCAATGACCAGATATTCAGAGAACTTCTTACCTATATGATGGAAGATGTCCGGACGATTCACAGGGCGCTGATCATTTCCCATGTGTCCAAGAGTCTCGAGAGGATTGCCGACCACGCGGTGGGTATTGCCGACATGGTGGTATATATGGTCACGGGAAAAAGCGTCAGACACGGCCCACCGTGCGAACCCGAGGAGAAAACGTAAGCGTGAAAAGCAGTCTCTTCTATAAAGTTTTCGGTAGTTTTGTTGCAATCATGATCCTGTCCATTGCAGCCATGGGTCTTCTTGTAGCGGGAGAACTGAAAAATGGACTGATGCGGGGGATCAGGGATGATCTGATGACGCAAGCACGCGTTATGGCGATGTTGCCGGATAATGAACTTGAGAAAAGGATAACCGAACTGGCCGAGATATCCAAAATCAGGGTAACCCTTGTGGATGCTTCCGGAAAGGTGATCGCGGATTCAGAAAAAAAAATGACGGCGATGGACAGTCATCTGCACCGGTCAGAAATAGAGGAAGCGAGGATTAAGGGACAGGGGGAAGCGATCCGCTTTAGTCGAACACTGAATATCGATATGTTCTATGTTGCCTATCCTCTGCAGGATGGATCTCAGATAAGAGGCTATATCCGGCTGGCTCGTCCTCTTTTTGAGGTAAAAAAAATCATTGATCAGTTATATAGCACGATATTCTGGTCCATCCTGATTATTGTCATTCCGTCTGTGTTTTTGGCCTTCAAGTTTTCCAGGAGATTTTCATCGCCTGTTCGTAAAATCAGCTCGTACACTCAGAAAATATGCGATGGCGAAAACCCCGGTACGCTTCTGGTAGAATCAGACGACGAGATCGGGCAACTGGCAAAAAATATCAACTGCATGGTTGAGCAATATAAGGAAAAAGTCAGGTATGCAGATGAGGAGAGGGGGAAGCTGGAGTCCGCCTTTGCCGGCATGATCGAAGGGGTGGTCGTTCTTGATGGTCAAAACCGCATAGAATCGATGAACAAAGGGATGGAAGATATCATGGCCCCGCATTTTCCGGCCGATGTCGTCGGGAAGACGCCTCTTGAGACATTCAGAAATCTTGATTTGCAAAACGCTCTGGAAATATTCAGTGAAACGAAAAGCCCGGTTTCGCGGGAGGTCTTTCTTGACGACGGAAACACGATTGTTTTAACTGTCAGTATCTCGGCCATTCATGGACTGCCGGGAAACGAAGGAAAAACGATGATGGTCTTCCATGATATGACCCGGCTTAAGCGACTGGAGAGAATGCGGGAAGATTTTGTTGCCAATGTGACCCATGAAATAAAGACCCCGCTTACCGCCATTATCGGGTTCATTGAAACCCTTCAGGACGGGGCCATTGAAGAGAGCCGGACGGCGAAAACGTTTCTCAACACCATTGATGAGAACGCCCGTCGTCTTAACCGTCTCGTGGACGACCTCCTGACCCTTTCTAATATTGAATTGGGTGAGATGACGTTGCGCCTTGAAGGGGTTTCTGTCGGTGAGGTTGTTGATCAAGTCCTGCCCATTTTCGAGGGCAGGGCTCAGGATAAAAACCTGAAGATCGACAAAAACCTTCCCGAACGCCTTTCTATGATTCACGCGGACAGGGACCGGGTGGCGCAGGTTCTTCTGAATGTTATCGACAACGCCGTTAAATTTACGCCCGATGGGGGAATTGTGACCATTAAGGCATATGAAGAAGGTAAAGATTCTGTGGTCATCCAGGTGGTGGATACCGGCGTCGGAATACCAAAAAGCGAAATACCGAGATTGGGGGAACGCTTCTATCGTGTGGACAAGACGCGATCAAGAGAATTGGGGGGCACCGGCCTGGGACTGTCGATTGTAAAACATCTGATGCGAGCCCATAAGGGAAAAATGGAAATCGAAAGCAAAATGGGTGTGGGCACGACTTTTTCTCTTCATTTTACATCATATACAAGTCAAAAATAGGGGGAAATTACTTTTTTTGAGAGGGGAAGTGGGCTTTTTCCTTTAAAAAGTGGCCTGCCCCTGTTTTTTATCACTTGACATGGTGGAATTGATGTATATTTTATGGCCTGATCCGCGGAGGGATAATATTGTCTTTTAATATTAAAATATAATGAAGAAAGGAGAGGTTAGCAGCATGAAGATCAGACCATTACAGGATAGGGTGATTATCAAACGGTTGGAGGAAGAGGAAAAGACAAAGGGTGGAATCATCATCCCCGATACAGCCAAAGAAAAACCTATCGAAGGTGAAGTCGTCGCCGTGGGCAAGGGAAAAACAACGGAAGACGGGAAGTTGATCAAACTTGACGTCAAAGCCGGTGACCGGGTTCTCTTCAGCAAATATGCGGGTACGGAAGTGAAAATTGACGGCGTGGAACATCTCATCATGAGAGAAGATGATATTTTGGGAATTATTGAAAAGAAATGACGATAAGGAGGATATAGTTAGATGGGAGCAAAGATACTTCACTATGATGAAGAGGCAAGAAAATCAATTCTCAAGGGCGTAAACACCCTTGCGGATGCGGTCAAGGTAACCCTTGGTCCGAAGGGGAGAAACGTTATTCTGGACAAGAGCTTTGGTGCTCCCACGGTAACGAAGGACGGTGTGACCGTGGCCAAGGAAATCGAACTGGAAGACAAATTTGAAAACATGGGCGCCCAGATGGTAAAGGAAGTGGCCAGCAAGACAAGTGACGTGGCCGGTGACGGAACAACAACGGCTACCATTCTTGCCCAGGCCATTTACAGGGAAGGCGCAAAGACCGTTGCCGCAGGCAGCAATCCGATGGATCTCAAGAGAGGGATTGAAAAGGCCGTTGCGGTTGTTGTTGGTGAATTGAAGAAACTCAGCAAGCCTACGAAAGACCAGAAAGAAATTGCCCAGGTTGGAACCATTTCAGCCAATAATGACGAAGCAATCGGTGAAATCATTGCCGAGGCCATGGGAAAGGTCGGGAAAGAAGGCGTTATCACTGTAGAAGAGGCGAAAGGTCTGGAAACGGAACTGGAAATCGTCGAAGGTATGCAGTTTGACCGGGGCTATGTGTCTCCCTATTTCGTAACCAATGCGGAAAAGATGGAAGTCAACATGGAAGATTGCTTCATTCTGATCAATGAAAAGAAAATCAGCTCCATGAAGGATCTCCTTCCCATCCTTGAGCAGATAGCCAAAATGGGGAAACCCCTCCTGATCATTTCTGAGGATATCGAAGGCGAAGCTTTGGCTACCCTCGTGGTCAACAAGATTCGCGGAACCCTCCAGGTGGCCGCTGTAAAGGCCCCGGGATTCGGCGACAGAAGAAAAGCCATGCTGGAAGATATTGCCATCCTGACCGGCGGCAAGATGATTTCCGAGGATATGGGCGCCAAACTTGAAAACACGAGACTGGAAGATCTGGGACGCGCCAAGAGAATTACCATTGACAAGGACAATACCACCATTATCGACGGAGCAGGCGACCGTGCCGCACTCGAAGGAAGAGTAAAGCAGATCAGGGCGCAGGTCGAGGAAACAACATCCGATTACGACAGAGAAAAGCTTCAGGAAAGACTGGCAAAGCTGGTCGGCGGTGTGGCCGTGATCAAGGTCGGTGCAGCCACAGAGACCGAAATGAAAGAAAAGAAAGCCCGCGTTGAGGATGCCCTCAATGCGACCCGTGCGGCCGTGGAGGAAGGAATCGTTCCCGGCGGCGGCGTGGCCTATATTCGTGCTCTTCCGGCACTGGAGAAAATGAAGCTGGACGGTGATGAGCAGATTGGTGTGAACATCGTCAAGAAAGCACTTGAAGAACCCCTGAAGATGATTGTGACCAATGCAGGCATGGAAGGCAGCATCGCTGTCGAAAGGGTCAAGGAAAAGAAAGGCGCCTTTGGTTTCAATGCCAGGACCGATCAGTATGAAGACATGATCGAAGCGGGCGTCATCGATCCGACCAAGGTCGCCCGGTTTGCCCTTCAGAATGCAGCGAGCGTCGCATCTTTGATGCTGACCACCCAGTGCATGATTGCCGATAAACCCGAAGAGAAGGGCGTAGGCGGCGGCATGCCCGGTATGCCTCCCGGCGGCGGATACCCCGGCATGGGCATGTAAAAGCCTAAATTAATAAGCTCGTAGTTGATGATAATAAAGAGCCCTCTGCTTAACCGCAGGGGGCTTTTTTATTAGGGGCAACAACAGTGCCCATTTTTTCTTTAATTGTCCGGGAAGATATTAACTTTTACAATTTCTTATAAAAACAATATTTTATAACAAAACATTTGTTGCATCGCGGCACATTTTCAAGACAGATACCCTGAGGAAGTCCAATATCCATATCATCTTCAATATGTCCAAACTTCACCATGACGATATCCACATATCTGTGGCTGTAGCCGGTTTCTTCGACAAATTTGTTGCAGACCATTCTCGCATCATCGAGACAACTTTCATTTCTGACCAATTGCAGGCGGCTCAAAACCCTCATGATAACCCTGTCAGGTTTTATTGTTTTTGCCCCGATATCCGTGAGAAAATGGTGTACTGTCGCCTTTCCCATATAAGAGAAGGTATTTCTCAAAATAATTGCCGCCTTTTCAAGGTCTTCCGAACTTCGGTTAAAATTCAAAGACCTCAGATAACTTTTAAAGGAACCATGCTGTTTCGTTATGGTTTCTACGATCTTTGCATTTGAAACGGCTGATCTTATTTTAACGGCATGCCTGATCATCCTTGGATCTGTGAGTATCTTATTAACATCGGACTCATCATATCGGGCAACGGTTTTGTGGTCGGGGAAATATCCTTTGATTGTATCGATCTTATTGGTGACGGTTTTGCTTTTCATGCCAGCATAAAACGGTATATAATTCCATTTCTAATTCAAATATGATATAATTGTCGCACAATTCATTTGG
>CAZIQY010000051.1:0-18777 GCA_964541605.1 uncultured Syntrophaceae bacterium | reverse complement strand
AGAATTGTTTTAATGATTTTGATGCCCCGCCCTGTGGGCGGGGTAGTTCACTCCGGCGACATTTAACCGCCAGGTGGTCGATGACATGGTCCGGGTAAGCGATGCGGAATCCTTTGTTATGGCCAGACGCCTTGCCCGGGAGGAAGGTATCCTCGTCGGCGGGTCTGCGGGCACGGCTGTTGCCGCGGCTCTCAAGTATGCCTTACGCATCGAACCGGGAAAGATCGTGGTGGTGCTCCTGCCCGATACAGGTCGCAATTACCTGACAAAGATATTTTCCGACCGCTGGATGTGGGAGAACGGCTTACTCGATAATGCCCCTGAGAAAGTGACGGCAGGAGAGATACTGAAGGTCAAGGGAAGCGGTCCGTCCCTCGTTGCCGTCGAGGCGAACGACAAGGCGATTGAAGCTGTAAAATTGTTTGAGAATTACGGCATCTCCCAGGTTCCTGTGATCGAAAAGGGCAACGTTGTGGGGAGCCTGAACGAGGTGACTCTGGTGAAGCTTCTCCACGACAGGATCGATCTCGAAGACAAGAACATTGTTGAGATTATGGGAAAGCCATTGCCGCAGGTCGATGAAGCCATCGATGTCTCCGAACCCTATCGTCTTCTCCTCTCCGGTCACGGCGGGGTTATCGTGACAAAGGCGGGAACTCCTTATGGATTTCTTTCCCGGATCGACCTGGTCAATTACTGGACGAGGGAGTCCAGAGAGGAGAAGGTCATATGAAATTTTCAACGCGGGCGATCCACGTTGGCCAGAAGGCCGATCCCTTAACAGGATCAACGATCATCCCGATCTACTCTTCCTCGACATACACTCAGGAAGAGATTGAGAAGCACAAGGGATATGAATATTCCCGCACGGGGAATCCTACGCGGCAGGCTCTTGAATCGTGCACAGCCTCTCTGGAAGATGGTGAATACGGCCTTGCCTTCGCATCCGGCATGGCGGCCATTGCGGCGACCCTTTCCATCCTCCGTCCGGGGGATCACGTCGTTGCCACGGAGGATCTCTATGGGGGAACCTACCGCCTGTTTGAGCAGGTTTACAGGGAACAGGGAATAAAGGTGACTTATGCTGACGGAAGGACACTGGAAACGCTGTCGGTAGCCATACGGCCGAAAACGAGGCTTGTCTGGATCGAGACGCCCACCAACCCCCTGCTTCAGCTTGTGGACATTGAAGCGGTTGCTTCCATATGCCGCTCCCGGGGCGTCCTCCTTGTTGTGGATAATACCTTTGCCACGCCTTACCTGCAGCGGCCCCTTACCCTGGGAGCCCACGTGGTGGTTCACAGTACAACGAAATATATCAATGGCCACTCCGATTTGGTGGGGGGTGCTGTAATCACGAGTGACAGGGAACTTTTCAAGGCGATAAAATTCTATCAGAATGCGGCGGGCGCAGTGCCGAGCCCGTTTGATTGTTGGCTCACTCTCCGTGGTATCAAAACATTGGCCGTGAGAATGAAGGCGCACCAGGAAAACGCTCTGGCGGTTGCTGAGTTTCTTCAGCATCATCCCTTTGTCGAATCCGTCCGTTACCCGGGCCTGCCGAGTCATCCCCAGCATGAATTGGCGAAAAAACAGATGCACGGCTTTGGAGGAATGGTCAGCTTCCAGATATGCGGCGGGAGAGAGGAAGCCAATGTGTTCTTCAAAACCTTGAAGGTCTTCTCTTTTGCCGAAAGCCTCGGCGGCGTCGAATCCCTTGCCTGTTATCCGTCGGCGATGACCCACGGTTCCATTCCCAAGGAAGAGCGCGAGCGACGGGGCATTACGGATGGAACGATCAGGCTGTCTGTCGGAATTGAAGATAAGGAAGATCTCATTGTCGATCTTGAACAGGCCCTTGATACGACTGTCGCATCGAGCCGGTCATAAGCTCATTGACTGGAATGATAACCTGAAAACTTTAAAAATGAGGAGAACGTATCATGGCCAATAAACTGATTTCTCTGCAGGAGGCTGTTTCAAAATATACGCGTGACGGTATGGTCTATGCGAGCGGCGCCGGCCTCCCCGTCGGTTCTGAATCAATTGCCTTCGGACGGGAAATGGTCCGGCAGGAGCGAAAACACATCCATTATCTGACCCATTGTTGCAGCCAGCAGGTGAACCTGTTTTGTGCCGCCGGCGTCTGCGACAGAGTTGAGGCCGCCTTTTCCGGACTTGAGGTGTATGGTTTTGCCAACGGGGTGCGACGGGCTGTTGAATCCGGCCGGGTGATATGGGAAGACTGGTCCAATCTCTCCATGTCTCTTCGCTTCCTCGGAGGCGCTCTCCGGTGGCCCTTCGTCCCGGCAACGGTCAATATAGGAAGTGATCTTCAATGGCGAAGCGCATTCCATCCGGATGAAATCCCCTGCAGAACCAAGATCCCGGAGATTACGGATCCCTTTACAGGGAAAGTCTATGGAGCACTGCCGGTGGCAAGGCCGGAACTTGCGGTCATCCATGTGACCATGGCTGATGTCGATGGAAACGCGGTTTTTCTGGGAACGGAATGGAGCCGTTTTGAACTGGCACGGGCAGCGGACAGAGTCATCCTGCAGGCCGACTTCATTGTTGAGACCGACTGTATGAGACAGTACCCGAACCTGGTCAGGATTCCCGATCTTCTGGTCGAGGCGGTCATCCCCTGGCAGTTGGGGGCCTGGCCGCAATGTTCCGTAGGAGTCTATGACAGTGATGAGGAACATATGACGGTCATGAATCGGATGCTGGGGACCGCGGAAGGCTTTGAAGAATATAAAGTGACCTATATCGAAAAGTGGCGGACCCATGAAGAATTTCTTGCCGTCATCGGGGAAGAAAAGATTAACCGGATCATGAACAACGAGACGATACATTTGATGGACCCCTACCGGAAGTGGATTAAAACCAATGCGGAAATAGCGGAATTGGCGAAGGAATCCAGATTTGTCTGAAGGAGGTAAATGAAATTGGATTATACGAGACAGGAAATGATGGCGATTGCGACAGGCCGTGAGATTCATGACGGCGAACTGTGTATCTTCGGTGTGGGCTTGAGCATGTTGGCGGGATATTTCGCCTTGGCGTATCACGCTCCCAATGCGAAAGCCCTGACGGAGGGCGGCGTTTATGGATCGACCCCGGTCGGAGGCCTTCCCTGGGGTATAGAAGACAACCGAATATCCGTTAATGCCACTTGTTTTTCCGGAGCGCTCGATTTACATGGTGGCGTCAGGCCGGTGCGATCTGGGGATTATTGGCGCCGCCGAGATTGACAGATTCGGCAACGTCAACACAACCGGTTTTTGGGAAAAGACGGAGGCTTCCTTCTTTGGACCGCCAAAAGTCCGGTTGAACGGCAGCGGCGGAGCGAATGATATTGCCTGCGGCTGTAAGCGTGTGATCATTATGGCGGCCCATGAAAAGAAACGCTTTTCGGAAAAAGTCAGTTACATTACCACCCCGGGCTTTCTTGAAGGAGGCAATGCCCGTGAACGATACTCTTTTATAGGCAGGGGGCCGGTAGCCGTCATTACAACACTCGGCATCCTGCGTCCGGACCCTGTGACAAGGGAGTTTTTTCTTGATTCGTATTATGCTTTTTCCAGCGTCGATGAGATTAAAGGGAACACCGGTTGGGACCTCAAAGTTTCACCGCATGCGAACGTGACGCCCGAACCGACAGTGGAAGAGCTGGAAGTGCTGCGGGCTGTCGATATTACGGGGATGTTAAAGAAAAAATAGAGGAGACTAAATGTGAGCACTACATCGGAAAGAAAAATTATCGGCACTGTCAATGCTCCCCAAGCCATCGGACCTTATGCCCAGGCGATTCGGTATGGCGATCTGCTGTTTGTTTCAGGCGTCATTCCTATTAACCCCAAGACGGGTGAATTATTAACCGGAAATTTCGATGCAGAGGTGAGACTTGTTCTTGAAAATCTCGAGGCAATCATTGAAGCGGGTGGCTTAAGTTTGAAGAATGTACTGAAAACATCCGTTTTTTTTAAAGACCTCGATAATTTTGGAAAATTCAACGAGATTTACAGCGGATATTTTGGAGACATTCTCCCTGCCCGCAAGGCCGTTCAAGTAGCCAAATTGCCGCGAGATGCGTCGATTGAGATTTCAGTAATTTGTGGAAAGTAATATGAGGATGGAAACATATGGAAATGAATAGAAATGAACTGAACATTCAACTGGCGCAGATGCTCAAAGGGGGCGTCATCATGGACGTCACCAATGTGGAACAGGCCAGAATCGCCGAGGATGCTGGCGCTGTGGCCGTCATGGCACTGGAGCGGGTGCCGGCGGATATTCGTAAATACGGAGGCGTGGCCCGCATGTCCGATCCCGGTATGATCTATGAGATTAAAAAAGCCGTTACCATTCCCGTCATGGCCAAGGCCAGGATCGGACATTTCGTGGAAGCCCAGATTCTCGAGGCGCTCCAGATCGACTACATCGACGAGAGCGAGGTGCTCACGCCAGCTGATGAAGAATGCCACATCGATAAAACAAAATTCTCCATTCCCTTTGTCTGTGGCGCCCGGAATCTGGGAGAGGCGCTTCGCCGCATAGCAGAGGGGGCCGCCATGATCAGGACAAAAGGCGAAGCGGGGACGGGCAACGTCGTCGAAGCGGTCCGGCATATGCGCACTATGAATCGGGAGATCCGGCAGTTAGTGAATATGCCTGCGGAAGAGATAACCGGTTTTGCAAAAGCTAATGGCATGCCTTACGAACTGGCGTTACAGGTAAAAGAACTGGGAAGATTACCGGTTGTGAATTTTGCTGCAGGCGGGATTGCCACGCCAGCGGATGCGGCGCTGATGATGCAGCTTGGCTGTGACGGTATTTTCGTCGGGTCAGGAATTTTTAAATCTGCCAATCCGGCGGCACGGGCACGGGCCATTGTGAAAGCCACCGCCTATTACGATGACCCCATTAAAATCCTCGAGGCATCCATGGACCTGGATGAGGCCATGCCGGGAATAGAGATATCGTCCATTCCGGAGAATCATCTCCTTGCTGTTCGGGGGTGGTAAAATGAAGCGAAGTGTTTGATCCGATGACAAACCATGGTTACTTCAGTGTAATCCCCCTTTGAAAAGTGGGATTTACGGAAATTTTCGGCCTCGATGACGAGCACAGAGCATTTTATTCCCTATCGGTAATTACGAGTAACTGCCGTTTTCATTTTGAATATTTATTAAAAGACCTCAAATGAAGAGTGCGGGAAGATGCCCATCCCCCGTTCATTTCCGAAAACGTCGAAGTCTATTTTTTGATCGTAATGACGGCCGGTTCCTACGGTTAGAGCAATATCCGGATGAGCCCATCATGGATATAGGGCAGGACGATATCCCTTTCTTTGTTGTAAAATCCTTAAAAATCTTGATGAAACATTAATGATTCTATGGTATTTTCCTCCATACATAAGGAAGCATTATCTTCACAGACACATTGGATTCAAAGACAAACAATATTAATAAAATAATGAAAGGAGGCATGCAATGAAGAAATTTGCTACTGTCACACTCATACTGCTTCTCGCAGCAGGTTTTGTTTATGCGAAAGATTACACGGTCATGAAAAAAGCCGGAAACTACATGGTTCATGTAAAGATGGATAAAAATCCTCCGGTTACGGGCCAGAATAAGATGGAGATAAACATCCAGGACGCCAAAGGCGCCGCTGTGGCCGATGCTGCGGTAACTGTGGATTACGGCATGGCAGCCATGCCCGGAATGCCGGCCATGAATTACAAGGCAAAAACAGAATTGAAGAACAGTCGGTATCTGGCGAATCTTAATTTTTCCATGTCCGGTTCCTGGTTCATCAATATAAAAATCACACGCGCCGGAAAGACACAGTCGGTAAAGCTCAATGTTGATGTCGGCTAAGAATCTGAAAACGTTTGTTCTGACGCTGGCGATTTTTCTTCTGAGCGCCTCTGCCCTCGCCCAGGATTTGAAGCTTTCAGACATCGTTGAAGAGGCCTTGAAGAACAATCCCGATATTCTGGCTTCCCAGGCAAAGATCGAGGCGGCCAGATACCGCATTCCCCAGTTGAAGAGCCTGCCCGATCCCATGTTCATGTTCGGCTATCAGAACGAGGGCTTCGACCGCTACACCTACGGAGAAATGCAGGGCGCCCAGTGGATGTTTTCGGCGTCGCAGCAGTTTCCCTTTCCCGGCAAACGTTCGTTGAAAGGGGATATGGCCGAGCGGGACGCTGAAAGCTTGGAAGCCATGCATGAACTCCTGAAGCTCAGGACGGCGGCGCGGGTAAAAGAGCTTTATTTCGATCTTTTTCTCGTCTACAAAAATATCGACCTCCTGAAGAGCAAGAGGGATTTGTTCATCAGGATCGAAGACCTGGCGCTGGGCCGCTATGCCGCCGGCAAGGCCATGCAGCAAGAAGTTCTCATGGCGCAGACGGAAAAATACATGCTTCTCGAAAAAGAAGAAATGTTGAGGCAGAAGATCCTGTCCCTGGAGGCCATGCTCCGGGCCACCCTCGGCCGGGATTCCAGGGTTCCCCTGGGACGTCCCATTGATCCCGTCTACCGGCCCTTTACCCTTACCGTGGACGATGCCCTGCAAATGGCGGATCGTCATTCCCCGGAAATCAAAGCCAGGGCAAAAATGCTGGAAGCGGCCAACACCAGGCTCCTGATGGCGCAGAAGGAGTACTATCCGGACTTCAATATCAATGCCAGCTACTATAACCGCAAGGGCGATTTCAAGGATATGTGGAGCGCGACGTCAACGATCAACATTCCCCTGTATTATAAAACAAAGCAAGAACCGGCGGTTCTGGAAGCGAAGGCGTTTCTTGCCCAGGCAAAGCAGGAACTGGAAGCTGTAAAATTGATGGTATCAGCGGCTATACAGGATAATTTTTCGATGCTCAGATCATCGGAGAAACTCATGGATCTGTATAGAAACGGGTTGATTCCAAAAAACGTCCAGGATGTAGAATCGGCCTTCACGGGATACGCCACGGGAAGGACGGATGCGATCGTCGTCATTTCCAGGCTGAAAACCCTGCTGGATTATGAAGCTCTTTACTGGAGCCAGTTTGCGGAAAGAGAAAAGGCCTTGGCGAGGCTCCATGCGATTACGGAAGGTCTGTCCCCGGCGCTGGGAGGTGAAAAGAAATGAGAGATTTGCAAAGTCTCGTTCTGTTGGTTATCGGTGTTATGGGTTGCCTTTGCCTCCTTTTAGGAAGCGCCTTTTCAGCGCCCGCTCTTGCCCAGGGCCATGCCGGGCATACGGCGCAGCCGCCGGCAGCGACGGAGAAGCCCAAGACCTTTAAGCCTCCCACGCAACCGACGCCGCAGGAACAAGTGGCAGAGAATGCTCCACAGGTTGAGATTTCTCCGGAACAGCAGCAGCTCATCGGCGTCAAGACAGTCAAAGTTTCAGTGAGACCCCTGCAGAAAATCATCCGGACGGTCGGAAGGGTCGAGGCGGACGAACGAAAACTGGCCACGATCAATACAAAAATTGAGGGCTGGATCGAGGAGCTCTACGTGGATTTCACAGGCCGCTACGTTAAAAAAGGAGAGCCCCTGGCGGAGATATACAGCCCGGAGCTGCTGGCGACGCAACAAGAATTCATCGGCGCGTTAAAATGGGCGGGGCGACAGACCGGTGCGGCGCACCCATCGGATGCCGCCCACGGAGATCATGACAAAACGCCGCCATCAGCCAGCCTTGAACCTGTTTCCGAATTGCAGAAGATGCTTGCGAAAGATGCCGCCGCCGCTCTGGATGCCTCCAGGCAGCGGCTCCGCCTCTGGGATATCTCTGAGAAGCAGATCAGAAAAATAGAAGAAACGGGAAAGCCCGTCCGGACGTTGACCCTGTACAGCCCCGTCAGTGGATTTGTTACCCAGAAGATGGCCGTCCAGGGAATGAAGGTCATGCCGGGAGAAAAACTCTTTGACATAGCTGATCTCTCCACCCTCTGGGTCATCGCCGATATTTACGAACAGGAACTGCCCTTTGTCCGGGTGGGACAGCCGGCCCGGATCACCCTCAGTTATTTTCCGGGCAGAGAACTGTCGTCGCAGATTGATTATATTTTTCCCTCCATTGCGGCGGACACCCGGACGGCAAAGGTCCGCCTGACACTGCCGAACACGGGCGGCAAACTGAAACCCCAGATGTATACCAACGTGGAAATCAGGATCAATCTAGGCAAAAGACTGACCATCCCCGAGTCCGCCGTTATCGATACGGGGAGGGGGCAGGTGGTCTACGTGGATCGGGGCGGCGGTTCTTTCGAGCCCCGCGAGGTGCAGCTTGGCCTCCGGTCGAACGGCTACGCCGAGGTTCTGCGGGGCCTGAAAAACGGGGAGAAAGTCGCCTCATCGGCCAACTTCCTGATCGATTCTGAAGCCCAGCTAAAAGGGATCAAACCGCTCCGGCAAAAACATTAATCAGAAAGGCTGACAGCTGAAAGCTGATCGCAAAAAATGATCGCCAAAATCATTGAACTCAGCGCCAGGAACAAGTTTATTATCTTTCTGATGATGTTCTTTGCCCTCGCCTGGGGTTGGTGGGCGCTGAAAAATACCCCTCTTGACGCCATTCCGGACCTGAGCGACACCCAGGTCATCATCTATACGGAGTGGCCGGGCCGGAGCCCCGACCTGGTGGAAGACCAGGTCACCTATCCCATCACCTCGACGCTGCTCGCTGCCCCGAAAGTCCAGGCGGTGCGCGGCTTCTCATTTTTCGGCAGTTCCTTTATATACGTCATTTTTGAAGAGGGAACCGATATCTACTGGGCCCGGAGCCGGGTGCTGGAATATCTCCAGGGGGTGAAGAACAAGATTCCCGCCGACATCAATCCCGTCCTCGGTCCCGATGCGACAAGTCTCGGCTGGGGTTTCACCTACGCCGTCGTCGATGAGACGGGCGGGCATGATCTTTCCGAACTTCGTTCCCTCCAGGATTATAACGTTAAGCTGGGACTGGAAAGTGTCCCCGGCGTCTCTCAGGTGGCGAGCATAGGCGGATTCGTCAAACAGTACCAGGTCACCGTCGATCCCAATCGCCTGGCGGCCTACAATCTTCCCATCACAAAAGTCATGGAAGCCATCCGGAAGAGCAACCGGGACGTCGAGGGCAGGGTTCTGGAGCTCTCTGGTGTTGAATATATGGTCCGGGGGCGGGGATACATAAAAAATCTCAAAGATCTGGAAGACATCGCTGTGGGATCGAATCCCGGCGGGACGCCGGTCTTTCTGAAGGACGTGGCCCGCATCCAGCTCGGTCCGGAAATCAGGAGAGGCCTGGCGGACCTGGACGGCAAGGGAGAAGTCGCAGGGGGTATCGTTGTTGTCCGGTTTGGTGAAAATGTCCTTTCCGTCATCGAACGGGTCAAGGAAAAGATCAACCGGGATATCGCACCGAGCCTGCCGAAAGGGGTAAAGATCGTCACCACCTACGACCGCTCGGACCTCATTATGCGCTCCATTGATACCCTGAAAGATGAGATCCTCAAACTGGCGGTTGCCGTCAGCGTGGTGTGCCTCATTTTCCTGTTCCATCTGCCCAGCGCGCTGGTGGTCATCGTGACGCTGCCCATCGCCATCATCATGTCCTTCATCTGCATGTTTTATCTGGGCGTCACCTCCAATATCATGAGTTTGAGCGGCATCGCCATCGCCATAGGAGCTATGGTGGACGCCGCCATCATCATGGTGGAAAACGCTCACAAGAAACTGGAAGAATGGGAAACTCAAGGGAAGCCGGGTAACAGGACAGATGTGATTATTGAAGCGGCAAAAGAAGTGGGGCCGTCCCTTTTCTTTTCCCTGCTCGTGATCACGGTGGGATTCCTCCCCGTGTTCACGTTGCAGGCCCAGGCAGGGCGGCTGTTCAAGCCCCTGGCCTATACCAAGACATTTGCCATGCTCTTCTCGTCTTTTCTGGCGATTACCCTGACGCCGGTGTTGATGACGCTCTTCATCCGGGGAAAAATCCGGCCGGAGGAAAAGAATCCCGTAAGCCACATCCTTCATAAAATCTACGAGCCCGTTGCCCGTTACGCCATCCGCTTCCGGAAAACGGTGATCATCAGCGCTGTAGTCATTATGGCCATCACCGTGTATCCCTTCTGGAAGCTCGGGTCGGAATTCATGCCGCCCCTATATGAAGGAACGCTTTTCTATATGCCCGTAACCATGCCCGGGGCTTCCGTATCCGAGGTGTCAGCCCTGCTTCAGATGCAGGACAAAATCCTGAAAAACATTCCGGAAGTCTCCCAGGTTTTCGGCAAGGCAGGGCGAGCGGAAACAGCCACGGATCCGGCGCCTCTGGAGATGTTTGAAACGGTGATCAACCTGAAACCGGAATCCGAGTGGCGCGAAGGGATGACGGTTGAGAAACTCAAGGACGAGATGAACGACGCCCTGTCCATCCCCGGCGTGGCAAATTCCTTCACCATGCCCATCAAGGCGCGGATCGACATGCTTGCCACAGGCATCAGGACGCCCGTGGGGATCAAGATCCTGGGGCCGGATCTGGAAGAGATTGAAAAGATCGGCCTGGCCCTGGAACACCACATCAAAGATATACCCGGCACCCGGAGCGTGTACGCGGAACGGGTGACGACGGGCTACTATCTGGACATTGCGGTCAAAAAGGACGAGGCGGCGCGTTACGGTCTGACGGTGGACGATGTCGGGGAAGTGATCCAGGCTGCCATCGGGGGGATGAACCTGACGACGACCGTCGAAGGTCGGGCGCGCTATCCCGTAAACGTCCGCTATCCCAGGGAATTGCGGAATGACGTGGAAAAACTGAAGAGGGTTCTCGTGCCCGTGATGACGGCCAATCCTTCCGTCTCCGCGGCAGGCGGGACCGCGGGGATGTACTCATCGCCAGGTTCTGTTCAAATTCCTCTCGGAGAGGTGGCGGAGTTCCGGATCGTCAAGGGGCCGACAGCCATCAAAAGCGAGGAAGGACTTCTCACCTCTTATGTGTTTGTGGATTTTTCCGGCCGGGACGTGGGCGGTTACGTGGAGGAGGCGAAGAAAAGAGCGGCCACCCTCAAGATACCGGAAGGCTACCGCCTGACCTGGAGCGGCGAATACGAGTATCTGGTAAAGACCCACGAGCGGCTGAAGATGGTCATTCCCCTGACCCTGTTGATTATTTTTGTTCTTATTTATCTGAACACGAGATCGGCTGTGAAAACGATGATCGTCCTTCTGGCTGTTCCCTTTTCCCTTGTCGGCTCCTTCTGTCTTCTGTATTTTCTCAACTATAACATGAGCATCGCCGTGTGGGTGAGCATCATCGCACTGGCGGGGCTCGATGCAGAAACGGGGGTCGTGATGCTCCTGTATCTTGACCTTGCCTATGAGAAATGGAAGAAAGAAGGGAAGATGGCCAATGAAGCCGACTTAAAAGAAGCCGTTATGTTTGGGGCCGTCAAGCGTATCCGTCCCAAGATCATGACGGTGAGCGTCATCCTGGCAGGACTGATCCCCATCATGTTCAGCCACGGAACCGGCGCCGACATCATGAAGCGCATCGCCGCCCCCATGGTGGGCGGCGTCATCACCTCCACCATTCTTGAACTGATCATCTATCCTGCCATTTACATGATCTGGCGGGGCCGGGACTTGGGAAAAAATTGAACACTCTGTTTTTGCAATATCTTTTCCACGAGGAGTGACTGCCTCATGCCCCGGGAGGGGATCTTTGCAGCGGTTATCGTGGGAGGCGCCGTTCGTATCGGTGACCTCGTAACGGTCCTGGAGAAGTCAGCACAAATGAATAATTATGGCTGGTTATACTGTTTTTTCCCGGAAGACCAGTTCCGGTTTTTTCAGAAACACTTCCGTATCCGGTGGCACCGAATCGGTAAGCCAGACGTTCCCGCCGATGACGGACCGGGCGCCGATAACCGTTTTCCCTCCCAGAACGGTGGCGTTGGCATAAATGATGACATCATCTTCGATGGTCGGATGCCGTTTTTGATGTCGCAGGCTTTCACATTCCTCCCTGCTCAACGACAGGGCTCCCAATGTCACTCCCTGATAGATTCTCACTCGCTTGCCGATAACCGTTGTCTCGCCGATGACCACACCCGTGCCATGATCGATAAAGAAACTTTCTCCAATATGCGCGCCGGGATGGATATCAATGCCGGTCCGGCTGTGGGCATATTCTGTCATAATGCGCGGGATCATGGGGATTTTCTGATGATACAGACCGTGAGCAATGCGATAAATCGTAATGGTGAAAAGCCCGGGATAACTGAAGATGATTTCGTCAAAGCTTCCGGCTGCGGGATCCCCTTCGAAAGCCGCCCGGATATCCGTGGCGAGGAGAACCCGCAACTGCGGCATGTCGCGCAAAAAATCGATGGCCGCCTGTTGCCCCCGTTCCTCGCAGTCGCTGCAGGATTGATTGTGGCGGATGCATTCATGTCGGATTGCCAGCATGATCTGTTCGGAAAGGGTTTCAAAAAGTCCGGTTGCTTCCTGACCAAAATAATAGCCCACATTGACCTGGTCAACCCGCGTGTGGGTAAAGTAACCGGGGTAGAGAATGCGGCTCGCCCTGTGCAGGATGTCAATGATGGCGTCTCGTGAGGGAATCGGTTCGGGACCCACGTGGTCAAAGCAGCCGTCGCGGTTACAGGATGCCGCCAGTTGATCGACGACAGCCGGAATTTCTTCGCGAAAATGCTTGGCAATCGTCATATCCGTTTTACATTGATGCCTTTTGTATGTTTTATCCTTGCTCACGTTGCTCCCTTACTGGCTTGTACATGCCTGAGCGACCGCATTCCAATATGGAGAAATGCTGCGCAATTTTTCAATGATTGACGGCAGTTTTTCGATAACGAAGTCTATTTCCTTCTCTGTGTTGTAGATGCTCAGACTGAACCTGATGGATCCGTGAGCCATGGTGAACGGAACCCCCATGGCGCGTAACACATGAGAAGGTTGCAGAGACCCCGAAGTGCAGGCTGAACCGGAGGATGCGCAGATGCCATATTCGTTCATCAAAAGGAGGATGGCCTCGCCTTCTACGTATTCAAAGCTTATGTTCGTCGTATTGGGAAGCCGGAATAACCGCGATCCGTTTACCCGGCTATTGGGTATGCGCGCAAGAAGCTCTGTTTCAAGCTTGTCTCGCAGGCTTTTCACGATGGTGTTCTCCTTTTCCATTTCTTTCGCCGCCAGTTCGCAGGCCTTTCCCAATCCAATGATGCCGGGTGTGTTTTCTGTTCCGCCTCTGCGCTCCTTTTCCTGGTGCCCCCCAATCAGGAATGGCGAGAACTTCGTACCTTTACGGACATACAGAATTCCTATACCCTTCGGCGCATGAAGCTTGTGCCCGGATATGGAAAGCATGTCGATGACATTCTTCTTCATGTTTATCGGGATCTTTCCAACTGCCTGGACCGCGTCGGTATGGAACAGAATGCCTTTTTCACGGGCAATTTCTGCCGCCTGTTCCACGGGGAAGAGGACCCCCGTTTCGTTGTTGGCCCACATCAGACTGACAACGGCAGTGTCCGCCGACAGACTTCGCTCAAATTGATCCATAGCCAAAAGGCCGTTCTTGTCTATGGGCAGCTTCGTCACGCGATAGCCCTGCCTGGCCAGATGCGCACAGAGGGCTTTGACGGCAGGATGCTCGACCCTCGAGGTCACGATGTGACGCCTGTCGGGATGAGCAGCAAAGGCCGACCGGATAGCGGCATTGTCACTTTCCGTACCGCAACTGGTGAATATGATTTCCTCAGGCGAAGCCCCGATGAGGGCTGCTGCCTGTTCGCGGGCCTCACGGATTTTCCGCGCCACCTGGCCTCCAAAGGAATGCATGCTGGATGGATTTCCGTAAAAGTCGCGAAAATAGGGCATCATGGCATCCAGTACCTCTTCTGCCACCTGGGTTGTGGCGTTGTTGTCCAGATAGACGATCTTCATGGGGTCACCTCCTCCACAATCAGCTCCGGCGAGACGAGATCCCGCAATCTCGACTCAACGAAGTGTTTCAGGGTAATGTCGGATGCCTTGCAGGTGGCGCAGGCCCCCCGGGTGGCCACCAGGACCTTGTTGCCGACGACGTCGATGAGGTCGATGTCACCCCCGTCCTGCTTTAAGGTCGGTCTGATTTCCCGCTCCATGGTCTCCTCGATCATCCTGATCTTCTGGATATTGGTAAGCTTCGGCCGGTCGGCAGGTTTCGCTTCAGCCCGAACCCTTTCGATGATCTGACGGATGGCGTCGTGGCAATTGCCGCAGCCGCCGCCGGCCTTGGTGTAGTTCGTCACTTCCTCAATCGTGGACAGGTTATTTTCCTTGACCGCCCGCTCGATCTCTTTCTCCGTGACGCCAAAACACTCACAGATGATCCGGGTGCCCGGCTCCGTCGCGGGAGCGCCGAGGTAATTCTCAATCGCCTTTTCCAGGGCCTGCTTCCCCATGACCGAGCAGTGCATCTTTTCCTGGGGAAGACCGCCGAGATAGGTCGCAATATCCTGATTCGTTACCTTCAGAGCTTCATCAAGGGTCATCCCCTTGACGATCTCCGTCAGGGCCGAGGATGTGGCTATGGCGCTGGCACATCCGAAGGTCTTGAACCTGACTTCCTGAATACGTTTGTTTTCATCGAGCTTGAAAGACAGTTTCAGGGCATCACCGCAGGCAATGGAGCCGACCTCAGCGGCGCCATCCGGATTTTCTACATCTCCCACATTCCGGGGATTAAGGAAATGATCCTTGAGCTTGTCCGTATATTCCCACATCGTTGATCTCCCTTCATTGTTAAAGCAGATGCCTGTTCTATTCTTGAACAGGCGAGACGGCCATAACGATCCATGATGTTGTGTCAGGGTTGGCCTTATCGAGGCTTCCATGGAAGCATTGGAACAAGAAGCAAAGGTAAATAAATTTACGTTCTCGAATTTGTCAGCTGGACAGTCTTTCCTTGCTGAGACTCCAACGAATCAGCAGACCGAGAATGACAGTCGTCGACGCCACCACTAAGAATACCGAAGGCATGGCCAGCCACTCAATCGAAGCCTTTGCCGCAGAGGTGGTTCCCAGAGTCGGGATGCGAAATCCTGCAATCAGCCACACCAGGGGATAGCCCAGTGACCCTATGCCATACGCCAGCGACAGTCCATGCTGCAAGAACTGCGACGAGGTAATAGGAGGGATCATCAACAGCAAAACCAGACCAATGATGCCCACGCCCGCCGCATGAAAGTGCGACCGCTTGATGTATGTCCAGGCACGTTCCTCCGCCCGGTCCATTTTCGCCTTGTCATCGCCGAAAACCTGGGTCGCGTTGATCCGCACTGTTTGTTTGAAATGATCCTTGAACAGCTCTTCCCGTCCTCCCATGGTAGCTCCCAATACAAAGCTGTACAAAATAGTCGCCACGCATAAGACCATGCCCCATCGGACAGGTTGCCATTGTATAGCCATCGTATCGCACCTCCCATTTAGAAGTAAGTAATAAGAACGCCCTTTTTCACGGTGTGAGTATAAATAGAGCGGCCTTATGTGTCAATGGAATATTGGCCTGCGGTTTATTCGTAGAGGAGATCGGGCTTGACGATTAAGCCCACGCTTAGGTCGGTATCCGGCAGGTCAGCCTTCTGGCGAAGGAGAGTATCGAGAAAATCAGGGCAAAGGGGCTCGATGTGCACTACGGTGATTTTGCCGAGAATCTGACTACGGAGGGAATCGATCTGCCGTCTCTTCCCATCGGCACACGGTTGAAGGTCGGGCAGGAAGTCCTGCTGGAAGTCACCCAGATCGGCAAGGTCTGTCACACCCGGTGCAACATCTTTTACACCGTGGGCAACTGCGTCATGCCAAGAGAGGGGATCTTTGCGAAAGTATTAGTCGGCGGTGAAGTAAAGGTAGATGATCGGATACAAATTGCCTGGTAAATCTCTCCTTTTTTGAAATATATAACACTTCAAATGAAATTCTTGAGGCTGGTCTTGGCGAAATTCTGATAAGTCTGGACTTTAGAACACCTTGTGTTCTTATGGATCAATGAATATTATAAACTAACCTGGGACGCGGAGTAAAATGGGAAGAGCGAATCTGTAAATGCACCTTGTGTTGGTAACGGTTACGTGATGAGGAATAAAGATCGCCAGTTGAAAGAAAAGCCGACCAATAGAAAATATCCTTATTTGTTTTTCGCCCCGGTCAACTGCGGTGTTTGTTCGTTGTTGTATTGCTTCCTCGCGATGCGCTCAACCTGGGGTTTCAGGTAGATGAATAGATCGTTGAGCGCAATGGATCCATTGGGCTTGACAACACCTTCGTTTTTAATGCCTTTGAGCAGGAAGTAGGTGAACAACCCGTGGCCCTTCTCTTCATATGATGAACTTATCTGGCCTCCCGATGATGCAGTCATTACGGCAATGTTCTTTTTAATATTTGGAGTATTGATCGAAATGACAAGAGGCTTTGCTCCCTTGGCAAGGACGGAACGGCCACCCGCACCGGAAAAACAGGAATCAAGAACAACAGTGATCTCTCTTGCCCTCAGCTTGCCCAGAGATTCGTAAAGACGCGCTATGGGATATCCCGTTTCGGCAATAAAGGGTAAGGAACAAGATAAGCGTCACCGGTCTTTGCATTTGGGGCACCGTGTCCGGTGAACGTATAATTTTCCATCTGGTCGGTTATAAGAATCGCTGCATTCAATGGCAATTTTTGGATAATGTCAGGTGGGGTCGCAGTAACATCTACCATAGGGACGTTGAATTGCATTGCACATCCCGCAGTTAAAAATAGTAATAAAAATACAATAAGTACTCCCCATCTTTTCATAATCTCACCTCATCTTAACTCATTTGGCATTCCCGATTTGTGCCTGGATGATGCTCACAATCCGTGTCTTTTTTCATCATATGCCGATCTTATTTGTTCGCCTGATATACAGGTGATGTTTGCTTTCTCCCTTTACGCCTGATTTCCCGGCGGTGCCACAATATTTCAACCATACATCCGTTGGATCCAGCCCCTAACATGAACTATTATCTTCATCACAATTATTTTGGGAAGAACATCAAGGATTACGAGTTAGAGTCTTGCATTTTCTTAGAGGGCAACGTTTTGTGGGTTACAGGAAGTGTGCATGAGTTCGTGAGATGGATAGACGAGCTTCTTAGTAGCACCCTTCGATCCGTAATCAATGAACCGGTCCGGTTGCTGGACATGTGACTTTGAAATCAATATCCTGATTTTGACCTCACTTATTGCTTTCATGAAAATTATAGTGAGGCAGATACATCTTCTACACGCGGGAATAGGTGATACTGTCTTTTTCAAACTCTTCGATGATTTCGTCAGTCAGGGACGGACGGATTTTTGGCATAATCCCAAAAATAGTTTCCGTAGATACCCGATAATCATGCTTCGTGGCAAGTTCTTGTTCAAAGGCAAACTGCGCAACTTGCTGGAAGAGATACTCCATATCAGCCGGTGTAAATTGAGATGTCATCTTAATGATACGCTCAAGATCGATCTCCCCTGTATGAAGCTTGGAGAGGTAGTATCCCAGAATAGTTTTTCTCTCATCTTCGTTTAAACCACCCACAGGAATAATACAATCAAATCTCCCTGGGCGAAGCAGTGCAGCATCCAGTTGCCTGATATAATTGGTGGCGCAAATAAGAAGTATATTGTTCCCCTGGTTTTTGAGCAGCGGCACCTGCTTAAGAAATTCATTGGTAATAGACTTATCAACCCGGCTTGCCTCATCACGACTGCCCGCAATCTCTTCAAACTCATCGATAAAGATGACCGTTTCTTCCAGGTTTCGTACCTTTTCCATTATTATACGCAAATTAGCGCCCACCCTTTCGGTTCCGTCAACCATCAGCATGCTTGGAGCAATTTCAATGAACCACCAGGAAAGGATCCCGGCTATTGCTTTGGCAAAATGAGTTTTTCCCGTACCGGGAGGTCCAAAAAAAATAATAGTCTTGGGCGGAACAACCCCGTGCTTTTTCGACAGATCTCGCTCTGTCAACGGAAGTATGATTTTCCTCTGAACTAACTGTTTTGGAGGTTGCGAATCTGAAATGGTCTCCCATATTTCTTTTCTGCTGGTCTGAGCCCCCATCTCATTCAGAATGTCCCTCCGTTTATAGGCCAGGTATTCCTCATTAGCTTGCTCTATATTTTCGAGAAAATCGATGCATGCGACCCGCAAGCCAACATCCCGACCGAGCTTTTCAGACATGAGCCATTTATGCTGCAAAATTCTCGGCCATAGGTCAGCGGCCGCATCAGGATCAAATTTTGTGCCGCTTATCTCAAATATTCTACTCGCACATAATTCGGGTGTTAATGCCTCTGTTAAGTCTTTGTTCATACTCAAAAGATCTTCAACCATTTCAACTCACCTTCAAGTTCACGATCCTGGAAACAATCATTTATCTCTACTTTGTAAGGTCATTACAACCATCATAAAGTCGAATTAAGATTATGTATATAGCCACTTATGCCATGCTTTTAACGATCTCCTCCATCAGTCCCGGTTCAGCTATATCTGAGCCTGCGTTCGGAGTGTTCGCTTTTATATTAGCCTTCTGCTGCTTAGTCATTATGCGCTTTGAAATCTTGTCCCATTTGTTTCTGCTGTCTTGCTTTTTCTTTCGCCCGCTTGCCAAAGTTGTACATGGACTTTCCCATTTTTTAGCTCCTATTTTTGTCTTTCTGAGATATAACCCAAAGTTGTGGACGGAGTAAAATAGAAGGCGTATCCTATAGA
>CAZIQY010000050.1:0-19054 GCA_964541605.1 uncultured Syntrophaceae bacterium | reverse complement strand
GCAGTACAGGCTTGTCCGCCTGGTTGATGACCTTCAGTTCCGGTACCGTTCCTCCTTCCGTCACTTCTGTAACCGTGAGGAGATGGGCCTCCATCGCCTCCTTCATGGTCAGGTAATCCGGGCCGTAGCCATTGGTACTGATCATGGGGATGACAGCCACATGAGTGTAAGCCTGAATATCCCCGAATCTTATCCCTTCAATGTGTCCTTTCATGATCGCTTCCATCTTTTCTTTCTCCTTTCCCCTCTTTTGCATTGATTTTAAATGCTTGTTGCTGATAATGAAAGGGCTCGACGACAAGGGCAGGTCGCATTATTTTCTGGATGTCATTATTTCTTTGAGGGCAGGAGGGAACAATCGATGAGCCGTGACAGAAGCACACAGACGAAACTGATCCGCCTGGGCCAGATCCTCAGAGTCTTCATGGAAAAGGATAAGGTTTCCAGCACCTGGCTGAGCCAGCATTTTCAGACGACACCCCGGACGATTCAGAGGGACTTGCTCTTACTGAAAGAATCCGGCTTTCCTCTCCATGAAGTTCATAAAGGGGTTCATCAGATGAGCAAGGACCTGGTGAAGAACCTGGAGGTCTTTGACGAC
This sequence comes from uncultured Syntrophaceae bacterium, assembly GCA_964541605.1. Lineage (GTDB taxonomy): Bacteria > Desulfobacterota > Syntrophia > Syntrophales > UBA2185 > CAZIQY01. Next base: position 18,453 of record CAZIQY010000050.1, on the reverse strand, counting down.
ACGGAGCTGGCTCTGGTGGTGGCCCTGAAGAATATTGTGGGACAGTTGGGCCAGCCCTTCAAGAAGGCGGCAGACGACGTCCTGGATCGTCTGTATGACTGTGTCACCACGATGCCGGTTTTTGTTAAGATCGACGATGCTGTGCCTCTGGACGGTGCGCTTCTGAACCGGACGGTGAAGGCCATAAGGGAGAAGAAACAGGTCAGTTTCCGGTATGCCGCGGATAAGGGAGCTCATCCCGTCAGCATGGAGCCCTACAGGGTCGTTTATTTCGGCGGGTTCTGGTATCTCATCGGGAATGAGCCCACCACGGGAATACTCAAGCGTTACGCTCTCGACAGGATCACGGATTTCCGGCTGTCAAAAACGTGCTTCAAAGGCATTCCTGATGATCTGGATGCCATCCTTCATGGCAGTGCCAATATCTGGTTTGCCGGGGAGATGAAGCTGGAGGTCACGGTTCTGATTGATGCCCAGGTCAGCCATTATTTCAAGCGCCGGAAGATGTTTCCGACCCAGGAGATCAAAGAAGAAAGACCCGACGGGTCACTCGTCGTCACGTTCAGGGTGGGACATTACGAGGCCATCCGCAATATTCTCAAATCCTGGATTCCGAATATCGTCATCTTGGCGCCGGCGAAATTCAAAAATGATTTGTTGGATGATGTGAGAGGGTGGGTGAAGCGACAGGATGGTATAATGTAGCTCGTTTTGAGGAAAATTTAGAGACGGATAATAAGTTTCTTTTATGCAGAAAACAAAACCGAAGATTTGCCACATTTCGAACGGTATTCATTGATTTTTAAGATTTTTATATTTAACGCTTTTTATATTTGATGTCCTCTATGTCTTGAGGATTGACCTTGGTTATTAATCAAAAAACTATCATTTATGTGAAATGGAGAAAAATTCCTCTAAAACCAGATCGGGTTGAAGTGCAGCAAGAAATTCTTTACAGGGTAAACACAATGTATCTTCCCTACGCAGACGATCCTTTCCACGATAGAGAAAGAAAGTTTTGCCTTCAGGGAATTCCTCTTTAAATGACCTGAGCCCACGCAAATCAGCGGGGCGAATGTGTTGGGTATTTTTAACTTCAATCGCCCAAATGCCGTCTTCTCCGTATACTATGAAATCAACCTCCACGCCTGACCTTGTTCGCCAGAAGAAAAGCTCTCTCTTGACATCGGAGTATGCAATCCAAGCCTTGAGATGTTGTGCAATCAGCCCTTCCAATGCCTGGCCTTCTATCTCCTCAGGACGATCGAAAGGTCCTTGAGGCCTCAAAGAACGAAAGACGCCTGCGTCGAATAGAAAGAATTTCGGATGCAGAGCCAACTTCCGTTTTGCCCTCTTTGTGAACACAGGAAGCCGCCAACCAAGAAGAATGTCTTCCAATATCTCCACGTAACCCTCCACTACCTTCCGCTCTACAGCACACTCACGCGCTACATTACTGATGTTGAGGATTGATGCATGGGAAAAGCTTATGGCTTCCAGAAATCTGGAGAAATTGCCTATGTTGCGCACCAGCCCTTCCATCTGCACTTCTTCCCTCAGATAGAGGGCGGCATACGAACGCAGAACATCAGCGGGGTTCTCCGAAGCCACGACAATTGGTAGTAGTCCATGCAGGAGTGCGTCATCAAAGCTGAATCGTGACCCCATTTCAGAAGCCATGAAAGGGTGCATAGTACATAGGATTGCCCGACCTCCCAGTAAATCCACCCCCGAACGTTTCAGTTTGCGGGCACTGGAGCCCGTTAAAATAAAGTTCCATCCCTTCTTTTGTTCCATTACACTATGCACCACCGGAAGCAAATCCGGGACCTTCTGTATCTCATCGATAACAAGAGTGCCTGGCTTAGGGTAAGCATCGGTAATTTCCTTCAGCCGCTCAGGCATCGCAGAAAAATAACGGACCCGTTCCGGATCAAGCAAATCGACCGATAAACTATCTTTGAAAACTTTACTGATAAATGTAGACTTCCCCGTGCCGCGAGGTCCGAAAAGGAAAAAACTCGCCTTTGGCGGTTTGAAAAATCTGTCTATTAATTCCATATTGCGCCTCCAAATGGAAGTGGTAGCTCCAAAATGCCAGAATGATTTCCAAAGTCAAGAAAAATCTAATTCGGATTTTTTAAAGGTTTGATGGGGCTTATTACCGAATAAAATTTCTGATCCAAGAGACGATTTCATCTACATTATCCGGATTTGCAGCCGCCCACAGCAGTCTGACAGAATTTTTCCCTTTTAATACTCTCGCCGGATAATCGCTGTATTTTTCAAAGTCTTTTGAAAATTCCTCTCTGAATCGCCGGGCAAGCTGGCCTTTTTCAGCGCCTTTCAGGTAATCGAATTCGAGGTTCCGTTCACATTGAAAAAGGCTGTCCAAGGGACTTTTTGCATCCCTATTTCGACTCAGATAGCCAAGGAGAAGATGGATTTTGGCGCCGATGACAGCCCATTCCGCGGGCGAGCGGTTCAGCTCTTTTCTCACGTACAGGCTTTGAAAATCATTAATCAACTTCAACAGACTCTTGTCATTTTCCAGATCCATGATGGAAAATTGCTTCATTTGCGCGATCATGTCTGAGAAGATGTCCGTCATATTCGCGGTCAGGGAACGTTGATGCGCTTCCGACTTCGCTCTGGCCAAAAAAGATTTTCTGACACGCTGCATGTCGATATTATCCCAGTTGAATGTGAGCAACCAGGAGATGTCGTAGATTTGCTTGATCTGTTCGTCTGCCCGATCCATGGGGATGCCGATGGTATTGGGTCCCAGAGTTGTCAGCTTGTCTCCGATGAGATCGTCTAACGGGAGGAGTTGATAGGTCTGCTGCGTTTCCAGGGCAAAGATATGAGGGGAAGATATCCGGTAAATCACCAAAGGTTCGTCTGTAAAGTGAAACTCTATTTTGATTTCCTGTGTGCCGGTGATCTTTTTCCCGAAAAGTTCCTTTTCCGTGCAGACCGACGGGACATCCATGTAGTAAGTCATCATTGGCAGGGTTGCCTTGGGATCTTTTGGTTTATGTGGCCGTGCCTTGAACAGGCCATCCATGCTGTTGAACTTTCGCTCGATTGCCGCCAGAGCTTTCTCAACCTCTTCAATTCCCACGGCACAGATCATATCGATATCAACGCTGGTCCGCTGATATTCAATGGGCACATAGAACTGGGCAGCGGCTCCACCCTTCAGGACGATCTTATCCTTCAGGATGGCCTGGATTTGCAGAAAGATTTCCAGATCCCACAGGGAAAGCTCCATTCTGGCCAGACTGTTTAATTTGAATTGTTCCTGACGCTCCGTCAGTGTGTCGCGGTCAAAACACTTTCGGTCATGGATCAAGGCAGTATCGTCAAAGTTCATTTACAGGTTTCGCTTTCTCAGGTTATCGACAAATTCCATCGCAGCGTCCGTGATGGCATCGTGCTCCACAATATACCGGATGTCCTGTTGTATATTTCTGCGCGAAGCGATCTTGACCATCCGGTTTTTATTCAGGGACATTCGCCGTCTCATGTTGAGGTAGATCCTTACCAGTTCCTGAATCGAAAGGGGATAGTCCCTCCGGCTGACTTCGTAATAGAGATCGACAAAAGCCTTTTCAAAAGTGGCCAGTCCATTTGCTGCATAGGTGAACTCCTGAGTGGGAATCAGCAGGGCAAGCTCGCCCATGGAGGACATGCGCCGGATGGTGGAATAGTCCTTGATATTGGCATAGGGGACGACGTCGATTTTATTCTTTGAAAGAATATCAGCGACCTCATCCGCATCGGATTTCCCCGAGAACAGGAGAACAGGATAGGTCTCGGGGACGTGATCCATGAAGACCGTCAGGATGTCCAAGCCGGAGATGAAGAAATCATGCCCGGTTTCCCTGAGGACATCGAGTATCCTGCCAGCGAGACGGGAGAGGATCGGCTGGATCGATTCTGCTTCCCTGTTTTGAAAGGAATACAGGCCCTGTCCGGTACGGGAAATATAGCCGCTACTTGTGAGCTTATGTAGAGTCCAGTAGAGAGTCGATTGCTTCTCTTCCAGTACGGATGCCGCATCGGAAATAGTAAAATCGGGCCTGTCCTGGAACCGTTCCTGGAGAAGCGCAGCCTTATCTACTAACTTTATCTTGTCTATTAAAGTCAATAATTCTTTTGCTTTGCTCATATATACACTCCTGGCTGCTTCATGGCACAGAATACCCGAGAAGTCAACAATAAAAAGTCGCAAATATGAACTTTGCGACTTTTTATTGTGAACACGATCACGTGACCCCATTGTCACGATAATGGATTAAAAATCTCTTCTTTGATCAACACTGTTCCGATATCCGAGCGTAGTTGCTGTTTATCGTCATCCTGGCGCCGGAGGAATTCAAAAATGATTTGTTGGAGGATGTGAAAGCGTGGGTGAAGCGTCAGGAAAGGTCAATGTAGCTCGCTTCATCAATCCTTCAACAGAGATTTCAGCTTCGCCTTGGCTGCTTCTGTTTTATTCTGTTCCTTTTTGTCAGATGCTGAATCTCTAAAAACAAAGTAATCACAGAAATTACTCCGGCTCTTTTCAATTACTCTTTCAGCTTGGGGCTCCCGACAATCGTTATAAGATCCGGGTGCATAATAATTACAATTGAGACAACAGTGCAGATCAGTTCTGCAAAAGAGACAGACTTCCTGCCTGCCGACCGGAAGCTTGATTTCTATAACCTTTAAACAAGCATGGCATCTTTTCATTGATTCACCGGCATGACCTTCTTTTAGAATCAGATGAGATATTAATCGACGATTTCAGATAAGAAATCAATTAGATTATTGACTGGCGAGGGGGGCAAGGAAACGATTGGGGGTACTTTTGGGGGTATGAAGAAAATTGATCTATATGATATATAATTAATTATAGTTAGTTGGCGGATTTGTTCAAGTCCCGGCCTCGTCATGGGTTAACCCTCTGTGTTTTTTAAGATGATTCATGGCAAAATGCGATAATTTGTGATAAGAAATTGAAGAAGCAATAACCGTAAAAAGACAGAACGAGAAGAAAACATGTTGTGATTCACGGCGAAAAAAATGGATAAAGACCTCCTTCAGCAATTCCGATATTTTCTGAAAGACAGTATCCGTAAGGCCATTGATTTTTCTCAAACGGACCAGAACAAAGGAATTGCACCGCCTCCTGTTGAAAAACCTTACTCTAAAGATTCAAAACGAATTGACCTTCCGGAATATGAACAATTCAAGAGCATCGGTCAAATCGACCTTCTGGCCGCCGTTACTAACCGTGAAAGCCATAGAGCCTACAGCAAACAACCCCTTACCCTTGAAGAACTGTCTTTCCTCCTTTGGGCGACCCAGGGTATCAAGCAGATCCTCGATGAGGGACACGCCTCAAGAACGGTGCCTTCCGCCGGATGCCGCCACGCCCTTGAGACATATCTTTGTGTTTTGAATATTCAGGGGCTGGATCAGGGAATCTACCGGTACCTTCCTGTGGAACATCAGATTCTGTTTGAATTTGCCGAAGAATCCCTGAACCGCAAAATTACCAGAGCCGTATTCGGTCAATCCTATCCGGAAGCAGCGGCCGTTACCTTTATCTGGACGACGATCCCGTACAGAATGGAATGGCGTTATGGTCTTGCCGCCCACAAGGTCATTGCCATTGACGCCGGTCATGTTTGCCAGAACCTGTATCTTGCCTGTGAAGCGATAGGAGCGGGAACGTGCGCCATTGCCGCCTATAATCAGGAAGAAATGGATAAACTCCTCAGAATAAACGGCGAGGATGAATTCACCATCTATCTTGCCTCTGTCGGGAAAAAACTTTAACTCATACCGCAAGGAGAGGGATCACCATGCAGCTTCCACATCATAAAACCAAAATTGTAGCCACCATCGGACCGGCATCGGAGTCGCGGGACGTCATGAAAGCAATGATGAAGGCAGGGATGAATGTAGCCCGCCTCAATTTCTCCCACGGCGATTTCAGCGGACACAAGCAGGTCATCGAAAACATTCGCGCCGCAGCCCGCGACGTGGGACAACGAATCGCCATCATGGCGGACCTGCCCGGTCCGAAAATGAGGATCGGTCATCTGGCAGACGAACCGGTGGAACTACAACCGGGAGACCTGTTCACCCTGACGACACGAGACATCGTTGGTGATTCCACGAAGGCTTCCGTGAGCTTTTCCCGGCTTCCCCAGGCGGTGAGGACAGGCGATACCCTGTTTCTGAATGACGGCCTCATCCAGCTTGAAGCCCTGAAAGTTGAGGATCAGGAGGTCACCTGCCGGGTCCTCGTGGGCGGCGAATTGCGTTCCCGCAAAGGTCTCAACCTGCCCGGCATCGATCTCGGTATCAGCGCCTTCACCGACCATGACCGCGAATGCCTGAAATTTGCCCTTGAACGCGGGGTGGATGCGGTCAGTCAGTCCTTTGTGGAGAACGCCGCGGACATAGCAGCCGTAAGGGAATCAGCAGTCGCATGGGGGTATCATCCCTTCATCATCGCGAAGATTGAACGCTCAACGGCCCTCGGACACATAGACGATATCCTCGATGCGGCGGACGGCATCATGATCGCCCGGGGAGACCTTGGCGTGGAAATTCCCATCGAGCAGATTGCCGTCGTTCAGAAGCGCCTCATGCACAGCGCAAATAGAGCCGGAAAACCCGTTATCACGGCCACGCAGATGCTGGAATCCATGACGGGCAACCGGCGTCCCACCCGGGCGGAGGCGACCGATGTGGCCAACGCGGTGCTTGACGGTACGGACTGCGTCATGCTTTCCGAAGAATCGGCCATGGGCAAATATCCCGTGGAGGCTGTGGCCATGCTGGCGAAGATTGCCGCCGCGACGGAGCCGCAACGCCGGAGCCACACAATCAAGGAGGCTCTTCGAAGACACCGCCGCACGGACGCGGTCAATATTACGGATCTGATCGCTTTGAGTGTCGAGGCGGCGCTGGAGCGCATCTCACCTGCAGCCGTATTCGTGCCGACTCACAGCGGCATAACGGCGCGATCCATTGCCAGGTTCAGGCTCCCCGTGTGGATCGTGGGAGTGAGTTCCCAGGAAGCGACCTGCCAGCGGCTTCAGTTCACCGCCGGGGTCTATCCGGCGCACGAACCCGATCACCCCGAAGACTGGAATGCTTACGTGAGAAACTGGTTGCAGACCCATGAGGTGGAGGGAAATCTTGCGATCCTGACGGAAGGGCCGTCGTCGAAAAACCCGAAAGCAAACAACCGAATGGAGATTATTGAACTCAAATGAACGTCCATGAACTCGCCGGCAAGCCGGCGCCGAGATCCATCCTCGCCAATATTCCGAGGCTTATCTCCGCCTATTACACCCACAAGCCCGACATATCCGATCCTTCTCAGAGGGTCGCTTTCGGCACCTCCGGTCACAGGGGATCGTCCCTCAGAAACAGCTTCAACGAGGGACACGTCCTGGCCATCAGCCGGGCCATCTGTGAATACAGAAAATCAAAAGGGATCGCCGGCCCCCTGTTCATGGGGATGGATACCCATGCCCTGTCCGAAGCGGCTTTGGCCACGGCCATCGAGGTCTTTGCAGCCCACGGCGTTGATGTGATGATCCAGAAAGGGCTTCGTTACACCCCGACGCCGGTCATCTCTCATGCGATTCTGACATATAACCGGAAAAGGAAAAAAGGGCTTGCGGATGGCGTCGTCATCACCCCTTCCCACAACCCGCCGGAGGATGGCGGATTCAAGTACAACCCTCCCGAAGGCGGGCCTGCGGATACGGGCATAACCCGGATGATCGAAGAGAGGGCAAATGAGATCCTAATGCAGGGGATTGAGAACATACAGAGGCTGCCCCTTGAAAAGGCCCTGAAATCGGGCTCGATCCATGAATACGACTATGTAACGCCCTATGTGGAGGATCTTCAGGGCGTCATCGACATGGAAGCAATTGCGGGATCGGGACTTAAAATTGGCGCAGATCCCCTTGGCGGGGCGGCGGTGGACTTCTGGGACCCCATCGCCGAACGTTACGGTCTTGACCTTGAGATGGTGAATCGGATTATAGACCCGACTTTTTCCTTCATGACCGTGGATCATGACGGCAAAATCCGGATGGACTGCTCCTCGCCCTATGCCATGGAGGGACTGATCCGGTTGAAGGACAATTTCAACATCGCCTTTGGGAATGACACGGACGTAGACCGCCACGGGATTGTCACCAGGGAATCGGGACTGATGAACCCCAACCATTACCTGTCTGTCGCCGTCCATTACCTCTTACGGAACCGGCCGGGATGGAGCCGGGATGCAGCGGTGGGGAAAACGCTGGTCTCCACATCCATGATCGACCGCGTAGCCGCGGCCCTCGGGAGACGGCTTTCCGAAGTTCCCGTGGGTTTCAAATGGTTCGTGGACGGCCTTATCGACGGCTCCTGTGGTTTCGGAGGGGAAGAGAGCGCCGGGGCCTCATTTCTGAGAAAAGACGGCACGGTATGGACGACAGACAAAGACGGCATCATTATGGATCTGCTGGCTTGCGAGATCATGGCCGGAACCGGCAGGGACCCCGCCGAGGCCTACAGGGATCTCGAGGATCGTTTCGGCAAGTCGTTCTACATCCGTATCGATACCGCGGCTACGCCCGAACAAAAGGCGGTGCTCAAGAGACTTTCTCCCGACATGATTACAGCCGAAACACTGGCCGGAGACGCCATTGTGGCCAAACTAACCCGTGCACCCGGGAACAACGCCGATATCGGGGGACTCAAGGTCGTTACCGCAAACGGATGGTTTGCCGCCCGCCCGTCGGGTACGGAGGACATTTACAAGGTATATGCGGAGAGTTTCGTCAGCGAAGAGCATCTGAGAAGGATCGAGGAAGAGGCCGTGACGATCGCGAGCGCCGCGTTTGAAGCGGCAGGGATGTGAAAAATGAAAAAAATCAAGTTCATGTTAAGTATTATTGTATCACTATGCATTGGCTGTTCAGCATCAATGTCAGCCGTAGCTCTTCCCGCCGGCGAAAACGCACCCGCCGTCAAAGAAAATAAAACGATAAGACCGGCGAATAGTTTTCAGAAGGATATAAAGTCTTCCGCAGCGGAGTATGAAAGATATGCCAGCCAGGAAAATTACTTCAACGTCGGCATTCCCAAGGATTGGAAGAGGAAAGAAAAAGATCACCCCTACGGCGACCTGACGAAAATATCAGGCACAAGACTGACGGGTCCCATGAACAAAGACGGCGCGTCGATCATTCTAACTGTTCTGTATTACAGCGGTGATGGTATTTTCCCAAATGCAGAAGCATTCATCCGCAACAAATTGAATTCCATGGTGCGCATTGATTATGACAGGGAGGCTGCCGTTATCGATGTTGCACTTGCAGGAAGAACGGGAAAGAAATTTCAGATAAAAACATTTGAGCTTGTTTATCTTCCCATGCGGGATAGGCCCCCGGCTGTTGAGGGCAGAGTGTACGAAATCGTTCCGCCCCATATACAGGTCAACATGATCCAGCAATTTATCGTCATCCCGGCTCAGAAAGGGTTCTATGTGCTTAACTATGGCGTACCGGAAGACATGGCCGAAGAATACAAGCATGTGTTTGAAAAAGTGGTCGCTTCTTTTGAGCCGCATTTGTCATAGGGGAAAGCTTGTATGATCCTTGAAGTGATCATTCTTCTCATTGTGCTGATTCCCGTCATTGTTTTCGTCGCCGTCCGGCAGAAAAAGGACTTGAGGAAGAATTTCTCAAGGATACTGTGCCAGATTGCAGGGAATTTTCTCCTTGTTTTCGGGGTACTGATGTTGTTTCCAGCGTTCTACATCCTGTTTCATGGAAAGAATGGCGGCATGAAGATTATGCTGCTCGTCGTAAGCCTGATCTTCATAACAGGCGGTTATCTCCTATCGAACTGGGCCGGCAAAAAACCGAAATCTGAATGATGAGGAGGAAAGAAATTTATTTGTCAGATGAAAAGGATCAAACAGAAAGGATATGTCATCATGGTACATTACAAAGAATTGGGTTTGGTGAACACGAAAGAGCTGTTTCATAAAGCGATGCTGGGGGGGTATGCAATCCCCGCATTTAATTTTAACAACATGGAGCAGTTGCAGGCCATCATTGCCGCCTGCGTTGAAACGAAATCACCGGTAATTTTGCAGGTGTCGAAGGGCGCCCGTCAATACGCCAATCAGACGCTGCTGCAGTACATGGCGAAAGGAGCGGTTGAAGTTGCGAAACAATCAGGACACGCCATTCCCATCGTCCTGCATCTCGACCACGGCGATTCCTTTGATCTGGCGAAATCCTGTATTGAGACGGGGTTTTCCTCCGTAATGATCGATGGCTCTCATCTGCCTTACGAGGAGAATATCAAGCTCACGAAACAGGTGGTCGATTTTGCCCATGGGCACGATGTGACCGTCGAAGGCGAACTGGGCGTTCTTGCCGGGATTGAAGATGAGGTTTCATCGGAACATGCCCATTATACCCGGCCAGAGGAAGTGGAAGATTTTGTCAAACGCACCGGCGTGGATTCTCTGGCCATTTCCATCGGGACGTCCCACGGGGCGTTTAAATTCAAGGTGAAGCCGGGCGAAACGCCGCCACCGCTGAGGTTCGATATCCTGGAAGAGGTAGAAAGAAGAATCCCCGGCTTCCCCATCGTGTTGCACGGCGCGTCTTCCATACCGCAACACATTGTCGATGACATTAACAAATATGGAGGAAGACTTGAGGATACGGCGGGCGTTTCCGAGGAACAGCTCCGCAGGGCGGCAAAATCGGCCGTCTGTAAAATCAACATCGATTCCGACGGCAGACTGGCCGTGACGGCGGCGATCAGAAAAGTATTTTATGAAAAGCCGAACGAATTCGATCCGAGGAAATATCTGGGGCCGGCCCGTGATTCGTTGAAAGAGCTTTACAAACACAAGGTTGTCCATGTGCTGGGGAGCAACGACAAAGCATGATAATGAAAAAATGCCCCTTCTGTGCGGAACTGATTAAGAAAGAGGCGATTGTCTGTCCGTTGTGCGGCAAGGCTCTTCCGGCGCCACCCGGTTCCGGAAGCATCTATTACTGCCCGATATGCAAAACGGAAGACTCCTATTGCGACTCGACCAACAGGGTATTCTGCCCCCATTGTCGGAATTATATCAGACCTGAGTGACGCTCCGGCCGGTGGGCTTACATATTGAGGAGATCAAGCAAATGGCGATCAGAGAAGAATACAGGGATCTTGTCGGTTATCTTGAAAAAGCGATCGGGATTATTGAGAAAATGGGAATGCGCATTCTGGATTTCCGGCCCCGGTCTGTAAAAGTCTTGCTGCCGATAAAGCCGAACGTGAACCATATCGGCACAGTCTATGCCGGGTCCCTCTTTTCCCTGGCGGATTACACGGGAGGCGTGCTGTTCTATGCCTCTTTCGATCACAGAAAATATTATCCCCTTCTGAAGGAGGTCACCATGACCTTCAAAAGCCCGGCAACCACGGATATTACCGTGGAGGCATCGATGAATCCCGAAGAGGCGGAGCGGCTTATAAAGATGGCCGAAGACACGGGAAAGGCCGATTGGGTCATGAATCTCGAGCTGAAGGATGAGCAAGGGAAGACCTGCTGCATCGTTCATGGAAGTTTTCAAATGAGAAAAGTACAGGCGGGAGCTGTTAAATAAACAGGAATCGTTTTTCAACCAAACATAAAAGGGAGGGTTTTTATGAATCTTGGAGAACTGGTTACACGGAATGTCCGCATGATGCCGGACAAGGAAGCTCTGGTGTATGAGGAGAATCGGTATACCTGGCGCGAGGTGAATGAACGGGTCAATGCCGTCGCCAACACCTTTATCGAACTGGGATTGAAAAAGGGCGACAAGGTGGCCATGTGGATGTTTAACACGGATTTCTTCGTGTTTGCTTTTTACGGTATCGTAAAGGCCGGTGGCGTCGCCGTGCCGGTGAACTTCCGGCTCGCTCCTCCGGAGGCTGAATACATCTTTGATCACTGCGATGCCGTGGTGCTGGTGTTCGACGATGTTTTTGAACCGGCCGTGCGGGAAATGAGGCCGCGGCTTGGGAAAGTCAAACGGGTTATATCCGCCGGATCAGGCAGTTTCAGTGGGTGTGACGCCATGAGCAGCATTATGGATAAGGGAAAGCGCCATGAACCCGGAGTTCTCGTGGATGAATACGACGAAAGTGAAATTATCTACACGTCGGGAACCACCGGACGGCCCAAAGGAGCGGTCCTGGCCCACCGCAGCCAGATGACGATCACCACCTCCATGACAAGCCTCATCGGCCTCAACACGAAGGACCGGATTCTCCATGCCGCTCCCCTGTTTCATTCCGCCGAACTCAACCTCTATCTCAATCCCGGCACGTATCTCGGCAGCACCCATGTGGTGGTCAGGGATTTCGTTCCGAACAGGATTCTTGCACTCATCCAGCAGGAAAAAATCACCCAGTTCTTCGGCGCTCCCGTCATGTACTCTTTCATGATGATGGTTCCGGATTTCGATAAATACGATCTTTCGTCGGTTCGATTCTACGGTTACGGCGCCGCCCCGATGGCGGCGGAATCGGTGAAGAAGATGATAGAGAAGTTCAAAACCACCAGCTTCTTCTGCCTCTGCGGGTTCACCGAGGCGGGCCCCGGAGGGATCGCCCTGCTGCCGGAAGATCAGATCCGGAAAGCCGGCGCCGGCGGTAAATACGTGGTGAACATGGAAAGCAGGATCGCCAATGACAAAGGCGAAACCATCACCGAACCGGAAGTCGTGGGGGAACTTTGCGTAAAGGGCGATACGGTCATGAAGGGATACTACAAAAATCCCGAGGCCACGGCTGAAACAATCCGGGATGGATGGGTATACGCCGGAGACCTGGCCGTCATGGACGAGGAGGGGTATATCACCCTGGTGGACCGTAAAAAGGACATGATCATCACCGGCGGCGAGAATGTTTACAGCAAGGAGGTGGAGGACGCCATCTACGAGAATCCGAAGGTGCAGGAGGCTGCGATCATCGGAATTCCCCACACCACATGGGGTGAAACGGTCATGGCGGTGGTGGCGCCAAAACAGGGAGAAACCCTGGAACTGGATGAACTCAAGGAGTTTCTCAAGGTTCGGATTGCCGAATACAAGATACCGCGGCACCTGGAGATTATGACGACCCTGCCCAAGAATGTTTCCGGCAAGATCCTGAAATACAAGCTTCGGGAGCAGTTTTCTCGGGTAGAGAAAAAATAGTACTTTGTGACTGCATCGGCGGGAGGCGCGTCTTCGATACGCCTCCCGCTTGTCTTATCAATGACCACATAATGAATCTTTGACCATGAATCATGGATGATACACAATTCAAAAAGATTCTCGATATTTTTAATTTATCCTGGCAGGGATACCGGAGAGTCAGGAAAGGAAGGAAACCATGAACCGTTCACGACGGCTGCCTGTCATTTTTTTTCTGTCATGTTTCATATTTTCTGTCTCTTTCTCCACTGTAGCGGAATGCCGTGAGGGAAAATGGGTTCTTGTGGGTTTTACGAAATATCGGGATGCTTTTTTCATGGACAGTGACAGCATCTATCCTTCCGCCGGTAATATGGTCACCGTATGGACCGCCATCACCCCAGCGAAAAAGAGCCCATTTCTCCGCCAGATTAAAGAAATATTGAGCAGCCGGCAGAAACCGGCCGAGAGATTCAAGTCGGTCGTTTCCCTGTATCAGATCGACTGTAAAAACAATCGTTATGGTACGTTGATCGTCATTTATTACGACACAAAAGGTGAAATAATCCATTCCATCCGCTATTCGCAGTTGAACATGCAGCAGATCGAACCGGGCAGTCTCTGGCATAGCCTGCAAAAGGCCGTTTGTGCGGGAAAATGAAATTACGTGGAGTCTTCTCATGAAAGATGAAAGGAAAACGAAGCAGGAATTGCTCCAGGAACTTGTTTCGCTGAGGCAGAGAATTGCGGAGATGGAGCAATCGGAATCAGAGCGCAAGCAGATGGAGGAGGCACTGCGTAAAAGTGAGGAAACTCTGAAGCTGATTACAGACAACATGTCAGATATGGTCAGAGTGCTTGATTTGCAGGGAAATAATGTATATGCAAGCCCGTCTCATTATAGCGTTCTCGGCTACAAGCCGGAGGATCGGGTTGGAAAGTCAACTTTTGACATTGTTCATCCGGATGACGTTGAAGGTCTGATAAGGGTATTTTCTGAGAGTTTAGCCCGCCGGCAGCCTACCATGGTTGAATACAGAGTAAGGCATGCGAACGGACATTATGTGTGGCTTGAGACGGTAGGAGATCCAATTAGGGATGATAAAGGCGATATAACTGCTGTCGTAGTAAGTGCGAGAGATATTTCAGAAAGGAAAGCGTCTGAGGAAAGACTGAGGAAAAGTGAGGAGAGATACCGTGCATTGGCATATTCCATAGATTCAATGTATTTGGTGGACCGTGAATGCAGATATTTGTTCATAAATGAAGGTTATCGGCAGAGAATTGGCATCCCATTGGAGGAGATCATCGGCAGAAGGTACAATGAGTTTCATCCAAAGGAGGATGCAAGGGAGTTCACTGAGAAAGTGAAAGAGGTATATGAATCCGGCAAACCGATCCAACATGAATATATAAGCGAAAGGGAGCAAAAATACTTCATCCGGACGTTCAGCCCCGTTATGGATCAAGAAGGAAAATCAATAAGCGCAGTAACGGTCGCTGCTAAAGACATCACCGACCGCAAGCATCTTGAAGCTCATCTCCTGCAGGCCCAGAAGATGGAAGCCCTGGGAACGCTATCCGGAGGGATTGCCCATGATTTCAATAATATTCTGTCGGCCATGATCGGCTATACGGAGCTGACCATGAAGGAACCCGATGAGGAGCGACGACGACGCAACCTAGGACAGGTTCTGCGATCCTGCGACCGGGCCCGAGATCTGGTCACACAGATTCTCACCTTCAGCCACAGTACGTCCCAGGAACACAAGCCCATCGAGATGGGACCCGTCATCCAGGAAGGGCTGGAACTCCTGAGAGCATCCCTCCCTTCGACCATTATGATCCGGAAGGAAATCGCCCCGGAGCCCGCCATTATTTCGGGGGAACCCACCCATATCCACCAGATTCTCATGAACCTCTGCACGAATGCCGCCCATGCCA
Source organism: uncultured Syntrophaceae bacterium (assembly GCA_964541605.1). Lineage (GTDB taxonomy): Bacteria > Desulfobacterota > Syntrophia > Syntrophales > UBA2185 > CAZIQY01. The sequence goes on along the minus strand of CAZIQY010000050.1, from coordinate 3,259 downwards.
TGGGAGAGAAGGGGGGTCTGCTGGAAGTGAGCCTTTCGCCGGTGGAAATCCTGTCGCAACAGCTATTTTCCAGTCCCGACCTACAAGCCGGTTCTTACATCAAGCTTGCTGTATCCGATACGGGTCAAGGCATCGATCCTGCGATCATGAACCGGATATTTGATCCTTTTTTTACGACCAAAAAGACCGGAGAAGGAACGGGATTGGGTCTTTCCGTGGTATACGGGATAGTTAAGAGTCATGACGGGGTTATTACGGTTGAGAGCGAGCCCGGAAAGGGCAGTGTGTTCAGTGTTTATTTCCCGAAGGTAAAGGTGGATGTGCAACCGGAGATTCATGATCTGAAATCTCTTCCCAGAGGAAGCGAGCGAGTTCTTTTTATTGATGATGAGTCACACCTTGCCGAGATGGGGGGGATTATGCTGGAGACCCTGGGGTATGATGTGACATCCTGTACGAATTGCACGGAAGCTTTTGAGGCGTTTGTCAAACATCCCGACCGGTTTGACCTGGTCATTACAGACATGACCATGCCGGTGATGACGGGGGCGGAGCTTGCCAGAAAGATACTCAAGATCAATCCTGAGACGCCCATTATTCTCTGTACGGGGCACAGCGAGTTCATCAATGAGGAGAAGGCCAGGGAGATAGGCATCCGGGAATTCCTGATGAAACCCGTATCCATGAAAACCCTGGCAAATGTGGTCAGGGACATTCTGGATGAAAAACAAGATTGCTGATCCTCAGCTTGACAATCATTTTTCGCAGTGATAGACCCTCCCCAGCACGAAACAGTAAACAAGTGGAAAATCTTATGGCCAGAATCATTCTCATTACCGGCGGCAGCAGAAGCGGTAAGAGCATCTATGCCCAGCGTATCGCAGAATCCATCCCCGGAGACCGGACCTATATTGCCACATGTCCGGTCGTCGATGAGGAGATGGCGGAGCGCATTAAGAAACACAGGGAGGCGCGTCAAGCCGGGTACTGGCAGACCATCGAGGAAACAATGGATTTGGCTGCCGCCCTGATCAGGGCGAGCGGAAGCCGAGTAGTGCTGGTTGATTGTCTGACCCTGTGGATCAACAACCTCATGTATGACGCGGAGTTGCAAAATAAAGATTTGAGTGAAGAGGAAATCGTCGAGCGGTGCAAAGATATTCTGGGTGCATGCGATTCGATTTCCGGGACCATCATTTTTGTCACCAATGAAATCGGGATGGGCATCGTTCCGGATAACCCCCTGTCGAGGCGCTATCGCGATCTTGCGGGGCGCTGTAATCAGGTTATGGCGGATCGCGCGGATGCTGTTGTATTCATGGTGAGCGGCCTTCCACTGAGGATTAAGGGAGAAAAAATAATATGAATCTGCTTGAAGCGACTATTAATAAAATTGAACCTCAACGTGCGGAAGTACGGGCTCTGGCAAGGGCAAGACTTGAACAGTTGACCATGCCTTACTGGGCGCTCGGCCGCCTGATGGATCTGGCTGAGGACCTGGCGGGAATTACCGGTTCCCTCAACCCGCCGGTCAGCCGTAAAACCATCGTGACAATGGCGGGTGATCACGGTGTCGTAGCGGCGGGTGTAAGCAAGTATCCGCAGGAAGTCACCGTTCAAATGGTACACAACTTTGTGCGGGGTGGTGCGGGAATCAACGCTCTCGCCCGGCTTGTGAACGCCCGGGTCGTCGTTGTGGACATGGGCGTTGCCGGCGACCTGAGTGAACTGGTAAAAGGTGGCCGGATTCTTTCCAGGCGCGTCGCAGGAGGCACGAAAAATATGGTGGAGGAGCCCGCCATGACCCGCGATGAGGCCATACGATGCGTGGAAGGCGGGATGGAAATCGTCTTGGAGCTGGATTCCTCAACGGATCTTTTCGGTACCGGGGATATGGGGATCGGCAATACCACCCCCAGCAGCGCCATTGTATCCATTTTCAGCGGATCGCCTGTGGCCGAGGTCACGGGACGCGGGACAGGAATAGATGACGGACAGTTTTTTCATAAGATAGCCATGATCGAGAAAGCCATCGCTGTAAACAGGCCTGATCCGGAAGACGCCCTTGATGTCCTGGCAAAAGTCGGGGGGTTTGAGATCGGCGGAATCGCGGGATTGATTCTCGGCGCCGCGTCGGTCAAAAAACCGGTTCTTGTGGATGGATTTATCTCCACGGCCGGCGCGCTGATTGCCGCCCATCTGTCCCCTCTTTCGAAGCAATATATGATTGCTTCTCACCGGAGCATGGAACAGGGTCATCGGATTGCCCTCGACTCCCTGGGTAAAACCCCCCTTCTGGACCTGGACCTGCGTCTTGGTGAGGGAACGGGCGCCGCCCTTTCCATGCATCTCGCTGAAGCGGCCGTCCGCATCCTCACGGATGTGGCTACGTTCGAGCAGGCAGCCGTTTCCAGGGCAGACTGATGAAAGCATTCCTTGCGGCTATCCAGTTTTTAACCGTCATTCCTCTCCCGAGAGCTTTCGCCGGGGACATTGAGGATCTGGGGAAAAGCGTGCCCTTTTTCCCCGTCGTCGGTCTACTGATCGGAATTCTGGCTGCAATTCTCGTATTCGTGCTGGTTGCCATTCTTCCGCCCTTTCCGGCATTCGCAATAATCGTCATATTTTTAATTTCTGTGTCGGGGGGTCTGCACATGGACGGCCTGGCAGACACGGCAGACGGATTCTTCAGCGCCAGACCCCGGGAGCGGATTCTGGAAATCATGAGAGACAGCCGGATCGGCGTCATGGGGGTCATTGCCGTTGTGTGTGCGATCATGCTGAAGGTTTCTCTTCTGGTTTCTCTTCCGCCTTCATCACGCACAGACATCATCTTTCTGATGCCCCTTGCGGGGCGCTGCGCCCTCGTCGTCATGATGACCGCCCTTCCCTATGTCCGGAGCGAGGGAGGGCTTGCGACCCTTTTTGTGAATCGTCGTTCGCGTTTTCATGCTATCTGGGCCGCTTTGTTTCTCATTGTCGCGGCAGCCCTGACCGCTAAATGGATGGGTCTTGCAGCGGCTATTGCGACGCTTGCCGCCACCGCACTTTTTGCCTGGTACAGTTTCCGGAAAATCGGCGGATACACGGGCGATACGCTGGGTGCAACCTGTGAAATTGCAGAAATCATCCCGGCCCTAGTTGCCGTCGCCTGGGGTCGCTAAGTATATTAGCGAAAGATACAACGTCCTGCCGTATCATCACCCTAAGTACATCGGTTCATAAATTCGGTTACGTATTATGCGGCCAGCCGTTCGGA
>CAZIQY010000049.1:0-20326 GCA_964541605.1 uncultured Syntrophaceae bacterium | reverse complement strand
TGGCATGAAATACCTTTATCCTCACTTACTGTTAATGGCTTCCATTTCCATTTACATCACAACAACCCTGCTGTCAAGAAAAATTTTCAGAACTATTTATTAATTTGGAATAAAGGCTGACTGAAGCGGCGCAGCGCCATCAGGGCGATCAGGTAGGATACGGCCGCGCATTCGAGGACGGCGGCAAATCCGAAAGTCATGGCAATGACCACGCTCAGGATGGACGCGAGGACGGAAAAACAGCCGTTCACACCCCACACCCACGGCAAGAGGGACGGATCATGCTGCTCGGTAAAACGTATGCCTGCGGGAAAAGGAATTCCCATCAGGAATCCCAGCGGCGCGATCAGCAAAACGGAAACCATCAGGCGTGACGTGAAATCCCAGCCGAGGAAGATGTCAAACACAAGCGGAAGAAAAAAAGCATAGGCAAACAATAACGCAACGAGAACCGCCAGAAACCATATCTTTGCCATCCCGCTGCTCTGCCTGATCAGCCCTTCCGAAAGCAGGCTCCCCACTCCTGCAAAAACGAGCACGGAGGCAAGGATCACCGCCAGAGAGTATATGGGATTGCCCAGAAAGAGGATAAACTTCTGAATGAGCGTTACCTCCGTGAACATGAAACCGAGCCCGATGGCGGAAAAATACAGGAAGGCGGGCCATCTGGTATTCGGCCTCTGCACAGTGGATGGCAAACGGTCTTTCCTCAGCGCAAACAGAGGACCAAGAATAAAGACTACGCTCAGAACCAGCGCCTGAATCAGGAGAAACAGTAAAACCAGATAACTGATATTGTTCCTGTCGATGGACAGTTTCCAGACATTCGAGAGGGTGAGCGTCCTGAACCCGTAATAATGGAAGAAAAATGGCCTGTCGTCCGTGGAGGGTACGACGTTGAAGGGATATTGTGCATAGAACACGTTTTTATTTTCCGTGCGGAGCAATCGGTAGAAGATATTATCGCCCTGTATGTTGGGCGCGTAGAGGATGCTGAAACCGGACGTTTCGCAGATTTCCCGGATTTTCCGCAGTTCGCTATCGTCAAATGCCTGTCTCTTCACGAGCAGAACTGCCGCAGGACCGCTTCTGAGAAAAACGATGTTCTGTTCAGGATGGGAAATGCCGGTATTTTCAAGGGCGGAGATCGTCAACGACAGGAGCCGCAATGTCTCATTGGGAGGAAGGGTAAACCATCGCGTCACAGTGAGTATACCTCCCGGCGAAAGATGGCCGATATAATCCGTAAAGGCTTCCTTCGTGTAGAGATAGTTTTCCGACAGACTGTAGGCTCCAGACAGTATGGCCGCCCAGGTGTCCACAAGCGAAAGCTGTATGATATCGAATGTTTGTTTGCTGTTGCGGATGAACGTGCGGCCTTCCGCAATCCGAAGTGTCACATTGGGCAGATCGTAAAGACGCCCCGAATAGTCCCCGTAATTCTCCCTTACGATTCTTGCGATGTCGGGGTTGATCTCCACGGCAGTGATATGTTTCGGCTGTGTCGTGAGCAGTGATGTCAGGACATCGAAGCCGCCGCCCGATCCGATGACGCAGACAGAGGGATTGGGCTTGAGCTGATACGCCACGGACGCAGGAATCCTTTGAAAAAGATCCGCATGCTGTTTCGCTTTTTCGAAATTCGTGATGGGAGCGATCGCATCGGCATCGATATAGATGAACGCCTGATCGGGAAACTTCTCCGGCTCAAAACCGCCTGTCAGACCGGGAGCGTAATACCGGTCTTTCGCTTCCATGACGTCGAGGCGGGAGATGACATTCCAGGTAGAAAAAGCGGGCTTTTGTTTTGTCTCCGCCATATCGCGAATCATGGTTTTGCTGGGAGCGACACTGAAAGAAATGAGAGAGTTGACCTTTGCAAGAAAGAGTATTTCCATCACGGCAAATACAATGACAATAACTGCCAGCCGCCTGTTTTGGAGCCCGGCAAAACAAAGGGCCGCCGCGGTGCCCATGACCGCTGCAAGCACAATGGTCCCGGAAGGCGCGAGAAGTGGAATCGCAAATATAACGGCAAGGCAGCCCGCACCGGAACCAAGCAGATTAAAAAAATAAATGGCGCCGACATGAGCGGGCATGGCGCTCAGCAGGAGGCCTGTACAGAGTCCCGAAGCGAGAAAAGGCAATGCCAGCAACGTGTAGCTTGCGGACAGCCGCAGTATCGCGCCGGGATCATCCATGATACGGAAGGGATCGAGAGAATAGCGGCTGATGATCAACAGGGCAGTGACAGACAAGACAGAAAAGAAGATCGAGATGATTGAAGCGCTCCGGCGAACGTCCTTCTCAAAGAGCTTTCTGAAGACGGTGAGAAAAGCGCCGCTGGCGCCGAAACCGAACAGGGCAATGCTGATCACCATAAAAGAGAAATGGTACCACATCGTCACGGAAAACAGCCTGACAAGGGCAATTTCCATCATCAGGGTGGCTGCGGCCACGAGGCATGTCCCCGCGTAAAGGGGCATCAAAACACTCTTGTTCATGAATACCGGCTTTCTGATTGATAAAAGCTATGATCGATTTCGATGATACGGGAGTTCATAAGCGCCTGAAAGAACTCTCTTTGATCAGAGAATATAGAAGAGGCATGATGAAACATCAAGCGGAAAGGCACATTGATTTTCTTTTGGTGCCGAAGCCGGGATTTGAACCCGGACAGGAGTACTCCCACTAGACCCTGAACCTAGCGCGTCTACCAGTTCCGCCACTTCGGCACGGTGTCTGTCTACACTGAGACAGAAGCCCTTGTCAAGCAAAATTGAGCTTGAATTTAATGCCATAAGTGCTATGTTACCCTCGAAATTGGAGACTTCTGTTTTCAGGATGGGGCATACGGGGAGCTCTCCGGGCGAAAAATATTAAAATCAAGTCAGGCGATGCCATGAAACTTATCAAGGGAACGGGAGACATCCCGCACGAATTTCGGGATGCATTCGTAACCATAGGCAATTTCGATGGGGTGCACCTGGGACATCAATTTCTTTTTAAAACCTTGATTCAGGAAGCCCGTCGGGAAAATCGAAAGGCCGTGGTCATCACCTTTGACCCTCATCCCAAAAAGATTCTTCATCCGGACAGGAGGCCTTTTTATCTCATTACCACCCTTGAGGAGAAAATCAGGCTGATCGAAAAGCAGGGAATTGATGCTCTGATGATCATTCCCTTTTCACTCGAATTTTCTGAAACAACCGCTGAGGAATTCGTCCTCGAGATCCTCTGGGACAGACTGCACATAAAGAAAATACTTATCGGTCATGACTATACCTTTGGTAAGAACAAGGCAGGGAATGAATCCTTGCTTGCGGAACTTGGCAGCAAACTGGGGTTCGAAATAGGCATTATAAATGCTTTCAAGGTCGATAACGGCGTCATCAGCAGCACCCGTTTGCGGTATGCCATCCTGGAGGGGGATGTAAAGAAAGCCGCGGTAATCCTGGGACGCCCATACAATCTTGGCGGAATCGTCATAGAGGGAAGTCGCCGGGGTGGAAGTCTTGGTTTTCCAACGGCAAATATTAAGCCGGTCAAGGTCCTCATACCCGCCAACGGCGTCTATGCCGCAGTTATTCATATGGAAGGGACCCGCTATCAAGGCGTTTTGAATATCGGCTTTAATCCCACATTTTCCGATGAAAAGCTCTCCATCGAGGTGCACATTCTCGATTTCAATGATAATATTTACGGGAAAAATCTGGATATCCTTTTTATTGACAGGATACGTGATGAAAAAAAATTTGAAAGTCCCGAAAAGCTGGTCGAACAGATTAAGCTGGATACCGATCAGGCCAGGAGCTTTCTTAAGCCCCACTTTTGAAAAACAGTGTTCGATTCTCCCGAATCTTCGTTTTTTGCCATCATGAATATTACATGCCTTCACCCCTGGAATGTTACCTGCAAAGAAGCCGTCGCCATCCAGCAGGAACTCAGGCAAAGACTGATCCTCCACGATAACGATTTTCCCGCACAGATTAGAACCATCGCCGGCGCTGACATATCCTACTCAAAAAAGAACGACCTCTTCTACGCCGCCGTCATCCTGATGAATTTTTTATCGATGGAGGTCATAGAACAACGGACTGTCGTTGAAAGAGCGCCTTTCCCCTATATTCCGGGATTGCTGTCCTTCCGGGAAGGTCCTGCTTTATTAAAAATCTTCGAAAACCTTCAACATACCCCGGATGTGGTCATTTTCGATGGACAGGGAATCGCCCACCCAAGGGGCGTCGGCCTGGCTTCCCATATGGGGCTTTTCCTCGATCTGCCGACCATCGGCTGCGCAAAGACAAGGCTGGCAGGACGATACGGGGAAGTAGGAAAAGAGGTGGGGGATTATGCCGACCTGGTCCTGGATGACCGGATTGCGGGCTCTGTTTTACGCACCAAGAAAAAGGTAAAGCCGTTATTCATATCGCCGGGGCACAGGATCGGGATCAGAAAGTCCGCCGACATCGTTCTTCATTGCTGCAGGGGCTATAAACTTCCCGAACCGATCAGAAGGGCGCATCTCGTGGTAAACGAAATCCGGGTAAAAGAAGGTTAATGCAGGACGCAACGGCCTGCCCTGAAGCGTATTTATGCGATTAAGCAGCACCTTTCGTTCCGAAATGAGCAAGAGTGATCAAAGAAAAACCGAAGTGCGCCGGTTATTGAAGCCGCCTACAACTAAATAATTTTGAAAAATCTGGATGTTGATGATTGCGAAAAGAAACTGTGAATATGAATGGCTTCATAATTCACCCTAAATAATCTGATCATCTACTCATCATTTTGTGATGTCGGAGGTCTGGAATAACCATGTCCTGATCTTCCGCGGCGGTAGCTTCAAAAGTCCCATCCTGATTCCGGTAGCGCACAAAAAAAGCTTTACGGACACCCACAATCGGATCGACTCCAAAAAAAAGGTTACTTGCTCGCACTACAACCGCACCGCCTATGATCCTATTCTGAATAGCAGACTTCACATCGACATGATTATTCGCCTGTCCGTACCATGCCTCAAGAATGAGCAGGTTAGTGTTTCGAATTGTAATCTTAGTATCGAAAGGACTGGGGATGAGAAGGTTCCGACCCTCCTCAGCGTAAGCGCCGAACTCCCCTTGATCCGTTTCATATCTGACTATAAGTGCTTTCCAAGCACCCCGGAGGGGATCGTTACCAAAAATCTCATTGCTGACATTGATAGCAAGCTGGCCATTTGAGATCCTCTGTTTAAGATTATCCGTAACGTCCATTTGAACTTCGCCAGAGCCATACAAGGCTTTCAGTATCCGTAGATCATTTTTAGCTCCCCCTTTCATCGACTCATCAATCTCGGGTTTCCTGTCCTTCCGAATAGATCCAAAGAGATTGTCCAACAGGTTGCGGCTGAGTGCTGTCAGAAGATTAAGATCGTTCCCGGTGACGTTCTTCCCCAGTTTTGCCTCCCCTGTTTTCGTATCAATCATCCTTGAATTGATTGTATAAGAAGTCCCTATCTTCACTACGGAACCGATAACAATCAGATCTGCTCCAAGGATTTTTCCTAGTTCAACTGCGCTCTTGTCGTCTATGAGACCGGACTTCTGCAATTTTTGTTCTGAGATGGCCTTGTTAATCTGTGCTCTCTCCACGACCCGATACCTGTTGGCATCTATCAGTTCCGTTCTCATAATTTCAGATACCGCTTTTCCCAGATGTTCTTCCGATCCAATACTTTCGAAATCCAAAACGGCAATTGTCTGCTTGGTTTCTGCGTTAGCATGACCGGAAAGCAGGAAGAATAACAGCAAGAAAAGTCTAAAAGAATTAGCGATCATTAATGAGCCATATTTTGCATTAGGCATGCGACTATCCTTTCATCGGAGTAGCTGGATAGATTTTAGTAATCATAACAAAAGTCCAGTCGAAATCAAAGCGTTCCGTTCATTTTTATATGAAACCTTCTATCCTGTTGATAATCATTTGAAGTCCAACGTATTTGATGAGCTATGCGCTTCGTAGATAACAGGAAGCACACGAGCGCTCTCGCTTCCATCTACTCAACGCTGGGATCGATTACGGCAAATGTTGAAGAATAACGATCCGAAATGGTAATGCCGAAATTAAGCCGGGGTTCAAGGAGTGCAGGAATCCGCACATATTCATTGTGCAGTGTAATCAGTTGTAACTTCGTAATGAATAGCTTTCCTATCGTATTCAATCATCATATCTTGAACCACGGGAGGAACGACAGCCATATCTGCTGCTTCACCTGCAAATGCCCTAATGGCTTCTATTGATTCCCAAACGGTAATGATCAGAAACTCTGTTCCTTGCTCGACGCTTCGCCTTAGAATAGATGCTTTGAGAAATCCGCCAATCTCTCGGAGCTTTGGAAATGTATCGTTTTTAAGATGATCTATATAATTATCAGCTTCCCCGTTTTTGGCTATTCCTTTCCAATGTCTTGAAATCATGGTTTGTTTGCCTCATTTTTCAGTTTATGGTCGAGGGTTTATATCATCTTACAAATTATACAGTATTCTAATACGATAATAATTTTGAGACCTTTGAAAAACTACACTTCCTGTCATTCCCGCGCAGGCGGGAATCCAGAAAGTATTTGATAATAATAGATTCCTGCTTTCGCAGGAATGACAAGATGGTTGGTTTTAGGCAATTTTTCAAAGGTCTCATTTTACCGTATTAATATAAATTATATCCGCATTTATTGTTTTCCGAAAGAAATATTCTGGGGCTAAACTTTTCTTAGAATCGTTGACTTTACTAAGGTTTCGTCAAGGGAAAATGAATTCAAAATCGCCGGAACAGGTATCGCCAGTAAGCATCAAGCATCTTTCGACGGGGGGTGTAACGCAATATTTCAAACTGAGGCTGTCAAACCAGCACGCAATCCTGTAAATGACACCGCATTCGTACCGATCGATGGCACCTATTCTCTTGATCCCCTTGAAAGCGAAGCATTTGTTTGGCTCGAACGCCCAGTGCAAAACATTTTTTCTCGGGAAACTCATGGAAGCATTCATAAATGGGGGAATAAACAATGGAGATGCCTTTTCAAAGAAATCTTTTAACTCCTGAAAATTTTCGATCTTTTTTTCTATCCCTAAGGCCTTTCTAATCCTGTCAATCTCTATGGGAGCTAATGACTTTATTGCGGCTTTATTCAGATGGTTTGCCTTCTCAATACCGAATTCCTGGAAGCAGTGATAAAACCACATTCCATCATGCGTCATCCAACATCGGTTTAGAAGATCAATTAATTCTTCCCTGCCAAGTTCAGGGGGTGAGCTCATTTATTTCCCTCCTTAGTGAACAATGTAAGACAGAGAAATTGAGGAGTCAACGAAAAAAAGGTTACCGACCATTTGAAATCTACAATAAAAAATGAATTGTTGTAAATTACTGCTTTTAGGAAGATGTGCTTGTCGAAAACACTTACAACTGTTTGGTGGTGAGCTTCATCAGAACTAAGAATTACAAAGAGAATCAATTTCTATTCTTGTATGGACCATAGGGATAAGCCTGTGTTCTGATCAAATCCTCTTTTCAATGCCAACCCATCAAAGGTCTCAATAATAAATTCACAGGCAAATACAATTGTACCTGGGGCAAGATGACCACCATAGGCCTTGCCAGATGAGTCGGCCAGGGTTACGTGAGCATGTACAAAAGGGGTACCGTCTTTGATTGAAATATTTCCTGTTAGATCTGTAATCTCTAAGGGTTCATTAATGGTGATAAATTCATATTCCCGTTTTGTCTGATTGTAGAACCCGATGGAGGCCTTTTGGACAGCACCTATAGCCTCAATGCTACCAAGTTGAATATTTCTTTCTTTACATATCTCTGTGATTTCTTCCAACAGGTCAGCACCATGCCTGAGCTTACCCATTAATTTTTCTTTATGTCTGACTTTTGTTACAGCTACCATTTTATCTTCCCCTTTTTAAAATGCCTGCGGATTGAAGTACAGTATTTCCTTTGATGATGACGATCTGTTTAGTGCAGGAAGATGTTTATATGTGTAAAGGGTTCATCATGTACTCCTGCGAATTCCTACAGATCAGTGGTCAGGTAGTCAAGCGTAATGGGGAGGTTCAGTTTAAGCTCCGGTACAAACTGGATGCTGATGCGTACTTTTTTGAGCCGGCATTGAAACACATGACCTCCGTGTCTTCTGTCGGCAGTCAAAAAATGTAGGTGATATCCCGGCATGCTGAGTGAACGTATAAACTGGGGTGTATAGAAACCAACAAGGGTTCCCTCAATGTCATGGAAGTCGAATGCCATCGGTCGTACCTCGGAGATGGGCCGGTAGTTGTCCTGCTTATGTACAGACCAAACCTTTATGTAGCTGAAATAACCGTCAATCCGAATGGCGTAGAACATATTTTTTGAGGGGAGGAGACGCTCAAGGAGCTTTTTGAACCCCTCATCGTCAAGATCCTGCTCAATGTCCTCCACTGTGGTGGGATGGAAGAATGTCACGCAGGCAAAAGGCGTCTGGGCGGCATCGTCGACGAAATAGGTAAGGCCATCTGTTTTCAACTGATACACTATGCCGTCCAACATTACCATTTCTCCATTGAGATCGTTGAAGGTACCAAGTCCGAAGTCACCTTGTTTCTTGATCTTCGCTATGGTGGTGTCTTCTTCGTAAAGCCCTTTCATTAGTGCTGAAACCGGAGCAGAGAGATAGACGGGGTTCCTTTGATGCCCTTTACGAAGAAACTCTTCGATAACCTTGGTCAGAATGTCCTCTGTCGACTGCCCGGTGCGTTCAGCCACTTTACCGATTTTCTTCAGGAGTTTGCTTGATAATGTAACGGAACCGCCCTTGTCTCCCATTACGTTTCCCCTTTTCCTGTTGTCCAAAACATCTTCTCGCAGCGTTGTTTCTGTTGCAACCACAGTAGGCCCATTATTATTAGTTGTAATCGTGCATACTTTTCAAAATCCGTCAATTAACACTTTCAGCTATACGTAACATAATCTGATTTTCATATTGATGTCAATGTGTTAAAAGAATGTTGATTAATACGTAAACATACTTTTATCATAAGGAGATATTGCATAACATGAAAATCTGTTTCTTCCGTGCCGCCATCCTGGGACTTATGGGGATATTTTTGTTTACGGGCAACAGCTGGTCGGAAAGTCAGAGACCACATGATTTTGTGGATGTCAAAAAAACAATTCCCTCGGCTGTATTCGATATCCGCTACTTCGGCCCTCATAATTTTGTCGGTTTGAAGGTTGACGGGTATAACGCCGGGAAATGCCTTCTGACGAAAAAAGCAGCCAACGCCCTTGCAAAGGTTCAGGCGGAGCTGAAGAAATTTTCCCTGTCGTTGAAAATCTATGACTGTTACCGGCCGCAGCGGGCAGTAAATCACTTTGTAAGATGGGCAAGGGATATCGACGATACAAAAACCAAAGCGGAGTTTTACCCCAGCGTCGACAAACGGAATCTCTTCCGGGACGGCTACATTGCGGATAAATCAAGCCACACAAGGGGCAGTACCGCCGATCTGACCATCGTCCCCGTTCCGACGCCGGTGCAGGAAGAGTACCGCTCCGGCCAGCGCCTGTATGCGTGCTACTTGCCAAGAGACAAGCGTTATAAGGACAACAGCATCGACATGGGAACCGGCTTCGATTGTTTCCACGAGCGCTCGCACCCGGGCAACCTGAAAGTGGGCGTGCAGCAGCGCATCAACCGGATGCTTCTCAAAACTCTGATGGATAAATATGGATTCAACCACTATGATCAGGAATGGTGGCATTTCACCCTGAGGAATGAACCGTACCCCGATAAATATTTCGATTTCCCTGTGGAATGACGCCGCCTCCCGGCGAACCCACATCTTGTAGTCATTTCTTTTTATGCCTTCTTTTTCTTTTTTTCCTTGCCCTCTGCGGGGGCTTCCTTCAGCTCCTTGCCCTTACCGACATCTTTATCTTTCGGCGGAACAGCCGCTTTTTCCGCTTTCATTTTCGCCAGCCCTGCCGTTCTCTTTTCGTTGTCGGCAATGGCATTCAGTCTGGCGTTGACAGCCCTGATGTCTGCCCGCAATTTTTTAACGAGAGTGTCTTTATCGATCTCGGGAGATTCAATCCCCTTTTTAGACAGGAAAGACAGGCGATCTTCCAGCCGTCGTTCGAAAAATGCCTTTTGTCCCTCTTGCGTCTGCTTTTGCTTTGATCCCATTTTTATCCCTCTTCGATTTTATTATTTTCCCCGGCGTCTCATAGACGAGGCATCGCTACCATCCTCCCTGCCGGGCAGATGAATATTCAGGATGTGTTTATCAGGGATTGCATCGAAAAGCCATCATATTTCAGGAGACGATTGACATTTGTCTGCCCTTGGTTTATTAGTATTTCCCTTAAATGAAAACGAAGGATTCTTGTAAAAAAATGGAGAAAAAAGATTACCTGAAAACACCCATCCGGCATATCGACATCAAATCATTCAATGCAAAGGAAGTCGTCGATGCCATGAAAGGAATGTCTTTCACGGCGCGTGATCTGGGTGCGGCATCGGATCTGTACGACAGAATGCTTGCCGATAAAGACTGCGCCATCATTCTCACTATAGCCGGCAGCACGAGCGCCGGCGGCTGCATGCAGATCTACGCGGACCTCGTAAATAACAACATGGTGGACGTCGTTGTGGCTACAGGCGCCGCCATCGTCGACATGGACTTCTTCGAGTCCCTGGGATTTCAGCACTATCGCGGCACCCCGCAGGCAGATGACCAAAAGCTGAGAAGCTTATACATAGACAGGATTTACGACACGTTTATCGATGAGGAAGAACTCCAGGCTTGCGACAAAACGGTCAAAGAGATCGCCGATGCCCTCCCCCCCGGAGTCTACTCTTCAAGAGAATTTATCCGTGAAATGGGACGCTATCTGATGACCCATGCCGTCAAGAAGGACAGCCTGGTTCAGGCGGCATACGAGTGCGATGTCCCGATTTTCTGTCCCGCCTTTTCCGACAGCAGCGCCGGCTTCGGTCTTGTGCTACACCAGCATGAAAGGCCGGAGGACCATGTTTCCATCGATTCCGTAAAAGATTTCCGGGAGCTGACGATGATCAAGATCAAGGCGGAAACGACCGGGCTTCTCATTATCGGCGGGGGCGTGCCGAAAAACTTTGCTCAGGACACGGTCATCTGTGCCGAAATTCTGGGAAAAGACGTTCCCATGCACAAATACGCCGTGCAAATCACCGTGGCGGACGTGCGGGACGGGGCCTGCTCCAGTTCCACGTTGAGAGAAGCGACATCCTGGGGCAAAGTGGACGTGGCCTTCGAGCAGATGGTGTACGCAGAAGCGACCTCCGTGCTGCCGCTTCTGGCAAGCTACGCCTACCACAGGGGAAACTGGAAGAAGAGAAAGAGACGGCTTTTTGCCGGAATGTTCTAAAAAACTGAAAAGCAGAAAGCGGAAAAAGAAACAGGCTACTTTTTAAGAATTCATAAAAAAGCAGCCTGTCATTATGTGATGAGGGGGATCGAATTCTGCACATATCATTCAGTATTTATTACGCTTTCAAATACTCAATATTACATGATACCCCCAAAAATACCCCCAAATTTTGACTTGTCTTTGCAATGATTATTTTTTCAGTTCATCCGGTTCATGCGTACTTTTGATTTGATAATATGGTTGAAATGGGCCTTGTCTGGGTTGCACATATCAACAACCTCCATCATTGCGATCGGATATCAGTTACTTATTGAAGTCGTGATTCCACTGATTCATTTTTCTGTAGCAGATTTCATCCCGTATTGCGCAGTTTTCTTTGGTGGAATAATTGATGGTGCTGGCATTGATGCCACCTACTAGCACTGACCTATAACGATTGACGGTAGCAAAGATTAATATTTTTCATAGCATCTGAACGCCTCGAAAGGCTTCGGCCTGCTCCAGCGCGGCGCTACGGCGATCACCGAGGTCAATCAGCGCATCGAGCACCCTGAGTAACTCCTGAGCGTGGTCGGAACGGAGCGGGAAGTTGGCGTCGGCAAGGCGTTGGACCGTCGCCGCGGTGCGGGCTGGCAGCGTGGTTCCGGCCCAGCTGCCCTTGGCATACGAGAGCGAGTTGAGAACAGCGTTGGCCTGGTCTGCAAACGCGGCCAGAGGATATGCAAGGCCAGCCCGCTCGCAAAGCGTCAAATAGTTCTGCATGACATATGTCGACCAGCCTATAGCTGTAACCAACTTGGTCACGATTGGCATAACCATGCTGATCTGTGACCAGTCGCCATTGGCGAAGCGAGCGGCACCCGGAGCCTCTGTCTCGACGGACACGAAGAGCAACGCCTTGATTAGTTTCGGTAGATCATACCCGTGAACTTCACCGGCCCGGTAGCCATTCGGATCGAAGACGCGGTCACAGACGACGCGCTCGACGCAGTCGTTAAGCAGATCTAAGGTGTTTGCCGGCACTGTCGGCGCATCAAGAACCTGGCGAGTCACCGTCATCTCAGTAAATCCGGCGAGGACTGCCAAGCCTTCCTCATCCTCAGTCAGGAAGGGCGCCAGAAATTCCTTGCGCACGAATTCCGTCTCGAAGAATGGTGCGGCCCGTGCGAGCATATCGCCTAGGACGGCCTCCCATTCGATCAGGAACGAACGGCGAGTGTCCGATCTCCGCTCGCGCTTGTCCTTGAGCCATGAGGGCATAAGCCGCTCCGCAGTCCACGCCACAAGCTCCTTCAGGCCCAGAGCCACCATTGGCTTGTAGAGGCTTGATTGGCACCATGCTTCAATAGGAAAGAACGGGAATATTTTCGCCGCAAACACTGCATTGAACAGCGGATCGGCATCATCCCATCCGGCCTCGTCTTCGGACCGGCCGTAGCGCCGCCGTTCCAGCGTCTTGACCCACGCTGGCGGCATGGATGTTAGCGGCATGTCATTCGTCCGCTCCAAGCGCTCGAGAGCACGGGCGAAACTTTGTTTTCGAGCGTCCCGGTCGACCGTATCGTCGCGAACGCCATTCTCATTGATCTTGAATCGGTAGTAGAGCGAGAGGTCCAACGCGAGCTGGGCGGCGACCCACCGCACATGCTCGTCCAAATCCATAAAGAGCCCGCTGAATGCGAGCTGGGCCACGCCATCTATTGGGTGCACAGTTAGCTCGAAGAGCCGTCGCACTGAGTCCGTGCGCGGGGAGCTTGAGCGGCGGTCATGCACTAAGGCGACGATAAGGTGATTAGCGGGATGCCAAGGTATCTTGGAGCCGTGGAACGTATCCTTCGGCTCTCTCATAGCCGCAACACGCCCCATCACATCCCACGCCCAATCGTAGTCTGCTCCGGCAGGAGAGCCAAAGCGAATGACAACCGCGGCAACCGCGGAAATTGTCGTCTGTGCTGAGTACTCCCCCGTGTCGCTTCGCTCGGCGAGAATGGTGCCGTTATCCCGAGCTTGCGCGAAGGCCACTGCGTCGGGCAGGCTCATGCCGTCGATAAGCGCATTGGCCTGAAGCGACTTCGTCGCCCACCCGATGACATTATACTCCTGCAGCAAAGTGGTGCTCTCCTTAAGGCGCTTTTCTTGCTCAGGCGTCAATGGGTTTGGTGGCTCATAGGATATTAACACCTCGTCGGCCTCGGTCTGATGCTTGCGATAATTCTGGATGTCGCCAAGGCCCGCCCAGCGCTCCGCCGCCTCTTTCAGCGATGCCGTAGCGCCTGAACTTGAGCGCTGTTCTTCAACCTCGTAAGGTAAATCATCCGGAAAGCGTGCAAGCACTTCCCTGAAGCGTTGGCGAAGGCCGTCGTCGGCAGTCAACGCGAATCGCATGGCGAGATCACGAATCTCACGCTTGCGGCTCTGTCGTGAGTCAAGAAACTCCTTGGCTTTCGCTTTATTGCCGGCAAGGCGCGAAAGGAACCCGAAGCCTAGCAGATCGATGTTTCGTGTTGGCTCTTGAACGACGCGGGCAATGTCGTGGTGCCAGAGGCGCTGACAAGTCACGATCGGAAATGTCGTCTCGGACACGTCGTAAGTTTCAAGCGCCAGGACGAGCGAGAGCCCAAGAAGAGCGTAGCACTCATTCCCTTCGACTACGGACCGGATGACCTCATCCGTCGGCCGGCCACCCTCGATCTGCTTGAACGCCCAGTAGCTAAGCGCGAGGAAAGCGCAACCCAGCGGATTGCCCGCGAGTTGCCCCATGAACCAATTGTAGACGTGCCAATCGCCCCAGAACTCCTGCTTTCCCCAAGGAAAATCGAGGACCACGGAAATCGGCGTTCCCATGAGATCGCGGTTGAGGAGCTGAACCTGATGCCACCCGCGGGTCGCACGGTTGGTGAGATCACGCACCAATCCGAGCGCGACCTCTGGCTCCTTGGCAAAGAGACTGGCGAATGGCTCGTGAATGGGCGACGATGGAAAGTAGTAGTTATGATGTTCGGCGATTCCAATATCATCGTGATCAATTCCGTCGCGCCCCATCGGCAAGTGTACGTGCTGAAGAGCGCGCTTTTGCTTCTCTGTTCTCTCTTCCTCAGGAATGGCACGAAGGCGCTTGAGCCATTCTAAATATTCCTCTTCCTCCCGCGCTTCACGGTCAATTCGTTCTTTGGGGAGCTCTTCCATCAGCTCCGCCTTCGCGACAGCGGCCACAATCTCGGGAGCCACATCCGCCATAGTGGGCGTAAATCCCATCAGGCTGCTGTAGGCTACGCGGCGCATACGCTCGTTCGTTACCGCCCTTTCGAAAAGCGCGATCGCGGGCGCGGGGTAGGCGCGCGCAGAGCGCATGATCGTCATTCGCAAAGCGGTCGCGAGGCTGGACCGCGCTTCGCCGCCGAGTGCATTCCACCGGCCGTGTTCGAAGGTAAGCTCTTTGGAATACTCGACGCCCTCCAACTCAATCAGCCAGTTGGCGCACACATCGACAATGGCCGCCGAACGCGGATTCTTGAGGTCGGCAAACACATTCTGCCAAACGCCGAAGACTTCAAGGGCGTTGGGCAGCAGGCGGGTAGGCAGGCTCGGAGCGAGCGGTAATAACCAGTCCAAGAGCCGGCCCCAACTCTCGAAGTCGGACGGCCAGCCGAGCATGTCCGCCATGCCAACGCGGTCTATGCCTTCTACCGCGTTCGAGGCGTTCTGAAGGATGACTGGGCTCGGTATCGTGTGCTGGGCCTGAAACCAGACGAGCAGCTTCTCGAAGAGCGCGCAGTCGTTCTCAGCAAGGAGCACCTGAAATTCCTTGTATCCTTGTGCAAAGGCGGCTGTAAAGGGTGGAGCTGTCAGCCACTCTCGCTGCCACTGCGGGCGGAGCGGCTGACCTTCGAGATCCCGGTAGCCAGCCGACCATTTGCCTGGTGAAGCGAGCGCGCTCTGCGCGAGCAGTCCGATCACGCGACCAAGCAGCGGTGGTTCGCCCGCGTCGGTCAGGCCGCGCGTCCAATCGTTGCCAAGCTCGATGAGTTGCCGGAAAAACACCCATTCAAAAAAGATGTCGTGCGTAAACGAGTACGACACGCCGCCATCGTGAACGCGGATAACTAGATCATCCTTCAACCCCGAGACCTGCGCAAAGGTGGATGTTTTGAGCATCCTGGCCGGAATGTTCTTGCCGAGATTGCGCACGCCTCTTTCGGCCAGATCCAGCAGCGCCCGTTGCCGCTGCGGCACGGCTTCCTCTAGCGCGTCATGGCCTGCGCGAGCTCACCAGGCCGAGATGAGATCGACCTCGGTCTGGGGTGTTGCCGAATCGTCAGGAAAACTTCCTGCGAGCACGGCTGCAAAAAACGGACGCCGAGCGATTTCGCTGACGCCCTTCGGGCCGAACAGTAGCCGCCTCAATGTTGGCTTTTCTTTCGCAAGAACCTCAGCTTCCTCATCCGAGAAGCCATCAATCGGAACATCGCCTATTCCGGTTCCCCGATAGAAGCTTGCTGGAAACCACGCGCGATAAGCCTCAAGCCCCTGATCGCGTGAACTCGCCAGAACCTTCCAATTGGCGAGCTGTTCGTTGTCCTCGATCGCCCGGAGGATGTCGGTGATGATCCCTTTCTGATCAGGCCTGACGCGGTCAATGCTGTCGATGAAAAGGATTGGCGTTCCCGTGCTGCCAATTTCGGCTAAGAGGTCTAGAACCATGCGGTGCTGGAGACCGAGCGTTGCCGCAAAGGTCAGCCAGCTGCCTCCCGCAAGACGATCCGATTTCAGGAATAGAATTGGTCCATTGGTAGCATCAACGCTGGCGATGCGTTTGAGCATCGCCGACTTCCCGCAACCGGGCAGACCGCTGAGGTTGACGAGTCGACACTCAGCGAGACGATCCCTAATGCTTTTTTCCAGAAGGGGACGTTCGACGCGAAAGCCGACAATCTCTTCCGATACGTCTTCCAACCCATCGATGGAGAACGACCGAAGGAGATCAATATCGCTTCGATAGTTCGGCGCGACTTTGAGCCGCATGGCACCGCGAAGCTCGGCAAGGAGCGTCGGCCGCGTCCACTTACGGGCGGTGCCTGCGGCATCGCGCGCAGTGCGGCACAGGCGGTCGAAAAGTAGAAGGTCATGGCCGTTTTCGTTGACTGCAACAAGCTCCTGGAGGCGGTTGATCACCTCCGTTCGCAGGATTCCGCCTTCGGTCAATCCATTAAGATTGAGCGCCACAAATTGCGTATAGAACCTTCGTTCGTCATCGGCCGATTGGGCTCCGATTAGCGGGGCCAGTTCGTTACGAAGAGATCGCTCAGCAGCCGCGGCGGCACCGCCTGGGGCAAAGCGTCGGGAGAAGTCTTCACCAGAGGGGCTACTTTTGGCCCAGTCGATTAGGCGGTTCAGCGCTCGGAACCGTCCACTCGCAACATTTTCGGCTACAAAGCCGTAGGCATCGAGATCGACGTTAAAGTCATCGGTCGCGCGGGTGGCGACGGATCGAGACAGGACATCACGGAAGTCGTTGTTGGTCGTCGCGGCACTAATCTGAATCGTGCGCTTTACCTGAAGGTTTAACCGCCGCTGTGAACCATCATCGTCAAGTTCGATGATGATGTCATCCATAGGGCGGCCGTGCCCGGCCTGTTGAACCGCCACAGTCTTCACTACACCACTCAAACCCGCAGCGCGCTCCTCCCGCAGGAGGGCAGCGAGATAATAGGCAACCACTGTATCTTCATAGGTAAAACCCGTCCCACCTGTAAGTTCAGTCGAAGTCGCCTGTTGTCTTTCTTCTTTACACATGGCTTTCAAGATCCATTCTTTACGCTTGGAACAAAACTAGAGGTGGCGAGAAACTGGCCCACAGCACAGAGTCGATCGCCAAAAAGATCTTTTGAATGACCGCTTCTGGCCCACTAGCAACCATTTGGGCGACAAACTCCGAAGTTTTAAAAATTATCTAAGGAAATCTACACCTTTGTCCAAGCCGTGTCAATTTTTGATTATGCAGAAAGCAGTCGACCGGCTCTGCTAAAGAAAAAAGTGTTTTGCATGTACGCTCTTTCAAACCGAAATAAATAATCCGATTTGATGATCGCCGGTGTAGCTTTGTATTTGGAACCGGGCGATTTCGGATAATGAAAATAATTAGATGTACCGCATTATTCTGCTTCATTTATCAGATTGATTGTAACTAGGAAGTGTCCCATTCCTGAGACGGTTTTCATATGACCCTTCCTCCTTGCATCGATTGATGATCATTGTTTCTTCAATAGGTTCTCCCATCGTCCAGTAAAGTAATTCATCTTCAGCAAAGTAAGTGAGAACGCGTTGGTAAAAGCGCTGCTCTATACCGTGTTGACGGATGTGACACACCAAGGCTTCAAAGAGCGCTCTGTCGACCCGGTCTCGAACCAGATACTCGTGGGGCCAATCCGGCATTGTCTTGGCAAAGGTCCATTGTGAGGATTCAATAAACTCCCGTAAATCATTGGGCAAGGCAACTGAAACACTCATCACTCAAGACTCTGACACTCAGGGTTATACAGAATGTCCCCAGAACTGTGTGATCCATCAGGTAATGCCACAACTCGCAGTAATTGCTTACGTATTTCACTAGCTGTAGCCCCGAGGTCAACGGTTGCAAACCGTATTGCATGCCCTTGAATCACCACAGTTTCGTCGACCATCTCATCTATTGATGGGTGAAGAAGCAGCCCTGACGCATAGGATGCGAGCGGATTTCCATCTTCCTCCTGGGATCGGAGGTAGGCATATATTTGGTAAACGTAACCACTTCGCAAAGTATCTTCTCTGTACCATCCTTTTGTAACGATGGACGTAAATTTCGTGTCGATAACTATACGTCGTCCGGTAACGTGATGGTCAAGAATAACATCCGTCCGCATTGTAGGCAGAATCTTGTCTATTCCCTCCGTTTTTCTTTCTATAAGCCAACTGATGGATTTCCCCGCATCGATATGCCATCCAAAACTGGACAACACTACATCATAGAAGCCTGCGACTGCCTTCTCGTAAAGACGTCTGACCCATGTGATTTCCCGGTCCGGAAGTGCCAGAAGTTTGCTTCCAGGCATTTCCGTTGGAAGAGCCAGGTCGAAAGCAAGATGTGCCGCTGCTACCATGAGTTGCTCATCGGCATCATGGCGCCCAAATCGGTCGGCGGATATTTCAGACCGGCTGGGTTTCTCTCCTGTAACACCGATCCTTTTCAAGCTGCTAGCGAGCACACGACATCGGCGTGCAAGATCCGGGCGGCTAACTGTTCTGGCAATTGCCTCAAGTGCAGCCCGCACGAAGCGATTACGCGGCGTGTTTACGGTGAGATCTTCAAATCGGCAGGCAACCAGTCCTCGTGCAAGAAGTTGATGACGCTCAGTGCTCAGAAGATCTATGTGCCCTCGAACTCGACCAAGCACGACCATTTTTAATCGATAGCCAAAACTAAGATTGCGCATGAGCCGACGTTCAACTGAACGAGATAGAATCTCCGCGACAAGATCAGGAATGTCATCGGGATTATCCTCTATGGCAACCTTCCCTCGATCAAGTTGCCGGAAGAGCTCCGAGGCATAGAGCATTAGAAGCCATAGATTGCGAACAGGAATCCTGCCAACATACCCAAGCTCCAAATGGGCAGGAATGTTTATCATCGATGCCGTCAGCGCCACCATCAGATCCCTTCTGTTAACCGCTTCCGGGCTTTGCGGGCCTTATCGAGCGCGTCAAACCAGTATTCGTCGAGAAGTGGGCCGATTTCAGTCTCGACGACTTGCTTAAACCATTCCCGAGCGTCACTGATAGGTATTTTGAAGGGCGGTGTCACATAGCTGTGACCGATTCGGAACTGGCGGCCAAGTCCGGTATCCGCTGTAATCTCGTCGTTTAAGGCAAGAATTCTTTTCTCGATCTCCATAAGTATATCCGAATCTATTCCGCAATTTTTCTGTACCCACTCAAGCCATGTTTTTCCGAGCTCTGGCTCAAGGTCAATAAATGCGAAACGCCGCCGAAGAGCCAAGTCAACCAGCGCAATAGAACGATCCGCGATGTTCATCGTGCCAATAACATATAAATTATCGGGGATGAAAACACGCTCATCGTCTGTTCTTCGATAGCAAAGCTCCAATGCTTCTGTCGGTGTCCTTTTATCCACTTCAAGCAGCGTTAACATTTCACCGAATATCTGTGCTGGGTTGCCTCGGTTGATCTCTTCGATGACAATAACGTGCCGAACCATGGGTTCATTCAATGCGGCCTTTACCATTTCCATGAATGGACCATCGACCAGCGATAACTTCCCTTCTCCTGTAGGGCGCCAACCACGCACAAAATCTTCATACGACAAATTTGGATGGAACTGTAAAGCACGCACCTTGCTATCATTTTGCTGACCTATCAAAGCAAAAGCCAATCGTCTTGCAAGCCACGTTTTTCCAGTGCCAGGAGGCCCTTGGAGTATCAGGTTTTTTTTCGTACGGAGCCGCTCAAGCATTTTTTCAAGTTGGGAACGCTCAACGAAACATCCATCGGCCAAAATGTCATCAACCGTGTATGTTATTATGGGAGGTGGCAATGCACCTTCTTCCGGTATCTTCGTACCAATGTCATCCGGCAGAGGAATTACAGGAGGGGCTTCGTAAAGCCAAGCGGCTAATGACAGTTCCGGAAAGGAATGAACTGGGTATGCCTCTTCCTGAAAGCGAGTTTCTATCATTTCCAGAACAGTCAGATAGTCATTTGCATTACAGCATCCTTTGGGACCGTTCATACCGATTTTAATTCCTAACTTTTTGTCAATATAGCTTTGTGACCGACTATCTAGTGTAGTGCGTCATAAATAACTTGACTTACGATATGAGGCCGTGTATGCTTT
>CAZIQY010000048.1:0-20622 GCA_964541605.1 uncultured Syntrophaceae bacterium | reverse complement strand
CAGGCCTAACTGTTTCACTGAGCAACTGCTCTATAACTGATCTTTTAAAATCCTGAGTGAACCTTCTATAATTCATGACATGATCCTTTCTACCCCTCTACCGGGTAATGATCCTGTCTAATACTCTATCATATTTTGTGCAATCGATGGGGTTCACTCCACCATTCTCTTATACAGGCTATCAAAGTGATGACTCTTGTTGCAGCTCTCGTAAGTAAGATCGTGGCATATCCGACATGCGATTGCTGCCTGATTGAAAAAGAGAGTTCTCGTCCGGCGACCGCAAACAGGACAAAGAAAAAAATACCTTCGGCCTCCAAAACCGGGTGCATACCAGGATAATCTTATAGGAACATGTCTCTCGTTATATAGAAAAGAAATAGAAGCTTCGCTTTCCCGGATATCAGACCAATATCCGCACGTCCCTATTTCGTGTTCGCCTTGTGACCACTTAATATTTCCGTATCTCATGCCCAATTTGAAAGAACCACATCGAGCAAAATTATTAGAATCAAGTTGGAGACAATCATCCGCTGTTGATTTCTTGTAACTTCTGGACATTCCGGAACCATATCCGCCCATACATTCTTTTGCCTAAATCATAAGGGGTTTTTTAAGAATGTTCTTGTTATCAATTTCATACATACACATGGATATATTATTTATTCTTCACTAAAGTGAAAGGGTGCCAGGATAAAATGCACGCGTATTGAAAAAACGTCTTTCATATAACGCTAACAAGGCTTCTATCAGCTTTTAGTGTTCTTCCTTTCACTTCACTTTCGTGAAGACGGTCAATGTCATGTTTTGCCCTATCAACTTCACTTTCGTAAAGGTGTCCACTTCGCTTTTGTGAAGTTGCTTTTGTTTTTTTCTTCCTGATATTGCTCTGCACATAGAAGTCAGCCTGCAAAACTTTCGGCTTTTCTATCCTCTGAAAACTCGGTGTCCCGTATTTTTTCCATCGTTCAGAAAGTTTATAAACAGAGTAATCCTTTTCTTTTTCGTTTTTCTGATACCACCCGCCTTGATGGATAACGTCAAGAAATCCTCTCTCGACCAAAGTAATGATATTCTTCCAGTACTGTGTAGTTCCAATTTTCAGAAAAGCTGCTTCGGAATACGGAAAGATAAACTCGTCATTATAATAAACAGTGCGCTTTTTCCCATGTACTTTCTCTTTTCCAAATTTGCGTTTTTGAAGGCATCTAAGCAGGGTTCTAATTGCTGAAGCAGACAAACCCATGAATGCCTCAGAATAGAACATATCAGGCTCGATCATGATCTTATTATTGATCTTGAATTTCTGCTTTTCCATAGTTAACCCTTAGCCGGTAGCTGATCTTCAAAAATAGACGCCTTTTTAACGGCTCACTGCCATTCTTTTTCGGGAAATTTCAATCATCCGTTCCCTGCTTGCGCCTGTTCCGATCCTCGCCGGATTTTTCCCAAACCGAAAATGATGAATCAAGCAATCTTCCGTTTCACATTCCCGGACAAGGGCAATATTGCCACCCATGCAGTCAAGACAGAACTGGCGCATAACCTTAACCGATGGCCTTTTCTTGCCCATCCTGTACTCGTAAAGGGGACAACGCTTTCCCGTTGCATGGACAATATGCCCGGTGCAGTTCTCAACATCTGCATCCGATCTGCTTTGAACGCAATAATGGCAATAGGCTCGTATGGTCTGCTGCGGTGATCTATGCGGATTCATTCTTCCCTTTGATCCATGCCATGACACGCTCAGCGTCAAAACGACAATACTTGCCAACCCGGATCACGGGAAAGTCGCTGTCCTTGATCCGCGTCCGGCTATAAAGCCAGCTTAGGGGTACTTTAAGCCTTGCAGCCATTTCCTGAATCGTTAAAAGTTCCTGATTCTCCATTGCTCAAACCTCCTAAAAAAGATCGCCTTAAAGGCCGCTTCCACAGATAATTCCGTGAAAGACGGCTCAAGTATACTCGACACCGATTAAAAGCGTCAAGGTAAATAATAAATGATATTAGATATTTATGCAACTATTGGGTTGCATAAAAAGATGATATAGAAAAGTTGCACTTCTTGAAATGTCTGTTCAAGCTGATGAAATGGGCAGGATAGTTATTTTTCGGATGTGAGTATTTCGGGTGGGGGGGGCGGCCTTCGACTAAGGATTCCCTGAACAGCCTGACGGCTGTACTCTTTGCCCATTGTGATTGTCAGTAGGGAAGCAAGGCGGAAGCATATTGCATTGTCTGTCAATTTCGATTTATTTCTGTTGAGAAGGTCATAAATTGCGTAAATGAAAAGACGGATACTTTCATCTCCCTTGGGGTTTTCCCTTTTGTAAGGTTGTGCCGCAATCATGCCGTATTCGGACATTTGCCGAAGTTGGTAGAGGGTTTGTGAAGGTTCAAACTCTTTCTCTTGTGCGAGTTCCCACAGGTACGCTTCATCAAACTTGGACAGATCAGGATCAAGGGTCTTCAGGGTATTTATTGCTTTACGGATTTCTACCAGGTAGTCCTTCTTTTCCTTTGCAAGGCGTCGCTCTTCCCTTTTACGCAATGGCTCGTAAAGTCCCTTGCGGTATTTTTCGCCTTTTAGCAAAGGATTGACCATCTCGATGTGATTGAAAAGCGCCCTCAATATCAGTGCGTATTTTTCGGGACAGCTTCCGGCCAGATACTTTGCATGTTTAAGGCACTGTCTTAGTTTTTCTTCTCCGACAGTCCTTGCGAACCATCGCGCACCCAACACGTCTTGATACCGGCGCAGTTTGTCCCGGTCGCCCTCTCTTAAGGCATCCTCAAAAAAGAGGCGTGCTGCGTCCTTATTTTGAAAATCAGGGACGTCACTGAGGCATGCTTCTTTCTTAAATTCATTAAGGGCGATTTGATACATTGCCTATCCCTCGCAATCATCCCAGGTGGTTTTTTTATTGAAGAGGCAGCCGGTGGGATATGTCCGGTTTTCGGTTCGTCAACCTATCCCCTTCAATCCTGAAATTTTTGACTACTTTTTGACCATAGTGTTAAAAAGAAACCTCAAAAACGATAAAAGTAAATACAATACTTGTCTGGCTATCCTTTGATATTCCTTGACGTTCTTTTGTCTTTTTATTTGTGAATTTAATGAGTTATCAGAGTGCATATGGGAATCAATAACCATTGCATTGATCATATGAAGACATCCTGTCTGACGAGATCACGCAAACACGTGATGTGATGTTTGATGGTTGACGAAAATGTCCGAAAGATGGTAGAAACCCCACCCTGAGGATATCAGGAAAGACAACCTACAAGGAGAAGAAATTATGAAGCATTTTGTTGTCGAAATCAGCTACTCCGTCCCTTTTGAAAAGCTTGCGGATACGGTGCCCGAACATCGAAACTTTCTGCAAACCGGCTACGATAAGGGCTGGCTCCTCTGTTCCGGGCCGCAGGTCCCGAAAACCGGCGGCATTGTTATTGCGCGGGCGCCTTCGGTGGAAGACATCCGGCAATTCTTCACGAACGATCCCTACCAGAAAAAAGGGTTGGCGACATACCGGTTCTCTGAATTCGAACCGGTGAAACGGCAATCCTTGCTTGAAGACTGGATCGCTTGATAAATACGCGATACAAGAAAAACGTAACCCCGTCTCTCATGCGCATGAACAACAGCGGCATCCCGCATGCCGCACTTTCAACCATTTTCTTGCCGGGAAGACACACCCTGTAGACGGGTCTCTTTACAAGAGACGAGGACCGTCAAAATAACCCGTGATTACCATGTATGCACAAGCCATCATCACTTCTTGGCTTTTGCTGCAGGTTTCTTTGCAGGCGCCTTTTTCGCTTTGGCGGCCGGTTTGGCTGTCTTGGCAGGAGCAGCCGCTTTGGCTTTCACTGCTTTGGCTTTCACCGCTTTGGCCGCAGCCGGTTTCGCGACTGACTTGGCGGCCGGTTTTACGGCTTCTTTCTTCTTTGCTTTGGCGGCAGCTGCTTTCCCCTTTACCATCGGCCGGTCCTTGCAGCAAATGATTTCACCCACGGCACATCCGCACGCCTCATCGACAATAACCACAAGACCGCATACCTCACACGTCAAATAATCCCCTTCTTTAAACTTTGCCATGCCCATCTCCCTCCTCTAAAGAGTTAATCCATCGTGCTGAACACAGTAACCACATGTGAAAATTTGTACACGAAAAAAAGCGAATTTTCAAGTTACGATACAATTTTTTTCACATTTAAAAATTCCTTGATGATGGCGGCGATCTCTCCCGGCTTCTCCATCGGAATCAGGTGGCCGGCGCCCGGCACCATTCTATAAGAAGCATCGGGAAATGTGGCAACGACTTTCTGAATATCTACGAAATGTTTGTTTTCGCTTTCTTCGCCCTCCACGATCAAAACAGGGCATGTGACCTTCGGAAGATGCGGCCATGGATCAAACTGCACGCCTCCCATAAACAGAGCGGCTTCCGTCCTCGGTGAACAGACCAGTTGCAGACCTCCGTTATCGTTGTCCGTCATACCGTAATCGATGTAAAGTTTTAAAACCTTTTCATCCCAGTTATTGAAAAGCGCTCGCGATTTAAGGTACTCCACGGCCTCTGATGCATCCTGCCAGTGATTTTTACGCCGTATGGCTTTTGACGCCAGGGGATGGTCTTCAACTTTCATGCGAAGACGATAAAATTCCGGCGTTAAAAATATGGGCTCTATCAGAATCATGGCTTTTGCATCCAGACCGTACAGGGCAACGGCGAGCGCTAAAACCGTTCCCCCCATGGAGTGACCGACCAGGTACGGATTTTTGATATGGGTCTTTTCGCAAAAAGCGGCGATATCCCTGGCTATGGCGATCCATGAGAGGCCGCCTTTTTCAGGATCGGCCGGACGATAGTCAACAATATGCGGTGCAATGATGCGGTACATGGGCGACAGCGCTCTGGCAACGGGATGCCACAGTGCGGCCAAAAAGCCTGTGGCATGGAGGAGGATCAGCGGCATCCCCCGGCCATCATATGAAAGATACGGCAGGTCAACACCATCGAGATTTTCAGTGCGCAATTCAGGTATCAATGGATTCCCATTCCATCAGTACAGTATTCCCTTTATGCCGGCGTGCCTCGTCTTGAGACCGCTTATGCATTTCCTCCGCCGGCAACAAAGCCCTTGGAAGGGGGACCCGCGTCGGCAGGTGTTCCGGCAATACGGGCGAGGTAGGATGCCCCCAGTTTCTTGATGTGATCGTTCACATTGTCGAAATAGTTGAAGTGTGTCTGTTCCTCGTCGATGATGGTTTCAAAAAGCTTCATGGTGGTGCTGTCGCCGTTTTCTCTACTGACAAGAACGAACTGGTTGTAAACATCCATCGTGTCATCTTCAAGTCCCGCATCGAAGGGAAAGATCGCTTCCACTTTCTGCCCCTTCACAACCTTGCCCGCAGGCTCCGTCACAGGCTCTCCTCCCAGTTCCTTGATGCGTTCCGCAAACATTTCCGCATGCCGCATTTCATCAATGGCGATGAGTTTCAGGTTTGCCGCCAGTTCACCATAATCCATGTCGTCGAGGTTGTAGTGCTGGTTCATATACTGATGAATCGCCTGCAGTTCCATGGCACGAGCCTTGTTCAATACTTCGATGACTTTTGCCTTGCGTGTATCCCGAGACTTCTGAGCCATAACCCACCTCCTGTTTATACTTTATGATAGCTGCAAGTGTACATTGAATCACTCAAAAGTCAAGAATGACGATTCTTCAATTAGTCCGTACGCCACATCTCAAAAGCTGTCGAATCCTTAAGGGTAGACGGAAAACCCTTGACAAAAATGGTATTACTAAGTAATATGTTAAGAACGTCAGCGGGAGCGTGTTTCATGAAAAAGAAAGAAGGCATCATTACATTCAAGGTCAATGAAGATCTGCTCGAAGTGATAAAAAACATCCCCAACCGCTCCGAGTTCATACGGGCGGCCATCATGATGGCACTTGAAAACATCTGCCCCCTCTGTAACGGCACGGGACTCCTGACGCCAAAGCAAAAGGAGCACTGGGAGAGTTTTGCGCAGAACCACGCCGTCAAGCGGTGCGAGGACTGCGATGAGATGTTCATCGAATGCTCGAAAACAGACATGTAGAGGATTTTCCGAAAATCCCCCCGGAGAGTTGTGGTATATGAAAAAATGTCTGGTCTTTTTCATCGCTCTGGTTTCCATTCTTGCTTCTTCACAAGTTGTTTGGGGACAGGTCGGAAAAGCAAAGCTCTCCGTGTTTGTGAGCATCCTTCCCCAGGCCTTTTTTCTCGAGCGTATCGGCGGGAAGCATGTGGATGTCGGGGTTCTCGTCGGTGAAGGGCAGTCTCCTCATACGTATGAACCAACGCCGAAGCAGATGGCAAAGCTCGCGACGGCAAAAGCCTATTTCCGAATCGGTGATCCCTTCGAAAAGGGCGTCCTGAGAAAAATCAGACAGTCCCACAATAACCTGGTCATCGTGGAAACGCAAAAGGGAATTGCCTACCGATACCTTGCCGGCCATGATCACGATCACGGCGAAGGGCACGTTAACGACCATGAGGCGAAGAGACACAAAACACCCGACCCCCATATCTGGATGGATCCAAAGCTCGTAAAGATCCAGGCACGGAATATATCTGACGCCCTGTGCCGCCTGGACCCCGCCCACACGCAGGATTATACAGGAAATTTGAAGGCTTTTCAGGCCGATCTTGACCGGGTGGATGCACGGATTTCCCGTTCTCTTGCCCCGCTCAAGGGGAGGATGATGTATGTTTTTCATCCTGCTTTCGGTTATTTCGCCGACTCTTACGGACTTGTACAGGCGCCCATCGAAATCGAAGGAAAAGAACCGGGGGCAAAGCAACTGGCGGGACTGATCGAAAGGGCGAAAAAAGACAGAGTAAAAATTATCTTTGTACAACCGCAGTTCTCCATGAGGAGCGCCGGCACGGTCGCGAAGGAGATCGGCGGCGTTGTGGTTCCCATTAATCCCCTGGCGCGGGATTACCTTGCCAATCTCGAAAGGATCGCCTCCGCCGTGGAGCAGGGGCTGCGTTGAAATGATGATGAAGCAACATCAGCTTGTCACTTTTCAGAATGTCACTTTTTCCTATGACGGGACGCCGGTTCTGGAGGATGTAAGTTTCACGATCCCGGAGCGGACATTCATCTCCATTGTCGGTCCCAATGCCGGCGGGAAGACGACACTGCTGAAGCTCATGCTGGGGCTTCTCAAGCCTTCCGGCGGAACCATCGAAGTCTTCGGACAGTCACCGGTGAAGGCGCGACCCCGCATCGGCTACATGCCCCAGCATTTACAGTTCGATCCCCAGTTTCCCGTGAGCGTGCTCGATGTCGTCCTTATGGGCCGTCTGGGGAATGGTGTGCGTATCGGTCCTTACAGGAAAACGGACAGGGCGATTTCGCTTGAGGCTCTGAGGAAACTGGAGATGCACGATGCGAAGAACCGTCCCTTCAGGGCCCTCTCCGGCGGGCAACGTCAGCGGGTTCTCATTGCCCGCGCCCTGGCTTCGGAACCGGAACTCCTCCTGTTGGACGAACCGACGGCCAGTGTGGATATGGCGGTGGAAACAGAGCTTTTTGAACTTCTTCACAACATGAGCAAGACCATCACCGTCGTCGTTGTCAGCCACGACCTGGGATTTGTCTCACAGTATGTTCAGAGTGTGGTGTGCGTCAATCGCCGGGTGATGGTTCATCCCACCACCGCCGTCACGGGAGAGGTGATCAGCGCCCTGTACGGATCAGACGTCTGCATGGTACGGCACAATCACCGGGAATAAAGGGGAACAAGCAAAAAATGGGCGCCTTTCTGTCTGATCTGCCACGGTATCCCTTCCTCCAGTATGCTCTCATCACCGGGGTGCTCGCAAGCATTGCCTGCGGAATCATCGGGAGCTACGTCGTCACAAAGCGGATCAGTTACATTGCGGGAAGCATTGCCCACACGGTGCTGGGAGGCCTTGGCGCGGCGCGCTATTTTCAGACGGTTTATCACTGGGAGTGGTTTCACCCCCTCTACGGCGCCATCTTTGCCGCCCTGATTTCGGCGGTGATCATCGGACTCGTGAGCATGAGGGCGAAACAGAGAGAAGATACCGTCATCGGTTCCCTGTGGGCTGTCGGCATGGCCACGGGCATCCTCTTCATCTACAAGACTCCCGGTTATAACGAAGATCTCATGAGTTACCTCTTCGGAAGCATCCTCATGGTCTCTCCCCAGGATCTGTGGATGATCGCCGGTCTCGACATCCTGGTAGTGATCACCGTTGTGCTCTTCTATAACCAGTTCCTCGCCCTGTGCTTCGACGAGGAATACGCCCGTCTCAGAGGCGTTCATGTCGAGTTTTACTACCTTGCCCTCCTCTGCCTGACGGCCCTGACGGTGGTACTGCTTGTTACCGTCGTGGGTATCGTCATGGTCATCGCCCTCATCACCCTTCCCGCCGCCGTGGCCGGCGAGCTGACGAAACGATTGCAGCACATGATGGCGCTCTCCACGGTGCTGACCGTTCTTTTTACAACAGCAGGCCTTGCGGTAAGCTATGGACCGGATCTTCCTGCCGGTGCGACGACCATCATCATCGCCGGAACTACGTATCTCCTCGTCGTTTCGGGATTACGGGTCTTCAGGTTGCTGCGTTAAAGGAAGCTCCTGATCTCTCATGGAGTCTTGAGAATACTTCTGAACGTGACAGCGGCCAGGAAGTAAAGCAATACAGACAGAAAAATAACGGATTTGAAACCATATCCTATGGCGATCAGCACGGTCGTGGCGGTTCCGATCACGGAAAAAAAACCGTTAATGCCCCACGCCCAGGGGATAAGGGTTTCCCGGTGTGGCGTCAACGCGCTGAGGCCCGACGGGAAGGGAATTCCCATCGGGATGGCAAGAGGCGCGATGATCGCGCTGCAGATCAGCATCCGTGTCCACAGCGAAAATGGCGAGAGGATATTCTGGAGCCACGAATCGGAGGTGATGAGAACAATGCCCATCACGCCGGTAAGACACACAGCGCCCCACAGATGTTTTGGCTTTAACGGACGGATTTTCCCCGCAAGCAGGCTTCCTATCCCCGAAAAAACAAGAAACGATCCGATCACAACACTCGCCGAGAACACCGGGTCATACAGGTAGCGAATGAACTGCTGCAGGATGGAGATTTCCAGAAACATGTAGGCCATCCCGAGTACGCCGAAATAGACCAGAACGGATATAAGCCCTCTCGAAGAGGGAAGAACGAACGGTATGGGCGCAAGAATCAACACCATTCCCAGAACTGTCAGGATGCCCGCCGTGATCCAGACCATGATATAACCCCAGTCCATAAAGGGAATCCAGGTACGATCCCACGAGCGGGTGTATTCCGACATCATCGCCATCTTAAAGAAGTGGGAGAAGAAGGGACTGTCATCCGTGGCGGGCCTGATGTGGAAAGGATACGTCCGGTAGAACGCCTCCCTTTCCGGCGATATGAGCCGGACAGCGGCATGATACAGGGGGTCTTCA
Source organism: uncultured Syntrophaceae bacterium (assembly GCA_964541605.1). Lineage (GTDB taxonomy): Bacteria > Desulfobacterota > Syntrophia > Syntrophales > UBA2185 > CAZIQY01. The sequence continues at coordinate 11,097 of CAZIQY010000048.1, read as the reverse complement.
TCCATCTTATTGAAGATATTTGTTTCTTCCTCCTTTATGCCCGGATGATAACAAACATCGAATGACCGCGTCTTACAAAATGACCGGACCGCCTCCAAGTCGTTCTGGTGAAAAACGCCGTTCTTCACCAGGAGGGTAGCCGTCTGCCAGCTTCTGATCATGATGATCGAGCGGGCGGGTTCCATCCTGCCTTCAACGCTGCCTTCGACGGCTTCGATCGCCATCGCCAGGAGCTTGATGTTGTCCCGGGGAGGATTTTTCATCCATCGGGAGATGCTTAACATCCCGCCCGGTTTCAAACGCTTGAGACAAACTCCGAGAGCTTCCGTCGTGAAGAGATAATTTTCGTTGAGGGAGTACACGCCCGCGGACGCCGTGCCCATCGATTCCAGAAGGCTGATCTGGATAAGATCGAAGAGATGATTCGTTTTCTGCAGGTAGCCCCGACCCTCTTCAACAATAATCCTGGCGTTTTCGGGATGATAGACGTTCCCGCTGAATGCGGCATACGGCCCCTGCATGAGGCGGACGATATCCCCGTTCATCTCCACAACGGAGACTGCCTTTGCCTTGTGGTACCTGGCATTGATGATTTCCGTTCCGGAGCCCCCTCCAAGAATCAGAACGTCCGGCTCATCGAGAAGCTTGTAAGCAAGGGCGTTTGTCCGGTAATCCATGATGTGAAGGGTCTTCGAATCACCTTCCACTTGATGGATGGCCCCGACGGTATTCCCGTCGAGAAAAAGCCCCTTTTGCTTTGGAAGCGGGAAGGGACAGTTCAGGCTCAGGTCGGGAAGATAGTGGAAGGCGGGGCTGTCAAGAACGGTAACAAGCCCGAGCGGGCCGAAGGTTTCCGTCTCTTTCTTGGATTTCGTAAGGCTCGCGGCCTGTGAAAGATCTTTGAACGGGCTCATCTGCAGTGGAGCGTCGCGCAGCAGAAAAACATGCAGGCCGATCATGAAAATCAGAATGGTGCAGCCTATTCCCCTCTGGATGATACTTCCCGCAACGGCCAGACCGGCGCTGATGGCGATCACGGAGATCACCAGCAGGATGTCATAGGGCCTCATGTGGAAAACGGACAGCAGAATGATCAGACTCCCCAACCCCGAACCTGTTAAATTGGCGAAGTAAATTCGATGGATGAGACGTGGTGCAGTGGAAAACCCAAGACCGATGCACAGGGCCCCCAGGAAAAACGGGACAAAGAGAGAAAGGCTAAGGAGGACAAGGCGGATGATCTCACTTTTCTGCCAGATAATCATCAGGGGGTTGAATCCGATTGCCTGGTTCAGGTACACATTTCCCCAGATCGAAAACACCAGGAGAACAGGGCAAACAAATAAAACAAAAGCGACGTTTCCGTTCAAGAACCTTCTGAAAACAAGGATGAAGGCGCCGCTTGCCCCGAAACCGAGCAGCGCGATGCTGATGATGAGATAGGCGAAATGATACCAGTACTGGATGGAAAAGAGTTTCACGAGGAGGATCTGGTAGGCGATCAGGGCAGCGGAAATGAGAAAAATCGATGTTTGAATGCGCGCTGATGAAAGGGGAGAGGCCATGTTCTTCAATCGTGCTTTCCCGTCAGGGGTACAAAGCGGACCGGCAGCAGTGTTCTGGTCGTGATATGACCTTCTTTATCCTTGTCGATAAGAACGAGGTTCTGAACCAGAAACATGCCGCCGACGGGGATGACCATGCGGCCATTTTTTTTCAATTGTTCCACGAGCAGCGGTGGAATGTGACCGGCCGCAGCGGTAACGATAATAGCATCATAAGGGGCATACTGCGTCCAGCCGTAGTATCCGTCTCCTACTCCGACTTCGACGTTGGCATAGCCCAGTCTTTTCAGACGCTCCGCGGCGGTTCCGGCAAGTTCCGGTATGATCTCGATTGTATAGACCTTCTTCACTATCGGTGAGAGAACTGCTGTCTGGTAGCCGGAACCCGTACCGATTTCCAGAACTGTGCTCGTTTTGTTCAGATTCAGGACCTCTGTCATATAGGCCACGATGAAGGGCTGCGAAATTGTCTGACCGTAGCCGATGGGCAGAGGCGAATCATCGTATGCTGACTTGATATATTGATGAGGAACAAACTGATGGCGGGGAACGGACATCATCGATGAAATGACGCGGCTGTCCTTTACTCCTCTCGCCATGATCTGGCTTTCGACCATGGCCGCTCTCCGGTTCCCGAAGTTTGCGTCATCAGATGTTGCGGCAAGGGAGTGGGAAACCAGAGCGGGCAAAAAGAAGCCGGTTACAGAAATAAAAAACAAATTGGGAACCATCTTTTCAGCTTTAATCGATTCATCCCGAGGAGCCCTTCTCTTCGTCAAGAATCCAGCAATGAAAGGTTAACGGCTGAACTTGCGGGGAGCGAGGTGTTCGCGCAGGAGATGCAGGAGATGATTATTCTGTGATCATCAATATCAAAAATGTGTGAGAAACGAATCAGAAAGCGAAAACGGCGGCGGCGACGACGGTCGTGTATCCTCCATTTCGTACGATAGCAGACTGGGTGACATTACGGGTTCTGACGATCTTTCCGCTGATCTTGAATATTTCCTTCTTCTCGTCCCAGCTTTCGTCCACATCAAAGTCGATGCCCAGTGTAGATGCCAGCATGGCGGCTGCCAGATCTTCAGCATAGTCACCAGCCTGTTTCTCCGTCTGGCCGAAGGCGTGGTGTTCGCTGATATACCCATAGGACGACACATCAGCCGGAATGGCACATCCGACGGATGCCGCAAGAAGTCGTTTGGGTTCATTGCTGCAACAGCGGCTCATGACACAGTAGGTCATCGCACCGGGCAGCATCTCTTTTAATCCCTGTGATTTTGAAACCATTTTGCAATGAGGTGGGAAAATACTCGATACCTGCACAAGATTGAATTTCTCAATGCCCGCATCCCTTAAAGCCCGCTCAAAGGAGTGGAGTTCGTCCTTGTGGGTACCGACGCCCTTCGTAAAGAAAATTTTTTCGGGAACAAATTGTTTCATTTCCCCTCCTTAAGAGTTTATTCGACGTAAAGGATTTTTTTATCATATACGAATGAAGGTCGCTCTCTATCAGCTTGTTCATTTCTTGTCAATAACAGGATTTTATTTTGATGCTCCTGTACGTAATGTCATGAAAAAGGTTGCTTCTCCCCTCTTGATGAGCAGCAAAACCGTTCCGTCACGACGGTCCCCGGACATTTCCTTGATAAATTCCTTAATTGAGGAAATTTTCACCCTGTTGATCTGAAGAATAATGTCCTGCACCTTTAAACCGGCATCGTCCGCAGGACTTCCCTCTCGAATCCGGGTAATAATTACGCCCGCTTTTTCCGCAAGTCCGAAATGTTTTGCCATGTCCGGGGTCATTTCCTGAACGGTCATTCCGAAATGTTCGCCGACCTTCCCCTTCCCGGCCAATGTTCTTTCGTCCTTTCTCTCGCCTACGGTAATCTCGAATACCTTATCCTTCCCGTCGCGCCAGACTTTTACCCTGATGTTTTCCCCGACGGTCAAAGCGGCCACAATCCGCAGCAATTCGTGGGAGTCCTGAATGGCTTTCCCCTTGATTTCGATAATGATATCGCCTGTTTTTATACCCGCTTTATCCGCAGGATCCCCTTCAAATACCTGACCGACCAAGGCGCCCTTTTTGTCTTTCAGCTTTAGGGTTGCGGAAATGTCATCCGTCACATCCTGTATGGAAATCCCCAGCCAGCCCCGGGTGACGCTTCCCTTCATTTTGAGATCGTTGACGATGCTTTTAGCCGTATTGATCGGTATGGCAAAGCCGATACCCTGCCCCTGTGCGACAATCGCCGTATTGATCCCGACGACGTCACCGTTCAGGTTAAAAAGGGGGCCGCCGCTGTTTCCAGGATTGATGGAAGCATCCGTCTGGATGAAGTTGTCGTAAGGCCCCGAGCCGATGACGCGCCCCTTGGCGCTCACGATCCCGGCTGTGACCGTATGATCCAGGCCGAACGGGTTCCCGATGGCAAATACCCATTCACCGACCCGCAATTTGTCCGAATCTCCGAACCGGACAGCGGGCAATTGTTCGGCCGGATTGATTTTAATCAGGGCGATATCCGTATTGGGGTCCCTTCCCTTGACTTCCGCATCATACTCTTTCCCGTTGGAAAGCTTGACTTTGATCTTGTCCGCTTTTTCGACGACGTGGTTATTCGTAAAGATGTAGCCGTCACTGGAAATGATAAAACCTGACCCCAGACTGTTCTGCTTGAATTCCCTTTCGGGCATATCTCCGAAGAACATTCTGAAGGCATCGTCGTTGCCGAAAAATCTCTGGAAAGGCATACCCTCTCCAAACGGTGAGCGTGTACGGCCTTTGATAATCTTGGTTGTACTGATATTGACAACAGCGGGGCTTAACTTTTCCGCCAGATCGGCAAAGGATGTGGGGGTGGCAAAAGCTGTCCCTCTGTCGAGTTGCATAGACAAGAGGGTCAGGAAAACAGCAAACAGGATAAAGACATAACGTGTCGGCCGGTTTCGCATCATCTATCATCCCTCCATACGGAAACGTCAAAATTGAGTGAGGTAAAAAATATGACGACCGGGGGACAGCGTCCCCCGGAACCTGCCATAAAAAAGATGCAACAATTTGATCAACCGCCCGCCGTCTGCGGGAAGGCCGTATTCGTGTACAGGTACTCCATCTTTTCCTTATGTTTCATCTCTTCATTGGCCATTTTGGTCAAAAGATCTTTCGCTTCCCCGGCGGGATAGCTGTCTGCCAGGCTTTTGTAAAAATTGTACGCGTTGAGCTCCCGGTTTGCGGCAACCAGGTAGACTTCCGAGCTTTTCATATTCTTTTTTATATCCTGCTTTTCATAATGCTCGACTATTTTGTAATCGACAACTGCATCCATTTTCAACTCGGCTGCACAGGTCTTTCCCTTCTGGCAGTTCGTCAGAAAATCCTTGTGTTTGGCTTCTTCCTGCGCAATGAATTTCAGGTTGTCTTTCGCGTCTTTGTCTTCCACGATTTTGGAGAGGCCCATATAGAAATCATATGCCTCTTGTTCCTTGTCAATCGCCATTTTAATCACATCAGCGAGCGTATTTCCCATTTTCCAATTTCCTCCCTAACTTATTTTAATCATTCATATCCGATCAACGATCGAATCCGTTCACACCCCTCAGGCGCCACCGTAACCGATGGTAACCCTGGCTCCTTCCACAATAACCGGCACTTTCCGAACACCGCCGGACAGCTTGAGCATCTCCTGCAGCTTTACTTTGTCCGATTCTACGTCGATATACCTTGCCTTCTTCCCATAGGCCGACAGCGCCTGATCGGTGAAAGGGCAACCTGATTTGCCGTATATAAGAATTTCTTCCGCCATCACCTCACCTCCACAATCAATAGTCGTTTATATTGACAGTATCTGCTCACCAGCCAAGCCGATTTCATATACCAATCTTTTCTTTTTTATGCCATAAAAAATTATTTCTCGAGGTGGAAATCTCCCTGCCCGAAATGTATATATAAAATATTGCACAAAAGACGAAAAACACCTAATATGTGAATTATAATAACTTTCCTGTCATCAGTAAAGGCGCCGATGAAACGAATATTTTTAGTCATCATAATCCTGCCGATTTTTCTTTTATCGGGATGCTTCAGAGTACCTGAAATAATCAAGGATATCAAAGGACTCAACCAGGATCACATGTTTTATATCGAAAGATCCACATGGGATCGGGAAGTGGCGCCGTCCCTGGACCAGAAAAAGATGGACGATCAATTCAACGCCCGGTATTTTAAGCCTTGGCATCAGACTGTCCCGGCCTATCCGCCGGATAAGCTGACCCGGACATTTGAGAAGTATGAAAAAAATCCCGGCTACGGCGAAAACGGAAGAAAGCATAAAAAATCCTGGATGAAAAATCTCCGAACAAATGCACAACTCGACCGGTATCCCAATGCCGGATTCGGGGCTATCAGCATCGACAATACAGACCTGCGGGTTCTTCCCACACACAAGCCCTTCTTCAGCAAATCCAAAAGTTTGCAGGGCGACGGATTTCCTTTTGACAAATTCCAGGAATCTCTTGTCGCCGCCAATACACCCCTCTATATATCCCACATGACAAGGGACAAAGCCTGGGTTCTGGCGGAAACGCCCTATGCAACGGGATGGCTGCCGGCCCGGCATGTGGCGGTTGTGGATAAAGGTTTCATAAAAACCTGGGAAAAGGAACGTTACGCCGTTTTCATCAAAGATAAAACCCCCATGTACGACGATGCGGGCCAATTCCTCTTTAACGCACCATTGGGTTCACTGTTGCCCGCCGTCGATGAAAACAAAAACGGCGTCAAGGTTATGGTCGCTGTTGCCGATGTGGACAGAAAGGCGGTGATCATGACCACATCCGTCTCAAAAGAAACAGCCGTCTTGAAACCTTTGAAGTTAACACCTTTCAATCTGGCAAAAGTGGCCAATGAGCTTATCAATGAACCCTACGGGTGGGGAGGACTGTATCAGAACAGAGATTGCTCGGCCATGATACAAGATATGTTTGCCCCCTTCGGCATGTGGTTGCCCAGGCACTCCGCGGATCAGGCCAGAGAGGGAGGCGCATTTATTGACCTTGAGAATCTTTCCCCGGAAGAAAGGGAAACGATGATTCTGAAACACGGGATTCCCTATCTGACGCTACTGTGGAGGAAGGGGCACATCATGCTTTATATTGGAAGTCATGAGGGCAAGATTCTTGTGTTTCATAATTTCTGGGGCGTACGAACGAGAAACTGGCTGGGAAAGCAGGAAAGAAAAATCGTCGGCCACGCAGCCATTACAACCCTTCAGCCCGGCATTGAACTGTACAATATCGACCCGCTGCAGGGCAATTATTTAAACTATGTTATAGGAATGACCCAATTAATAAACCCTTCAACCCAAGGAGGTTCTAAACCATGAACAATCTGGATGCCATATTTTCCCCTGAATCCGTAGCCATCGTCGGCGCTTCCAATACACCGGGAAAGGTGGGGCACGACATTTTCGCGAATATTTTAAGGGGCGGCTACACGGGCACCCTTTATCCCGTCAACCCCAAAGCCAGATCCATTCTCAGCGTTAAGGCCTACCCCACCATTTCCGACATCCCCGATCCCGTTGATCTTGCCATCATCATCCTGCCGCCTGAGGCCTCCCTTGCAGCAGTGGAAGAATCCGTCAGGAAAGGGATAAAAGGCATTGTGATTGTTTCCGCCGGTTTCCGCGAAGTCGGGGGCGAGGGGCTGGAAATCGAAAACAGGATCGTCTCCATCTGCAAGAATGCCGGGATTCGTCTCGTCGGCCCCAATTGTCTTGGCGTAATCAACCCCGTCCCGTCGGTCAGCCTGAATGCAAGCTTCTCCGCACGCATGCCGGCGCCGGGAAATATTTCCTTTATTTCCCAGAGCGGCGCCCTGTGCACCGCCGTTCTTGATTTTGCCGCTGACAGGGATATCGGTTTTTCAAAGTTCATCTCCATCGGGAACAAGGCGGATGTGGATGAACTGGATCTTCTGCAATATCTTCATGAAGATATGGATACGGCGGTGATCATGCTCTATCTCGAAGAACTCAGGGGGGGGGACGGAATTTATTTCCATCGTCAAGGAAATTACCTCCGGTATCAGGTCAACTCCGGTACTGGTCATCAAATCGGGAAGGACCCGTGAAGGCGCCCGGGCAGCAGCGTCTCATACGGGAGCTCTTGCCGGAACGGAGGCAGTTTATGAGGCGATCTTCAGGCAGGCGGGAATCCTCCGGGTAGATTCCATCGATGAGCTTTTTGACTATGCAAACGCATTTTCCTACAAGCAGGAAAGCGCCCTGGGCAAACAAATCCGTAAGATGCCGACAGGAAATCGCGTCGCCATTGTGACCAATGCGGGCGGCCCGGGAATCCTGGCGACCGACATGACGGTCTCATCGGATCTTGAGCTTGCCAAATTTCAGAAAGAGACCATCGAGGAACTGGCGAACCATCTTCCATCAGCTGCAAACCTTCACAACCCCGTAGACATTATCGGAGATGCGTCCCAGGAGCGTTACGAAAACGCCCTGAGAACCGTCATCAAGGATGAAGGGGTTGATGGCGCCCTTGTTATTCTTACCCCCCAGTCCATGACAAACGCCCTTGCCACGGCCGAAGCCATCGTTCGTGTCGCCAGAGGTTCCCGGAAACCGATCCTCTGCTGTTTCATGGGCATTATTGACGTTTCCGCAGGGGTGAAATACCTTCAGGAGCACGGATATCCCGTTTACAGGTTCCCGGAGAACGCCGCAAAAGCCTTTGGCGCCCTGTACAGATATGCGCGATGGCTTCACAGGGAGCATCTCGCACAATTCGATTTAACCCACGACAGGGAAGGGGCGGCCCGCGTGATTGCACAATATCTCGCGGCAGGCAAAACCCGTCTCGGAGAGATCGACAGCAACGAACTCCTCAAGTGTTATGGCTTCCCTGTACTGTCCGCTCAGCTGGCGAAAAACGGGGAGGAAGCCGCGGAAGTTGCAGAGAACATTACCTTCCCGGTTGTTATGAAAATCGTATCTCCTCAGATTCTGCATAAAACCGATGCGGGAGGGGTGGTCATTGGCATCAAGAACAAAGAGGAGGCGAGAACCGCTTTTAACGACATTGTTCAGGGGGCGAAAAAATTTAATCCCGATGCCGTCATCGACGGCGTAATGGTTGAAAAAATGGCCGACAGGGGCGGAGAAGTCATCCTGGGAATGAGCCGTTCTTCTTTCGGACCCCTTCTGATGTTCGGCCTCGGCGGCATCTTCGTCGAGGTTTTTCAGGACGTGGTTTTCCGCCTCGGTGCGATTGGCAGAAACGAGGCCCATAGAATGATCAGGGAAATCAAGGGATACAAACTTCTTGACGGATTCAGGGGAAGACCGAAGTCCGATATCGAAGCGCTTGAAAGAGCTGTTGTGAGTCTGTCGGACATGGCGGCAAACCATCCGGAAATCAAGGAAATGGATATCAACCCGCTTCTTGTCCACCCGGCCGGACAGGGCATCACCGTGGCGGATTGCAGGATCATTCTTGAGACAACGGACAACTTGTGATAAAAAAATAAAAGCTTTGAATTTTGTCATTTCGAGGAGTGTTGGCGACGAGAAATTCTAAAGAAGATAACTCAGGAGGTTATCATGGCAAGAGTGGGTGTCGTATTGGCTGGATGCGGGGTATATGACGGTGCGGAAATTCACGAAGCAGCGCTGACGCTGTTTTTCCTGGAAAAAGCGGGCGCTGAAATCGTCTGCATGGCTCCCGACGTCGATCAGATGGACGTGGTGAATCACATCAAGGGAAAAGCCGCCGGTGAGAAAAGGAATGTTCTCATCGAATCTTCCCGCATCGCCAGAGGGAACATCAAGGATATGAAAGATGTCAGGGGCAACGATCTGGATGCCCTGATTTTTCCCGGCGGATTCGGGGCCGCGAAAAATCTTTGCAACTTCGCCGTGAAGGGTCCGGACTGCACCGTCAACCCCGAGGTCGAGAGGTTGATCAAAGAAATGCACGGGGCAAAAAAACCTATCGGCTTTATGTGTATTGCCCCTGCCATTGCCGCCAGGGTACTGGGCGCATACAACCCCCAACTGACCATCGGTAACGATCCGGAAACGGCGAAAGCCATCGAAAAAATGGGGGCGAAACACATTGTAGCCACCGTGGACAATATCGTGGTGGACGCAAAAAACAAGGTGGTGACCACACCCGCGTACATGCTGGGACCCACCATCTCAAAAGTGGCCCTGGGTATTGAAAAACTGGTCAGCGAAGTGTTGAAGCTGGCCTGATCAATGAGATACAAATACAAAATCACTCTCGAATACGATGGAACCAGCTACAGGGGCTGGCAGACGCAGAAAAATGCAAGGAGCGTCCAGGACACGCTGACGGACGCCGCTGAAAAGCTTTTCGGAACAAAGGTTGATGTTCAGGGAGCGGGACGAACCGATGCCGGAGTCCATGCCCTTGCGCAGGTTGCCCACCTGGACACATCGCAACAGCTGTCTCCGAAAAAGATCCGGGAAGGCATGAACGATCTGCTTCCGTCCAATATCAATATCCTTCGCGTTGAGGAAGTCCCCATCAGCTTCCATGCCCGTCATTATGCAGAGGCCAGGAGCTATCTGTACATTATCTCAAAACAACGGACAGCTTTCAGGAAAAGATACGTCTGGTGGGTGAGAGACCAGCTTGATATAGAAAAGATGCGATCCGCCTGCGGTCTGTTTCAGGGATTTTACGATTTCTCATCTTTTTCGGATAAACGGCTGGATAAGGATGCGTCCACAAAGGTCAAGCTGGATGTGGCAGAGATCATGGAGGAGGGCGACCACATTGTTCTGCGATTCGTCGGATCTCATTTCCTGTGGAAGATGGTTCGCAGAATGGTGGGAATTCTTGTCGAAGTGGGCAGGGGAAACTACTCTTACAACGATGTCAAGAAGATGATGGATCAACCCTCCGACATCCCGGCAAAGCACACAGCGCCGCCATCGGGACTTTTTCTGGAACAGGTTTTCTACGATGGCGACACGGAGAAACCGGCAGGGCAAGGCTGGCCGTTTTTTACCCGACGTCCGGCTGGAAAAAAAGTACCCTGATTGCCGATGACCGTCATCATATCTTTTTATTTCTTCATCATGAAAGCCCGGATTGCAAGATGGGGGGCAGCCTTGCATGGCAGCACTTTTCCGTTCTCGATCAGTTCAACCAGAGCTTCCGGCGGCTCCTCCATATTCCAGGGGATATCTTCCTGCGGTATCGTCCTGTAGATTTCATCCATATCCATCAGCTTCATCCCTCAATCATCACATAAAGAGTCAGCGCCAATTGAATGATGGACACAAGCAGTGTCCCTGCGAGTATGCATTTTGAAATGGGCTTATCAAATTCACTTCGCCCTTTCTTTAGAAAATACGTATGGATAGCAAAAGCAAAAATACCACCGAGACTTAGTATTAATGAAAAAATGTTACCTGATGGGGAATTGTTTCCGGTCGTGATAAATTGAGCCAAAAATGGTCGTTAGAAAGTGAGCCAC
>CAZIQY010000047.1:0-20623 GCA_964541605.1 uncultured Syntrophaceae bacterium | reverse complement strand
GGTGGCTCACTTTTCACGACCGAAAATGGCTCACTTTGAAAAGACCGTTGACAATTCGTATTTACTTGTTCTATTTTAACAGGTAAACAGCAACTAATCAATATGAAATCTAGTAAAGGAAATTTGAAAATAAAGGAGGAACAGATGTCCGCGACCAGCCTTAACACGATTCTGGAGGGGCGGCGGAGCCAGCCGCATCAGCTTATCGAGGTATTGCAGGATGTGCAGGATCTGTATGGGTACATCCCGGCGGATGCCATGAAGAGTGTGGCGAAGGAGTTGGGTGTGCCTCTAATAGAGGTGTACCGTGTGGCCAACTTTTACAAGGCATTTTCGTTGAAACTTCGCGGTAAGAATGTCGTCACTATATGCACGGGAACGGCATGCCATGTGAGGGGTTCCAATCTCCTGATTGACCAGGCTGAAGGCCAGCTTGGTATCAAACCCGGCGACACCACGGAAGATGGTAATTTCACCGTGGAGTGCGTCAATTGCGTGGGGGCCTGTGCCCTTGGACCGATTGTCATTAAGAACGAGAACTACAGTCATCACATGACTCCCGGCAAGCTCCGCAAGATGATTGACAAATCAGTCGAGAAAAAGAAGGAGGAACGTGCCGATGCTAAGACTCGATAGTATCAGTAACCTGAAATCTCGTCGCGATCAGCTTATAAAAGATAACAAACTTTTTCGCTCAACGATTATCCTCTGCGGAGGAACAGGTTGCCAGGCAACAGAATCTCTGACCGTCATTGAAGCGGTCAAGGAAGAAATTGCCAGGCAGGGATTCGATAAGAAAGTCCGCGTGCGGACAACGGGATGTCATGGATTCTGTGAACAGGGCCCAATCATGATTATAGAGCCTGGCAATATACTATATTGCCATCTCACACCGGGGGATGCCAAGGAGATTGTTGCCAGGACGGTTAAAAAAGGCGAAGTTGTTGAGCGTCTTTTGTACACTGATCCCGTTTCCGGAAAGAAGGTACGAACGGAAGCGGAAATCCCATTTTACAAAGCCCAGGACAGGCAGCTTTTAAAAAATAACAAGTTCGTCGATCCATGCTCTATCGAAGACTATATCGCTAACGGCGGATACGAAGCCCTGGCCAGGACGCTTGCAGGCGTCGCCCCCGAGAAAATCATCGAGGTAATCAGTGAGTCGGGATTACGGGGCCGCGGGGGTGGCGGTTTTCCTACCGGGCGCAAGTGGACCGAATGCTGGGAAGCGCCGGGCGATGAAAAATACGTGATCTGCAACGCCGATGAGGGAGATCCCGGCGCCTATATGGATCGCTGCCTTCTGGAAGCCAATCCGCACCTTGTAATGGAAGGGATGATGATCGGAGCTCTAGCAGTCGGCGCTCAACAGGGTTATATTTACGTCCGGAAGGAATATCCGCTGGCCGTGAAACATGCCAGGATTGCCATAAAACAGGCCAGAGAAGCCGGATTTTTAGGTGAAAATATCCTGGGAACCTCCTTTTGTTTTGATATAGAAGTTGCCCGTGGCGGCGGGGCCTTTGTCTGCGGTGAATCCACGGCGCTCATGGCCTCCCTCGAAGGGAAGGTTGGCGAGCCACGTCCCAAAGATGTCCACACCGTCAAGGAAGGACTCTGGAACAAACCTACAGTGCTGAATAATGTGGAGACTTGGGCCAATGTCCCATCCATAATGATGAATGGTGCAAAGTGGTTTGCCTCCAGGGGAACAAAAGGGAGCAAGGGAACCAAGATATTCGCCCTGACCGGTCAGATCAAGAACACGGGCCTTGTAGAAGTGGCGATGGGAACGACAATGCATGACATCGTTTTTAATATCGGCGGTGGTTCGAAGAATGGAAAGCCCATCAAGGCTGTGCAAACCGGCGGACCATCCGGCGGTTGCCTGCCCGTCAGCAAATTCGATCTTCCCGTTGATTTCGATGCACTCACCAAAGCAGGCTCGATGATGGGTTCCGGCGGCATGGTCGTCATGGACGAGGGAACCTGTATGGTGGATGTGGCAAAATATTTCCTGAAATTTCTTCAGGACGAGTCCTGCGGCAAGTGTGTGCCCTGTCGCATCGGGATCGACAGAATGCTCGAAATCGTCACGGATATCACGGAAGGCCGCGGTCGCAGGGAACAGATCGGCCTTCTTCAGGAACTGGCGGAAACGGTGAGCGAAACATCCCTGTGCGCCCTTGGGAAAACGGCTCCCAATCCGGTATTGTCGACAATGCGTTACTTTATGGACGAGTACACGGCCCATGTGGAGCGAAAACGATGCCCCGCGGGTATCTGCAAAGCTCTTATCAGCTATGCCATCGATCCCGAAGCATGCACAGGCTGCGGCATCTGTATGCGTGCCTGTCCGTACGAGGCCATTCGAGGGAAAAAGAAACAGGCCCATGTCATAGATCTGCTGGCATGCCGAAAATGCGGTATTTGCGTCGCTGAATGTAAAGTTGAAGCCATCATGGCAAGTTAACGAGGTGAAAATATGCTGCAATATGTGACATTAAAGATAGACGGAACCCCGGTGCGCGCGCCCAAGGGAACCAGTGTTCTTGATGCGGCGATTGAATATGGAATCTGTATCCCCCATCTGTGCCATGTCCCGGTATTAGGCGACATCGGCGCATGCCGTCTCTGCATCGTGGAGCATGTCAAAAACGGCTCATCAACAATTACGACCTCCTGCACATTGAATGTTCAGGAAGGCATGGTGATTTTGAGCGACACGGAAAAGCTGAGAAAACTGCGACATAACATTGCGGAGATGCTGGTTGCGCAGGCGCCCAATTCGCGCGCCGTACAAGATATCGCGGTGCGTTGCGGCGTGAAAGAGGTCCGCTATCCCTTCAGAAACGATAATTGTATACAATGCGGGCGTTGCGTGCGTTACTGCACGCAGTTTTGGAAGGCCAATGCTCTTGGATTTGTCGGTCGCGGCAAGAACCGCCACATAGAATATCCCCTCGGAGTTCGTCCCGATTTTTGCAAGAATTGCGGCGCCTGTACCATGTATTGTCCCATGTCCGTGACGCCCTGCGAAGGGCCAATGAAACGGGGGGAGGAGCGGTTGTGCGGCCGGTGTGAATCGCAGCTGTCCATGTCGTTAAGTCTCCCCGGCGCCTGCGTGCGGTGTGAACTGGGAAAAGGCTTTCAATGTGCACGACATGCATAGGAATGATTGACGGCAAAGAATCAATTCATTTCATTTTTGTCTTGTAAATTGTTCTATTCACTGATATGACACGCCCCTTTGCTTGAAAGGGGCGTTTTATTATGGAAATAGGAATTCTGGGGCTTCCCCAGAGCGGCAAGAGCACGCTTTTCGAAATCATGACCGGCGTGCACAGTAGAGACATGCATGGAGAGACCTGTGTTCGGGGACTGACAAGCGTTCCGGACGAGCGTTTCGATGATCTCGTCAATGTCTTCCAGCCTGAAAAAATATCACCCGCTAAAATACCTTTCATCGACATCAATGCTCGGGGTGAAAACTCCTGGGATCCGATTCGCCAGACTCTAAATGGTGCAGACGGCGTCATTCATGTCGTGGACGGATTCTCGACACAGGGCGTACTCGATATCGTCAGCCGTTACCGGAAGATTGAGGATGAGCTCATTCTCTCCGACCTGATGGTTGTCGAAAACCGTATGGAAAGACTGACCAGGATACCGGCAAAAGCGCTGAAGCCTCTCGATTTATCCCATCTGCAGGTTCTTCCGATTTTGAAGGAGCAACTGGAAAAAGGGTTGCCCATAAGAGATATGGGACTCCCCGATGATGTGCTTTTTCCCCTCAAGAGTTTCTCCTTCTGGACCGCCCGTCCTGAACTGGTAGTCATTAATGTGGGGGAGGACAGTCTCCCTGTCGTGGATGCCTTCCTTAAAGAGACAGATCCTTCTTTGCCCGCCATGGGCATCTGCTGCCAGGTTGAAGCGGAGCTGATCGGATTGACATCGGAAGAACAGGAGGAATTTCTGAGCGCCATGGGCATTCAGGAACCGGCTTTCAAACGGACCATAAGGGAAGCCTTCTCTCTGCTTGGCCGTATCTCTTTCTTTACGGTGGGTGAGGATGAAGTGAAAGCCTGGGTGATTCCACAAGGTTCCCGTGCGCCGAGAGCGGCTGCCGCCATCCATAAGGACTTTGAACGAGGCTTTATCAGAGCCGAGGTTGTGAGCTACGAAGACTTTGTCATGTGCGGAAAAAGCCTGGCAAAGGCGAGGGCGGCGGGCAAGCTTCGCCTGGAAGGGAAGGATTATATTGTAAAGGACGGGGATATCATTTCATTCCGCTTCAATGTTTGAAGAAATGGAAAACCGTCGGATTTGCGGGTTCCGGCTTCTGCGGCTGTTACACGAATATAGTGTTTACGGTTTCCCGTACCTCTTGCAGCCATTTTCTTCTTTGCGCCTCTGTACTGATCACCACGATACTGAACATCCTGCGGTGAAAATTCGTTACCCCGCAAAGGCCGAAAATGCAGGTTTTCCACAAAATCTCAAGAGGATCTTCGAAAAAGCGAATCTCTCTTTCCGTTGAGGTATTGGAAGTGTTGAACACCAAAACGGCTTTAGCCTTCAACAAGCCGATGGGCACGCCTTCTCCTTTGTCTCCATCAAGAAATTCGTAAGCGACGCCCGGACGCATCACCCTGTCGATCCATCCTTTTAGTATTGCCGGAGGTTGCCCCCACCAGTTCGGATGAATAATGATCATTCCATCTGCCTGTGCAATTTCATGACAGTGCTTTTCAATGTCTTCGGGAAGAGAAACGCCTGATGGAATTTCTCCGGAGGGTAAAATTGGGTCGAATCGTTCTTCGTACAGATCATGGAAGAGAACGTGGTGACCCCTTTTCTTCAATGCCCCAAC
This sequence comes from uncultured Syntrophaceae bacterium, assembly GCA_964541605.1. Classification (GTDB taxonomy): domain Bacteria; phylum Desulfobacterota; class Syntrophia; order Syntrophales; family UBA2185; genus CAZIQY01. Next base: position 15,750 of record CAZIQY010000047.1, on the reverse strand, counting down.
GGCGGCACCTGCAATGGCATGATTAAAGCTCCTTTTGTCGGGATGCGCAAGAATAACGGATATTTTCATGTTAACAGCCTGCTTTTTCTCATTGCCTTTATCCAGATTGTTGCACCCTGATTGCTTCCGAAAACCATTTCGGAATCATCCTTCTCGTCCACTTTGCGAGGTGTGACTTTTCGCCGATGTAGAAACTGCGATAGGCCTGCACCGGATCACCCGGGACTTTGTACTTATCAGGCATGGTTTGAGCAAATTCCGTCAATCCGACATCGCAAATGAGTGGAGGCGACAAGATCCTTGCTATTCGGGCAGACTCGTGATCCGAAACACTGCTGAAACGGTAAAGATACTCACGGTTCAGCGCCAAGGTCAAGCGGCGAAGCCATAGCCAGTTGGAGAGAGACCGGCCCACCCACTGTGTACAGGGATGCTTGACATGTGTGGATTTGTAAGGGGCGTTGCCGCCGTTCTGGTTGATAACGGTGCAAAGCATTTGCGTCCCCTCCAATATCATTTTGACGACGTGCTGATCAGCGTGGTACCGCGCGCACGTCCGGATGTTCCGATCCAGGACAAATATATTCAAAGTATCTTGACCCAACAAGAAACAAAAAAAGAGACCGCTTCGTTCCGCATTGATGAAACACGCAACGTGGCGGTAAAAAAATGAATAGACGATATTTACAGTTTATGTTTATCCTCTACGAATAAAATACCACTTTATAAGAAAAATACAAGTATTTTAACGATATGCATTGTCATTGCTTCGTGTTTGATATATGGTGTCAGGCACGACGACGTTCTAATTTTGACGCGTTTAGACAAAGTGAGGCATAAGGAATGGTGGATATGGAGAAAGAAAATATCGCTATCGTATTTCCCGGCCAGGGATCTCAACGGGCCGGTATGGGAAAGGACTTTTATGATAGTATTCCGGTGAGCCGCGAAACGTACAAAGAGGTATCCCATGCTGTGGGATGGGATATTGCTGCCATGTGCTTCGAAGAAGATGAACGTCTCAACCTGACGGAATTTACCCAGCCCTGCATTCTGACGGCAGAAATCGCGATGCTGCGCGGTTTGCAAACCCTCTTTGGATTTTCACCAGCTCTTTTCGGCGGGCACAGCCTTGGCGAATTTACCGCCTTGGTTGCCGCCGGTGTCCTGCCGTTATCAGACGCGGCGCGAATCCTCCAGATTCGCGGTCGACTGATGCAGGAAGCTGTCCCGGTCGGCATGGGCGGCATGGCGGCGATTATCTATGAAAATGTGGATGTGGATCTGATTCAACGCATTCTACGGGACCTGCCGCTCGATCTGGCCAATATCAATTCCGCCAATCAGGTGGTCATCAGCGGCAAAGCGGAAGCAGTATTCGAAGCAGAATCGAAGCTCACGGCCATCCTGGCAAAAGAAAAGCCCTTCCGGTTTGTTCCGCTCAATGTGAGCGCACCATTTCATAGCCGTTTCATGGATTCCATTGTCGAACCATTCCAAAAGGCGCTGCTTTCTATGAACGAGGCCTGGGATTCAAAAAGGGCGACAACCGTCACATCGAATTTTACCGGAAGATTTCATTCAGGACACGCCGAGGATCTTGTGACCAATCTCATATTTCAGTTGAATCATGCGGTACAGTGGGTAGACAATATGAGAAATCTTGCCTCGCGGGCCAATAAAATCTATGAGGTTGGTCCTGGTCGTCCCCTACGGGATTTCTTCAGGACGATCGATATTTTTTGCTCATCCGTCACGACGCTATCGTCGGCAGAGCGGCTTATGGGGGGTAATAACAGAGGTTGAGAAAAATCTGTCATAGAAGGTCTTTCCAGCCAAACGCCTGATCATCCCGGGTCTGATTTTCCTTCATATGTTGTTCGATCTGTTTCCGTGTGTTTTCAAATCCGGCATCATCCAGGTGTTCCGGCACGTAAAACGGGGTTCCCCAACGAACGAATATGCGGCTGAAGGGTTTCGGTATCAAGGTGCGGTCCCAGCTGTTCAGCACCCAGGCGCGGTCAACGGTGATATAAAACGGGAATATGGGTGCTCCGGATGACTGGGCCATCACAATGAGTCCCGGTTTTACAACACCCCTGGGGCCTCTCGGGCCATCAAGAACCTGGACTGCAAACAGGTTCTGCTCCAGGTCCTTTATCATAGCAGACAGTGCCTCCTTCCCCCCTCGGGAGCTCGACCCTCTCACGGGCCGGAAATGGAAGCGGCTGTATATATCGGCAATCATTTCTCCGTCTCGACTCTGGCTGATCATGACCGAAGGGAAAAATCTGCTGAACTTCCGGGCGTAACCCATCACGATAAAGATGCGCTGATGCCAGATGGCAGCAATCATTTTCTGACCGCTATCAAGACGGTTTATAACCATCTCTTCATCCTTCTCATTGACCACCGTAATTCTCATGAGAGACAGGTACAAGCGAATGGCATAATGGGCAAGGGGAATGAGGCCGAATTTTACGGCAAAGCGAGAAATTTGTTTAATCATTCAATTCCCTGTCGTCTTATCGCTATAACCCTTAACCGTTCATGTGAGCCTTCTCATCGCAAGGGAGGCGCTGAAGGATGTGCTACCCGTCAATCGGGGGAAATGTTTCACGTGAAACATTTTTCAGGTTTTTCAATCCTCCCGGAAGATTTACACCATCATCAGAGCTTTCAGAGGACATCCATCACATCGGGGGATTCTCTTACAAAAGTATTTTCCTGTATTCACCAGCAGGGCATGGTACTGATTGTACAGAGGAACGCTCCGGGGAAGATGGTTCATAAATAGATTCTGAATATCCGCATATGTATCTCCCCCGGGGATAATGCCATGCCGCTCTAAAATCCTTCGGGTGTATGTATCAACCACAAATATAGGTTTTCCCCCCGCGTACAGAAGGATGCTGTCTGCCGTTTCCTCCCCGATGCCCTTGACCGCGAGCAAATTCTTCCTCAGCATTCCAAGATCTTCCAAAAACATGGTATCCAGGCTGCCGTCATATTTCTCATAAAGATATCGGGCAAAGGATTTTAATCTCCGGCTCTTGACATGATGATAACCCGACGACCTGATCAGATTGGACAGAATATGATCATCCGTCATCAGGATCCCTTTGGGAGAGAGGCTCCCGTTTAATTTAAGATTGCCTATGGCTTTTTCAACGTTCCGCCAGGCGGTGTTTTGCGTCAGGATAGCGCCGACAATGACCTCAAAGGGGGAGTCGCCGGGCCACCAGTGAAGATCGCCGAAGTATGCGTCCAGCAACTCGTAGATGCAAAACAGACGCTGATTGACGTCTATAGGAAAAATCTGCATCCTCTTATAGAATCTTATCGGCGAAGGCTTACAAAAAAGGTTGCCTTCCCTCGTTTGATTAAAAAAAGGATGTTGTTTTTAGCGCTTTTCTTCGACATTTCTCTCGTATAGTCTTTCACGGACGAGATTTTTACCTTGTTGACCTGAAGAATGATATCCTGGGGCTGAATCCCTTTTTCATCGGCAGGGCTTCCATCCTTCACATCAACCACGATGACGCCGTTTTTACTCGCAATGCCTAAATACTGGGCAATTTCCGGCGTGATGTCCTGAACGGTCATCCCGAAGTTTTCCATGCTTCCCCTGGATGAGGCAACTTCCGGCTGTCCCTTCCGTTCGGCGACGATGACATGAAATATCTTTTCCTGTGCATCCCTCCAGACTTTTATTTCACTCTTGTCCCCGACATGGAATGTGGCAATCATGATTAATAACTCATGTGAATCCTTTATTTTTTTGCCGTTCACTTCGATAATGATGTCACCTGTCCTCAGGCCGGCTCTGTCGGCAGGGTCCCCCTTGAAGATGTCAGAAATGAGGGCGCCATTGATATCTTTGAGCTTAAGGTTTTTTGCAATATCTTCCGTAATGTCCTGAACGGAAACGCCCAGCCATCCACGGGTGACTTTTCCTTTGGACTTTAGGTCCGGTAAAATCACTTTGGCCATATTGATCGGTATGGCAAATCCGATTCCCTGCCCCTGTGCGACAATGGCTGTGTTAATTCCGATGACCTTGCCTTCCATGTTAAAAAGAGGTCCGCCGCTGTTTCCCGGGTTGATGGATGCGTCCGTCTGTATGAAATTATCGTAGAGACCGGCGCCAATCACCCTGCCCTTGGCGCTGACAATCCCTGCCGTCACGGTCTGTTCGAGCCCGAATGGATTGCCGATGGCAATCACCCAGTCACCGACACGCAGCTTCTCGGAATCTCCAATATCGGCAACAGGCAGACTTTCGCCGGGTTTTATTTTTATCAGAGCAAGGTCCGTCTTTGTATCCTTGCCGATGATCTTTGCTTCATATTCTCTTCCGGTTGAAAGCTTCACCAGGATTTTATCGGCCTGCTCCACGACATGGTTGTTGGTAAAAATATAGCCGTCGGTACTGATGATAAAGCCGGATCCCAGACTTCTTTGCTTGAATTCTCTCCTCGGAACATCTCCGAAGAATTTTTCAAAAAAATCATCTCCCCAAAAGTGTCGGTCGAATGGCGACCCGCCGAAGGGGGTTCGCTGTCCACCACGGCCTGAGCGAATGGTTTTCGTCGTGCTAATGTTGACGACGGCGGGTTTCAATTTTTCTGCCAGGTCGGCAAAGGAACCCGGGGCGCGGACACCATCGGTTGGTGAAACCGCCGACGCTGTCTGGACGTCAGGTCCCACAGGAGCAAAAAAAGACGAGCGCAAGACCTCGACAAGTGAGACAATAAAAAACCCTATCAGAACCGCCATCAAAAACATGATAAAGGTTTTTTTGTTTTTACTTTCCGCCTTCATATATAAACCTCCTTAAAGTTCAAGCACATCAGTGCAGAACTTCCTGACGAATTAACACAGGTATTTGTAAAATGCCACCATTTTTCATCACGTCCATCATCGCACAACCTTTGAAAATTTTTGCTTGACGTCACAATAAGATTTCTCCCCGTTACCTCGAAGGGGGGATCGAAACGACGAATACTTTGTCGGCATGACAAAAGTAATTTTTCTCAAAGGTCTCATCGTAAAGCCACCATACGTTTGTGGGTTCTCATGGCCTGCAAGAGAAATACTTCCAGCTTCGCCGTGATGACCTGCGGAAAAAGATTTCCGTCACTTTCAATGGCAAGGAAGGGAAGTTCCGAACCCATTTCTGGGGAAAGGATGGCTTCCGAGAGGCGATTGGGCATGCACCCGAAAGGACCAATGGCAATGACTCCGCAATAACGGTGGGGCACTTCACTGATGGCAGCCCCAACAGTCAGAACCGCTTCGCCGGTCAGACGGGGATCGATCAAATGCCGTATGCCGCTGATCAGGTGATCTACATCCTCCAGCCGGTGGGGGAGAAGATTTGCATTGGCCACGATCTTCTTGAAAGACCGCTCATAATGCTTCATCCACATGGACCTTAAGAAAAGAGACCCCTTTTCCATGAAGGTGGGCATTTCGGAAGATAAGCCCTTCTTGTAACACCAGTCTGTGTAATAGATCCATTCCATCACGCTGGAAACTTTGGCGGCAAAACCCTGTTCCGCCAGAGTTTCAACGAGAAATTGGCGTGAGAGGTCGTCATGACGAACAAAAATTTCACCCGTAAGTAAAATACAGGGAGTTTCGTTCGCAGAGCGCCTGAGGGGTATCTTTTTAATGTTCATTGCCGCTGATTTGAGTGTTTCCTGCAGATCCTTGAATGTGGGCGACTTTCCGAATGTCCGGAGGACCTTTTTGACTTCCTTATGAAAGATTTCCAGTGCCGAGTTTTTATCAACAGCGTTGGTCAAAAGCATGGAATAAATATCCTGCATGGTATCGACCACAACGAGGGCTGACCAAAGTTTCAGGATAAATCCATGATTGCTGAATCCGGTGTAGCTGTTTTCAGCTTGAAGAGAGAATGTAGCCACATCCGGTATGGCAGAGCGGGCAATGAAATGGTTAATAAAAGTCGAATACTGACCGAACCGGCATGGGCCGGAAGCCGTCGGCATGAAATACACGAGAAGTTCGTCGTTGTTTTTACGGCAGTTCAGGTATTTCAGAAGGCTGCCGACAGTCAAAAGCAGGGGAAGACATTCTTTGCAACTGGTGTTGCCCCTTCCCAGTTTAAGCACTTCTTCATCAGCCGCCGGAAGTGCTGATGCGCGAATGCCCTCGGAGCTGAATACAGCGGCGGCCGCCTCGCTCAGGTAATTTCCCATGGACGGAAAAACAAGGTGAACGCGGGGATCTTGAAAAGCAAACCCTTTGCCCTCGGAATCAATGAACAGCTGCTTTGAATAATCAAAATGCGCAGGGGTAAATCCGGAACGATACGGATGGGCGCTTTCTGTTCCATACCCCTCCAGTTCCCTGTAATTCTTGATGATATCCATGAAGGCCTCGATTCTCGTTTCCAGACCTGCATCGGCAACATGAGAATCCAGTTCGAGAATTAGAAAAGGCTTTCTTTCCATAATGTCGCGAAAATATCCGACGAGGAAGGAATCTGGGCCGCAGGAAAAATTGGTAATATAACACCCAAAGAGTTGCGGATGCTTTTTAACAAAGGCCGCCCCTTTAAGAATCATCTGTCCTGTCGACCAGTACATGCCTTCCTGGGCGGTTTCTTCTTTCAGTGGGAGGCAATCTAATGGCACGACGGTCACACCCCGGGAAGCAAATTTGTGGGGGATGCCCATATTGGCTTCCGATACGAAGGCGTTGTAAGGTCTGCCGAAAATGACCACACCGTATTGATCGGGGGTTTTTTCAAGTTCTCTTAAGAAGGCCAGCCCCCTTTCCTTCATCTTCTCATGAACAGCCTGCTGAATATTGACCGCCTCTGTAAAGGCCGCGTCGGATTTTTCTGCTGAACAGCCAAGCTGTCTCGCCAAATCGATAAAACACCGTCTCTCTGCTTCATATCCCTTGGAAAAATCGATGACGGGCTTCAGGATTTTACCGTTTTGCATGATGCGTTTGAACCGTTCATGCTCTTTGAAAGCACTGGAAAGGTAGTAGGGTTCTCCCTGCGAAAGGGGGCAGGTTGTGCTTTGCACATCGCCGTTTTCCACATATACCCCTTTGATCTGCGGCAAAAACAGATAATCCGGATTCTTTCTCAACAGATTTGATAAAAAACCATGGGCAATCTCAGCAGGATAACAGAAGGGAGCTCTCTTGAGATCTATGCCGTCCCTCTCTGATTCATCAGAAAGAAGGACGCGAAACCCCAATCGGGAAAAAAAGTGATGAAAGAGCGGATAGTAGATGTTTGTCATAAAAGATTTATTCAATCCGATGGTTTTCAGATCTTTTCTCTCGACGGGCTTTTCTTTCAGGGCGATACCCTCATCAAAAACAAGATGCTCATGCATCTTGACAAGATTCAGTTTCTCCGTGTCCACGTGGATATTGAACCGAAGATTGTACCACCTGTTACAGGCGCCGCCGAAGGGATATGTCTTTCCCTCTATGATGATCCGGGCGATTTCACATTTCCTGTCACATCCTTCTTTTCCGCCATGACAGATAAATGATTCCCCATGTTCGATGGTTCTGTCCTTCAATTCCTTCAGGGAAAAATCCTTTTCCTCCAGAAAGTCACGTTCCAGCAGGCGCTTTATTTCCAGAGCGACCCCGAAGGCCCCCATCAGTCCGGGTTCCGGCGGAACCACAATCCGCTTGCCCGTGAGAGCGGCCATTGCCATCGGCACGGCTCTGTTATAACAGACTCCTCCCTGCATGAAGATGTTGTTTCCTACCGGTCGGTTTCCCTTGACACGATTGTCATAATTCATGCAAATCGAGTAAACAAGGCCTGCAACGATGTCTTCCGTTGTCATCCCTTCGTGGGTGGCGTTTTTGATGTCGCTGCTGATGAAAGCGGCGCACTGATCGTTGAAATTTGGCGGCGAATTTCCCTGAACGGCAATGGACCCGATTTGTTCCATTTCAATGCTCATGGTTTCCTTTGCCGCTTCCTCCAAAAACGATCCCGTGCCCGCACTGCAGGCGTCATTCATAGCATAATCGGAGGGCACGCCATTTTTAATATATGTGTATTTCGCATCCTGACCGCCTATTTCAAAGATCGTATCCACCGCCTGATCGAAGTACAGGGCCCCCGTAGCGTGGGCAATAATCTCATTGATGATGCCTTTGGTCATGGCGTGAAGCCCCGCGATCTGTCTTCCCGATCCCGTTACGCCCAATCCTTTGATATGGAGCGTGTCCGCCAGCGGGCCGAGCTGAGCGTAAAGATCGGAATAGCATTCTCTCGATGCCTGTACGGGATTTCCACTGGTTCGAAGATATACGGATGCAAGCACTTTATTGTCATCCATCCGCAGCACAACGGCTTTGGTTGTGGTTGACCCGACATCAAGGCCGATAATGCATCGATCATTCTGCCGGGCAATCCCTCCTTCAGCGGTTTTAAAGTCCACCATATGTATGGCATTTTTCAGGGGCGGCAGGCAGGAGAAGGAATTTCCCTCTTTTTTAAAGAGCTCAGAAGTACCCGTAAAAACGGATGTGTCGTGATCCAGTGCCCATAATGCAGATCCCAGCGCTTCGAAATACGGCGCTTCCTCCGGCACGATCAAATTTCTGATTTCCTTCTGAAGATAGCTGATCATCACAGGATTTTGTGCCGTCCCCCCGATGATCATGACGTCACTTTTCGGTAATTGCTTTATGATTTCAAGTATTTTACCGGCCATCATTTCACACAGTCCGGCGGCGATCCTGCCTTTTGGCACCCCTTTGTTTGTTGCATGGGTGCAATCGCTCTTGCAAAATACGCTGCAACGTCCCGAAACCCTGTACGGCTTTTCTGCATAAGCAAAACGGATGGCTTCCGGGATGGAAATACCGATTCTCCGAAGTTGCTGGATAAAAAATTCTCCCGTTCCTGAAGCGCATTTGTTACCCGTCTGGACAGAGCATATTCTTCCGTCGTTCCCGATGACATAAACCATGAAGGTCTCTCCGCCGGCACTGATGACGGCATCCAGAGGTCTCCGGTTTCCATTTAAATGCAACAGCGCCGACTCCACGGCTTCAGGTTCTGAAATTGATGACAGGTTTACAAAGTGCCTGAATTTCCTGCCGGTCACGGCTATTTTGTCGTAGTCATTCGCAGGAATGATGTTAAAGGCTTCCAGAAGGGCATCTTTCGGATTTCCATTATGCGGCTTTATGTGTATGGACGTCCGATGGATATGACCATGCGCACCCCTTGTAATGCCAACGGCTGAGAGAGTAGAGGCACCTATGCAAATACCTAAACTTTTCAAATTTTTCATTCCTTACTGATGAATGACAATCTCGAAAGAAACCAGAAGTTGTTATCACTCCGTATCAGACAAAGGGTCGTCTCTGATAGAGCATAATCAAATAACTATTTGAATATATTGCCTTCTTTGATTCTATGAGTGCCGTAAAGAGCATATTGTCAAACTTTCGTTATTTAATATATAAGCTGATGAGGTTTTGTCAATAACCGTGAGCACATCAGGCAAACCCCGCTGCATCCTCTTTTTTTACGGGATTTGTTAATTGTCCGATGTTTTCTATATCGATGATCACCGTGTCGCCATCCTTGAGATATACGGGGGGTTGTCTCGTGAAGCCGACACCTTCCGGTGTGCCCGTTAAAATCACCGTACCGGGCAGAAGCGTCATCGATCTGGATAAGTCACTGACGATAGCCGATACATCGAAGAACATATCGGCCGTGCTCGAATCCTGAAGCGTATCTCCGTTTAAGATCGTCCGGATTCGCAGATGATCCGGATCCGGAATTTCATCACGGGTAACCAGGCAAGGTCCCAGTGGGCAGAAGGTATCGAAACTCTTTCCCCTTGCCCACTGTTTTGTCTGTTTTTCCAGCTGCCAGTCCCGTGCACTGACGTCATTGGCGCATGTATAACCCAGGATGCAGTCCTTCGCTTCGGAAGGAGAAATGTTCTTGACCTTTTTGCCGATGATGACGGCCAGTTCCGCCTCATAGTCGACATTTTCAGGTCCCGCGGCGGGAAGCAGAATGGGCGACAGGTGCCCGGTCACACTGCTTGAGGCCTTGATAAATACGACAGGGATTTCAGGATAGGCCATTTTTGTTTCATCGGCATGTTTTCGGTAATTGAGACCAAGGGCCAGGATATTGCCCGGTTCGATGGGCGAGAGAAAGCTCTTTATTTTTACCCGATTCGACGTCATTTCAAAATCACCGAAGATATTTCCCTGAACGATTTTCGCTCCATCCGGCTGTCCCGGATCATAAAGACCAAACAACGTTTGATCGTCTTCGGAAATAAAACGAACGATTTTCATGGCTCTTCTCCTGCGTAATGATATGATTGAGACAACATTTGCGCTTCCATTTACAGTATGTTAACATGCAATGCAATTATTTGTCTTCAGTGATCGATTATTCGAACGCTACATATCATACACCATTTCATAACGCAGGTAAAACAATGACCGCTGCCCTGGAATATGTCGGTAGAACCTGTCTGAATATGGCGAAGTCTTTTAATGATACACTTTTCTTTGCCATTACCGTCATTTTAAAAATTTTTGACAAAAGCAACTATAACAGCGCCGTAAAAATGGTGCTTGTCAATCAGATATACTTTACATCCATGCAGATTTTACCTTTATTTGTAGGTATTTCGATTATATTTGGTTCTATGGTCATCAGCATTGTATTTCAAGTTATTAAAAATATGGGGCTTGCCGACTATCTGGGGCGAATCCTTATGGGTCTTGTAGTTACGGAATTGTCTCCCTTTATTACGGTCTTGCTGATCGCGCTTCGCTCAAGTTCCGCCATCAATACGGAAATTGCCGTCATGAAGGTGAATAACGAGCTAAAAACATTAGAGGTATTCAATATCGACGTGATCAACTATCTGTTTTTACCGAGAATCATCAACGGCGTTGTCTCTGTTGTGCTCCTGAGCAGCCTCTTTTCCATCCTGGCATTGACAAGCGGGATGCTGTTTTCTAAACTGATTTTCGGAATGAGTGTGGATGTTTATACAAATGTTTTATTAAAATCGGCTGATTTTTATGATATAGTGATATCCCTTATTAAATGTTCCACTTTTGGCTTTTTTATTACATTGATTCCTATACGGTTTGGCCTGCAGGCTTCGAGCGAACTGACAAGCATTCCCGTGGCGGTTCTCAATGGCATGGTAAAGGTTTTTATTGCTATTGTTCTAATCGAGGTGTTGTCATTAATCCTGATTTCAATTTAAAGCTTTTTGAACATGAGGACATGCTGAACGGGGCTTTGCATGATTTTACCGGGACCAACAAACAGCGTCTCGGCCTGGTATCAACCGATATACCCCTTATCTCAAATCTGGATGTATGGGTCAACATTGCCCTGATCAAACAGTATCACCACAATATAAGAGAGAACGAAGCACGGCAGATGGTTCTTCAATATCTGCAACGATATGGCATGGCGCATATCGCCAATAAGAGGAATTTCGCATTGACCCATGAGGAGCGTTTTTGCGTAATGCTTCTGAGAGCTGTGATGGTGGCTGACGCCGTCATTATGATCGACAGGCCTTTTCAAATGATGCCGGACCTGCAGGATGCCCGCTTTATCTACGACGCCTTGGAAAAAGTTAACGATTCATATCGGGAGAGCCATATTTTTGATTATACGTGGAATGCTCACAGGTACAGAGTAGACAATGCCGAAAAAAGTTGAATTAAAAGTTGGTGCGTTTGTCGTCATTACAGCGTTATTGATTATAACTTCTGTGGTCTATATCGCTTACAGCAAGGGTTTTTTTTCGAAAGAATATGCGTTTACCTTATCTTCAAAATCCGGTGAAGAGCTTACGGAAGGGATGCCCGTCCATTTTTCGGGTTTTAAAATCGGCAGGATTGAAAAATTGGAACTGAGTGATCAGGGGTTGGTCCTGGTAAAGATAAGGATCCCCGATCAGCACGTGAAATGGATCAAATCGAGCAGTATCTTCAGTATAAACAAGCCTCTCATCGGCTCCTCCAAACTCATCGTGACCACGCCCAATCTGAGCAGTCCCGCATTATCGCCTCAAGACATCCCCGAAATTGTGAGAATCGATAACATCGATGAAACGATTAAAAGGGTTCAGCCAACGCTGGAAAAGGTGGATAAGGTGGTCGCAAATATTGAAAAAATTACGGCCAACCTGGCAAAGAAAGATTCTGTTATCGAAATGGTTGTTGGAGATGCGGAGAGTGCTCGATCGATTCGTGAATCAATTAAAAAGACGCAAGACATCCTGGCGAAAGTTGATACTATCCTGGCGAAAACGGATGACCAGGTTTACGGAAGCGACGGCGCCCTGCTTTTGATCAGAAAAATTCTCAAGGACTTTATACTGAAACTGGAGAAGATGAATATAACCGTTGATAATATAAACAAAATGAGTTCGGATGCGGCGGATTCCACCAAGGATTTAAAGTCCTTGAGAGCGGAAATCGATTCAACGGTTAATGCCATCGGGAACCTGGTCAACGAAATTGATAAAAAAATACCCTTTAAAAAAGAGCCTGAGATCAAACTCCCATGAAAAAGCATGTCATTATTTTTGCTTTCCTGATGTTGTTCGCCGGATGCGGGTCAAAACAGATTCCCGACTGGACAAATGCGGCGTTCAATCAACTGGATAATTACAAGAAAAACTACCTGAGCGGCAAAGTCCTTATCGCCGAACTCCATTTTAACAAGGCCACGGAAGAGATCAGAAAAAGCGGGGATCTTGAGATCCTGGCAAGGGCCTATCTGACGAAATGTGCCGTACAGACGGCTGTTCTTGAAAAAATCGATGACCGGGAGTATCTCAAAATAGAAGCCGGGCATCCATCTCCATCGAACAGAAACTTTCATGAATTTTTAAAGGGAAACTTCGATCGTGTGGAACGGAATCTGCTTCCCGAACAATATCAGGGCTTTTTCACGTCATTCCGAAGCGGAAAGACCAAAGATGTGACAGATGAAATCATGAAGATGGAAGACCCCTTGTCCAGACTGATTGCAACCGGATTGGTTGTTCAACATAACAAACACGATGAACGCTGTTTGCAGGTTGCCATCGACACCGCTTCGAGAAATGGCTGGAAGAAGGCGCTTTTAGTCTACCTTGTAAAGATTCAAAGTTTTTACGAGAACAAAAAGGAACTGGAAAAAGCGGCAAATACTCAAAAAAGAATTGAATTGATAAGAAATTAGCTGTCTCACGTCACTATTGTTGAACAGAAAGATTGTATAACGCTTCTTGAAGGAGGATTTAAGAATGGCAGAAGAGATTAAAAAAAAGGAACACAGCGAAAAAAACCGTTGGAAAAAATGACGGTTAAGGAATTGAAGGTAATCGCACTGGAATTTCCGAGGACCACCTCGGTCCATGATATGAAAAAGGAAGAACTGATCGCTTTTATCAAAGAAGCAAAAGGGCTTAAAGACGAAGAAAAGGGAAAGAAGATAAAGGATAGTGAAAAAATAAAAACCAAACAGGATATGAAGGCAAAGATCAGACACTTCAAAGAGGAAAGAATTGAAGCAACGGAGAAGAAAGACAGAAAAAAAGTGGCTTTTTTGCGCCGCCGGATCAGCCGCCTGAAAAAACAAACGCGACGGGTGGTGCAAGCCTGAAATAGGTGGTCATAAAATGGATGCTGCATGTCCCGTAAGAAAACGGGAAAGAAAACCCTTATATTAATTTTTGTATATTTCACAGAGGTCCCGCGGGCTCTTTGTCAGCAGTTCATTGCCTCCTTCTTTTATTAATATCATGTCTTCAAGTTTGACAACGCCCCGGCCTTCGTCCATCATATGCATATCCAGGGCAATGACACAACTCTCGCCTATCTCTGAATGATCATACTCGGAAAGGATAGGCGGCTCGTTAAGCTCCAGTCCGATCCCGTGACCGATCATGCGGGATCTCTTTCCTTTGCCGAAGTTCAGAAAATGACTTTCTCTTTGAAGTTCCCCGGCTTTTTTAAGCGCCATGACGTAGATGTTGCTGCAGCGCATTCCGACACGAATGTTACCGATGAGATGATCCGCGATGGTCTTTAGATCGTCGTAGAGCGATCGTACCTCCCTGCCGGCATTTCCCAAATAATATGTCCGCGTCTGATCCGCATGGTACCCCCTGACCAGGGTGGGAATGTCGACGACAATGAGGTCTCCGATCGCCAATCTTTTTTGCGAGGGGCCCGCGGGCACCGCGGGACTCAGCCCTGTCCCCGTGATGGTATAGACGACACCGCTGTTTTTAAACAGGTTTGCTCCCGAAGCGACAGGTCCCCGGCTCATGAAAAAATCAGGCTGACGGATGAAGAATGCTCCCTCGTGTCCTGATAATCGGTGAGCATTTTCCACGGCAGCCGCCAGTTCCAGTTCCGTGATGCCTTCCCGGATGATTGAAACGGCAGCCTCATGGCCTTTATGAATGGCATCACAGGCCGCCCCGATTTCTTCGATCTCGAATGGGTCTTTCCTCTTTCTCTGTTCAAGAATGAAAGGAGATCCATTGATAAAATCGAATCCTGAAAAAACCTCTTTAAATTCCTTGAATTGTTCTGCCGTCAGAACATCTAATTCGGTGGCAATTTTTCTTTGATTTCCCTTCAAACCGGCGAAAATGTTCTTGCAAATATTCGAGAGGCGCCGCTCTTCTTTTACTTTCATAGCGTCGATAAAGACCTCCTGAAGGGCAAGATCAAAGCCGCTCCGGACAAACAAAAGGTAATCATCGGGCAAAACAACAAGATAGGAAGGCTGCGCCGTTCCCGTGTAATAAAAGATGTCCCGGGAATAAAACAGCAGAGCGCCGCATAAGCCCTGCCCCGTGATTTTATCCTGCAGAGTATGAATTCTCCTTTTTCGATCCATTTTCCCACCTCATGATTAACCTGATGATGTTATGTGTAAATGATCTTCTCTTGCAGTCTCTTCCACATGTTTTCGGCATACCAGATCTCGACAAATTCAACAATGGATTCCATTTCCCTTTTGGTCATTTCATCTGCCGCGGGTTTGCGCAGTAGTTTTTTAATGCTTCGAAAGGCTGCCGGGTCTTTTTCAGCATATTGAGCGGCGACTTGGTTCGCTTTAGCGTATAAATCCGCTTCCGTTGTTATCTGATCGATCAATCCCGCACGGCAGGCATCCTCAGCATAATACATGTCTCCGCCAAGGGCGACGGTTGCCGCAATTCTCTGGCCCGCAAGCAATTTCAACATCTCAATGCTGCCTGCAAAAAGGGAAGATCCGAAGTTGATTTCGTTCAGCGAAATCTTTGTCTTTCCCGATACCATGATCCGGTAGTCACAGGCCATGGCGAGCATACACCCCCCTGCAATGGTATGGCCGTTGAGCGCTGCGACAACAGGTTTCCCGTAAACGAACAGGTATGTGTAAAAATCGGTAAACTTTTTAAGATATCGGATAAAATCATCTTTCATGTAGCCGAGAAATTCGGGAATATCAAAACCAAACGTGAAAAAATGACCCTTGCCGGTGAGGATGATCGCCCTGACATCAGGATCATCGGCAAGTTCATGAAAAACATCGGAAAGTTCTTCAACAACACGCTCGTTGATCGCGTTCACTTTGCCGCGATTCAGAGTGACCGTGGCGATGGGTCCGTCTTTCGATAATTCGAGATGCTCCATGGCATGCCCCCATCGTGTTTTTATTATCATATACAACAC
>CAZIQY010000046.1:0-20800 GCA_964541605.1 uncultured Syntrophaceae bacterium | reverse complement strand
AACCATGCACCTTAAACATGCCAATCTTTTGTCTTGACTATGGGGAGAGGCTTATGCCACCTTTTTTATTGCTGCCTTTAAGTGGTGCATATGTATTGTGTAAATGTGCCTCGAAATCTTGATACTTTTCTACAAAAATTGCCCCGAAAATTAGGCGCTTTCTTTTTAATATACGAACTTCGCTTTTTTCGGTATTTTGAATAACATCGTAACACAGGTTATTTTTTTTCAAAAGAAATATATTACATGATTACAAAGGAATACGTAAGAGAGAACCGGCTGGATAAGGATTTATTCTGACCATCAGGAATAATGAACAGCCAGCCATACGGTCTCATGATCAGGATCTGTCCATTCCACGCGATGTCTTTGGTGTCGGTCAATATGAAGGTAATCGCCGGGATTCAGAACGAAGACATTTTCTTGGCCTTCATATCGTAAGCCGGCGCTTCCTTTTAGAACAATCACCCATTCGTTTTCATCCTGATCGTACCAAAATCCTTCGGGCGAACAATGACCGCGGGAAACAATTCTTTCCACACGGAAACAGTGTGTCTGGAGAATTGTTTCAATCAATTCATCCCTTAGATTCTCAGAGGTATCGGCAAAGAGATTGTTCATAGAATCAACCGCCGGTTCTGTTCATATTTCGTTCTCAACATGTTGGTCATGTTGGCGCGGAACACTTGAAAAATTGTCATTGAGATCAATCCGTATCGGACTTCAGGACCGCTAGGAATGCGCTCTGGGGAATCGCGACGGACCCGATCATCTTCATCCGCTTTTTCCCCTTTTTCTGCTTTTCCAGGAGCTTTCTTTTCCGCGTGATGTCTCCACCGTAGCATTTCGCCGTGACGTCCTTGCGGAAGGCCGAGATGGTGGTTCGCGCGATAATTTCGCCGCCGATAGCCCCCTGTATGGCAATGCGGAACATCTGTTTGGGAATCTCTTCCTTCAGCCGTTCGCAGGCCTGAAGACCGCGGGTTCTGGCGCGGTCGCGATGAACGATCTGGGACAGGGCGTCGACCTTTTCTCCATTCACCAGAATATCCAGCAACGCGAGGTTGCTCTCCCGGTAATCGATCAGGTCATAGTCAAAGGAACCGTATCCCTGGGTGACGGATTTGAACCGGTCGTAAAAATCGTAGAGGATCTCCGCCAGAGGCATTTCATAGATGATTTCCGCCCTGCCGGGTCCCGTGTAATTGAGCCTTGAGTTCAGTCCCCGCTTTTCCATGCAGAGTTTCATGACCGATCCCATGTATCTGTCAGGCAGCATCATCGTCGCCCGGATGTAGGGTTCCTCGGAACCGGCAATGGTTATCGGGTCGGGATAGAGGGAGGGGTTGTCCACTTCCGTCACCGAGCCGTCCCTCAGCGTAAATCTGTACCGGACACTGGGGACGGACAGAATGATGGATAGCCCGTATTCCCTCTCCAGCCTTTCCTGGACCACATCAAGATGAAGGAGGCCCAGAAATCCGCAGCGGAAGCCCTGGCCGAGGGCCACGGACGAGTCTTTCTGGTAGATGAAGGATGCGTCATTGAGCGTGTATTTTTCAAGAGATACGGCCAGGTCCTCGTAGTCGTCCGAAGAAATGGGATAAATGGAGGCAAAGACCACCGGCTTGATCTCTCTGAATCCCGGAAGAGGCTTTTCACAGGGCCGGTCATTCAGGGTGATCGTGTCTCCGATTCGGACATCCGCCACTGTCTTCACGCCGGCGATGATGTATCCGACGTCTCCTGCCGTGAGACGGTCACGCTTCGCCCGGGAAAGGAGGAAGTGGCCGACCTCTTCAACCCTGTAGACGGTGTTATTGAACATGAAACGGATCATATCGCCGCTCTTTACGTTGCCGTCGAAGATGCGGCAATGGATCACCGTGCCGCGAAAAGAATCATACTTTGCGTCAAAAATGAGAGCGGCGAGCGGCGCCTGCGGATCCCCTGTCGGAGGAGGAATACGATCCACGATCGCCTCCAGAATCTCATCAATTCCAATACCCTCCTTGGCAGAGCATTTCAGGTGACTGTCCGGGTCCAGACCGAGCTCCTGATCGATCTGCTCGATAACGCGGTCCACATCGGCGGAAGGGAGGTCAATCTTGTTGATCACGGGAATGATTTCGAGATTGTTTTCCATGGCCAGATACAGATTCGCCAGGGTCTGAGCCTGCACGCCCTGAGCGGCGTCGATCAGTAGAAGGACGCCCTCGCAGGAGGCAAGAGAACGAGAGACCTCATAGGAGAAATCCACATGTCCCGGCGTGTCAATAAGGTTGAGAGTATATGCCCTGCCATCAGTGGCCTTATAAGGCAGAGAGATGGCCTGACTTTTGATGGTGATTCCCCGCTCGCGTTCGATGTCCATCGTGTCGAGGATCTGATCTTTAAAAGTACGGGCATCAGACACACCGGTGCTCTGGATGAGACGGTCTGCAAGAGTCGACTTTCCGTGATCGATATGGGCGATAATGCTGAAATTTCTTATATTTTCCATACACAGGCAAAAAAGCCTTCCGAAAAACTGGAAGGCTGTTGACTACTTTAAGGGTAGAGTGAAAATCTTATGTTAACTGTTTGATGAGGAAGGCGGATATCTCTTTCACGCCCGGCTGGGTGTTTACCTCGATCACCTTCACCCGATCCTTGAATAATTTAATGGCCGCCAAGGTTCCCGTCTTTGTATCATAGTAAATGGCGTGCCTCTTGTCGATGGCCGCCTCATCCTGATCGTCGGCGCGGGCTGAAAGCCGGTCGCAGCCGCAGACCCGGCAGTATATCTTCCCATCTTTCATAACCGGTTTGTTTTCTTCAACGTTGACATTGTTGGGGTGGTTATTGTCAACGGCGCATAGCCTTCTTCCCATGATCCTCATTTTCGCTATTTCACGATCGAGGACCAGCTCGATGACATAATGCAGCTTGATATTTTCCTTTTTCAGGGCTTTCCAGAAAGCTTCCGCCTGGGTGATATTCCGGGGGAACCCATCCAGGAGCCAGCCGTTTTTGCAGTCTTCCATCTTCAGACGGCTCAGGATCATGGGGATGGTGATGTCGTCCGGAACCAGGGCTCCCTGGGCAATGTAATCCTTTGCCTTTTTACCGAGTTCCGTTCCCTGTGAAATATTGTCTCTGAAGATCATGCCCGTTTCTATCTGGGGAATTCCGAAGTGTCCGCACAATATAGCCCCGAAGGTTCCTTTGCCGCTGCCGTTAGGTCCAAACATCAGAATATTCATGCAACTGACCTCGTATGAGAAGAGAATTATGGATGACCGCTTATAATGTATTGGCCCGATTTTTACAATGATAAAATGTGGCAGACCGCCACAAAATCTTACCGTCCTCAGGCGGTGCTGCATGAGGTGGCCGAGCAGCTTGTGCAGCCGGCCCCGCCGGCGGATGTATTCCCGATTTTACCTCCAAAGACGGACATCTGCCTGTCCACGTTTTTTGATTTGCACGCAGGGCAGGACACCTCTATTTTTTCATTGCTGGACATGAACAGCATTTCAAAGAGATTGTCGCATTTTTTGCATTTAAATTCATAAATCGGCATGGTTTTCCCCGCTGTCTGTTGTTGATGGAGTGTAAAGAATGACGGCTGAAATGTCAAGAATGAATTGTCCCGACAATGGCCGGTTGACGTTGTTTCCAGGTTGTGGTAAAAGAAACAAATTTATTCAGGAGTCCCAGCATGGCCGTTTCGAAAAAAGTGCACAGCTTCATTTCTCAATCCTCGTGGATCAGAAAGATGTTTGAGGAGGGAATCCGACTGAAAAAAGAGTTCGGGGCGGAAAATGTCTTTGACTTCAGCCTCGGGAACCCCAATGTAGCACCCCCGGGCCGGTTCAGGGAAACCCTGATGCAGATAGCCGGAGAGGATAGACCGGGCATTCACGGATATATGTCCAATGCGGGATTTCAGGAGACGAGAGACGCCGTGGCGGCGACCGTCACGAAGGAGCACGGTGTAGCCGTGCGCGGGGAACACATCGTGATGACCTGCGGGGCGGCAGGCGCCCTGAACGTGCTGTTCAAGGTACTGCTCGATCCGGGCGATGAGGTTCTCGTTCCCACGCCGTGTTTCATGGAGTACCAGTTTTATGTGGACAATGCGGGCGGCGTCATTACCTTCGCCAAAACGAAGCCGGATTTTTCCCTCGATCTTGACGCTCTCGAAAGAGCCATTACGGAAAAGACTAAAGTCGTTCTCGTCAATTTCCCCAACAACCCGACGGGCAGGGTGTATGACGAGGCTTCGATCAGGGGCCTTGCCGCGCTTCTCGAAGAGAAGGGCAGGGCATTCGGGAAGGAGATTTACCTCGCTTCCGACGAGCCTTATCGGGATATCGTCTATGACGGCGTTAGAGTCCCGAGCATTCTGAATGTCTATAAAAACAGTATCATCGCCAATTCCTATTCGAAGACGCTCTCCCTCCCCGGCGAAAGGATCGGGTATATGGCCGTCAATCCGGCCATATCCGGCCTTGAAGAGGTGATGGGAGGCCTGATCATGTACAACCGGGTGCTGGGGTTCGTCAATGCCCCCGCCCTGATGCAGCGGGTCGTTGCCCGCATGCAGGACGTAAAGGTTAACGCGGCGGAGTATAAAAGGAAGCGGGACCTCCTGTGTGACGGGTTGTCAGCCGCCGGCTATGAGCTGTCAAAGCCGGCGGGCGCCTTTTATCTCTTCCTTCGCAGCCCCATCGAAGACGACATCGAATTTGTCAAAGCGTTGCAGAAGCGAAGAATCCTCGTGGTTCCGGGCAGTGGTTTCGGCGGACCCGGCCATATCCGGATCGCCTACTGCGTTGACGACGCAACGATCATCAACGCCATGCCCGGCTTCAAGGAAACGTTGGATACATTGTAGGAACATCCTTTCAGATGAGAAGAGAACTCATTCCGGAAGAACTTACCGTCAGAGCGTTTGAACTTGCAGGATGCGGGGGACGTTCCTGAGAGGTATTAAAGCCAAATTTTTTAAAGCAGTGTACCAAGATTTTCGAAGTCAATATTCTTTGATTTTTATGCTTACGGCCACATCCCCTTCCGGAACGGCAGGGGGGATCCTCCCCGCGTCAATTTTGCCGATGGCCTTGAGTCGATCGAGGAATTCGGCGATGTTCCGCCCCGCGATTTCAATTTTGAGGATTTCTTCTCCATCGCGGCGCTGCCTGTCGATGATCCGGGCGTTGAATTGGCCGAGGCGCTCTTCGATTTCCCTGACAGCGGCGTACGTATCCCCGACCTGAATGGTCAGATCAAAGGTTGATCGCTTGGCAGCCGTCTTTTCTTTACGTTTCTGCTGCGTCAGGAGGGTTTCGGACGCAATGTCCGCACCCTGCATTCCAGCCCTGTCCCGCGCAGCGCTAAACGCCTCCGCTTTAACCGGAGGCATATCCCTCTCTCTTGCCGTCATGGCCGGGGCGAAGGATTTCACGGCCTCCGGACGCTCTCCCCGCATCGGCGCACGCGAATCGGTTATGCTTTTCTCTTCGCCATCGCCCTTGAACCGGGGAGCGGCAGGCAGCTGCTGTTTCTTGTCTGCGAGATCTCCCGCAGGCGTCCGTTTGGCCGGTGCAACGGCGAGAGGAACAGAAATGGCCCCGGAAGATTCGGACGTGACCCGGCCCTTGCCATTTTCGGTGATGGGTATGGGGAAAGGCGCCGTCTGTTTCATTTCCGGCTCGCCTTTCTGATAAACGTAGAAGGCAAGGACAGCGACAAGAAATGTGGCCATGACTTGGACGGGGACCTTGATGTACAGCGGATAGAAGAGCCTCTGGAGGATTCCCTTTTTTCGCCCGGCCTCTTCTCTGACCCGGGACATGATCCTCTGTTCGAAGAAAGGCGGCGGCTCCACTTCTTCGAGACCATGCACGAATTCATCCGCTTTTTTCAGGTCTGCGAGGGCCTGGCTGCAGCGGGAACAGGAAGCAAGATGCTCCTCCATGCTTTTTTTCTCTTCCGGGGAGAGAATATCCTCCATATAGGCCGGAAGCCGATTTTCTATTTCGCTGCACGTCATATCAGATCACCGAATACCCGGAGCAGACCGTTTTTCAGGGCGTTTCTGGCCCGGAACAGCCGCGACTTGACGGTTCCCTCCGGCAGTTTCAGTATGAAACCGATCTCTTCGTAGGAAAAACCCTGGATGTCCCGGAGGACGAGGACCTCCCGCTGTTCAGCGTCGAGGAAGCCGATGCACTCCTGAACCTTCATCTCTACCTCCCGTTTCTCGATACGCTCGACGATCGACTCCTCCTGAGAACGGGGCTCATTCATGAAACTTCCGTCTTGCGATTTCACGGGATCATCGAGCGATGCGGCCTCGCGTCGGGAACGGGCGGTCTTCTGCGTCAAATGGTTTCTTGCGTGATTCAGGACGATGCCGCAGAGCCATGTGGAGAACCGGGCGTCCCCCCTGAATTTTCCGATTGACCGGTAGGCGGAGAGGAAGGCCTCCTGCACCACGTCGCAGGCTTCTTCGTAGTCGCCGATCATCCTGTAGGCCGTGTTGAGCATCTTTTTCTGGTGCCTCCTGACTAAAAACGAGAATGCCTCGCTATCACCCCTCTGGCAGTGTGTGACAAAACCGGCATCATCGTCCCCGATGTTCCGGTTCTGCGCATCCACTGGGTCAGGTATCTCCGGCAAGATGTTTCCTCCTGTCATTGCCTGCGGAATGAGGCAATCCTGAAGAAATTAATGTTGTATTGAAAGATTATCACGTTGCTCCGCTCCTCGCAATGACTGAAAACCCGTCGTTTCCATCCCGCACCCTGTCAGGGATGAACGTATCGCGGGGGCGGCGGGGCGTAACCGTTATTGTCCCACAGACGGTTGTGCGGGCGGCGCGACAGTTTGGAGCAGTTCAGCACACCAAGCTTGCAGAGGATCGAACGCCACTCGTATTTGAGGTAGACGGTCTCCACCGCCCGTTTTTCGGGTTCAAATGCCACAAGCTGAGATGGTGAATACTCGTCCCGCCCATAGCCAGTTCCGGCGCTTTCCAGCGCCTGTTCCGATCTGAAGGTCTTTTCCTTCATCATCTCGCCTGAGCCAGCCCGCGCCGCAGGAGCCGCGTCTCTTTTGTCGGCGGAGCCTGCCGCTTTCTCTTCATGACTGCGCGGAGAGGGTGCGGTCGTCTGAGGAAGGGGTATCGGCGGTTTGCAGCGCTGCACCTCGGGATAGAGTGCCACGGCAATCACTCCCATGGCGCTTTCGTCGCCGAAGGCCGCGGCGTAGGAATCGGGTACGTCGGTGAAGTAAAAACGATTGATGCGATCCTGTGATGTGCGCCAGCCGGCGAATTCTCCCGAACCGTATGGCTCCAGAATGTACATGCGCTCGCTGCTCTTTAGCCATGATTTCTCGCCGCTGATGATGTTGCGTCCATCCACAGAGATGACAAGCCCCACCCGCCGGTTGAGACGGTTCTTCACTTCGATGCGGTAGTGGTCGCCCTTAACCGCTTCAGCGTATACCTTGCGCACCCCGTGCCGCATCTTTACCGGGTAGATCGGCAGGGATTGACCGTCGTCGGTCACAATACGCACCTCCATGGCGTTTCCGACAACTCCCGCCCAGGCGCTTGCCGTGCAAAATATGATTGCCAGAATGACGATTCCGATGGTTTTCATGATCCGTTCCTCCTTGAAGTTTGTTTTAGACACTTAGACAGGAGGAGGCGGAAAAAAGTTCCCGATTAAACATGATGGGATCGTAAAAAGTTGTCATTCCGGCGAAAGCCGGAATCCATTAAAAACTTTGCCCATGATTGTAAGCGTCCATGCGGTCTTTTTCGGAAGGAATTGTGAGATGCAGGTCTTTGATGTCGATGTCCTCTTTGAAGCGCACGCCTTTTTTCCCTAGGCGGTAAAGGGCGAGGCTGGGACTGTCTGTCCACTCCAGAGTGTATTTAAAGGCATCGACAACGATGCCCGCGTCATCCACCTTGACGACAAGCAGGTCGTGAAACATGGCAGGGTTATCGGCAAATGCCGAGAGTCCTTCGTATTCTCCGATGAATTTATAGACCGTGTAAGCGCCCATGACCGTCCCGATGTCGCCTATCTGGTATTTTCCGCCTTCCGGAAAAGGAGGCGTAATCTGGTCAATCTTGTTGATCATGTCGTAATCCAGGTCGGAGTTCACGATAACCGCGGTCAACCTGAACCTGCGTTTCGACAGGTCCATCTGTTTCAGCTTCTCCAGAGTTTCAAGCGACGGGGTCAGGATATCCGGGCCGTGGCCCTTCCAGCTTCGGTGAATCCCTTCCTGGAGCGTTGTCAGTTTGTCCTTTGTCAGGGAATAAACCGTATCGTAAGGAAGGCCTTGTTCAATCCCCGAGATGGCGCCTTTTATGATCAGTCCCGCTTTCTTTCCGTACACTTCTTTTTCACGGGCATAGACCTCACCCGTATAGATCCACGCGAAGCGTTTGTAGGCCAGAGATGCCCTCCGTTTATCCCACGGCGTTTTTGCTTTATTGAGATCATCTTGTATCTGCCGAAGCCTGGGGTCATCAAGACCGAAAGGCACCGCGAGCGACTGTTCAGGAATCAGGGGTTCCAGCATGATGCGGCAATCGTCTTTACCCTGCAGGGCTTCTCTGTTATCCGGGGCGATAACCAGGACCTTCTCATAAAGATCCCTCGCCGCTTCGTACTTTTCCGCGACCTTGAAGTCGTTGGCTCGTTTCAACAGAGTCCCGATGCTTTCAGACGGTTTTTCCAACCCGGCGAACGCGACACCCGGAAATGAGAAAATGATGTATATAAGAATAAAAAATGTTTTTTTAATCATAAAAACTTCAGGGACGTCCCAATTTTTTTCAGGTGGTCATGAACGATAACCGGGGCAACAAGCGCGCATCGCCCCCGGTTATTCATGTCAGGGGCCTTTCCTGACGGGCAATTTTGTTATTTCTTCGCAACGGCGCTCTTCAAGGCCTTGCCTGCGGTAAACTTGGGGACTTTTTTAGCCGCAATCTTGATTGGCTTGCCACTCTGCGGATTTCTTCCCGTTCTGGCAGATCGTTTTGCTACAGAAAACGTTCCAAAACCGACGAGAGTCATTTTGTCCCCCTTCTTCAACGCTTTTGTGATTGCCTCAAGGACGGCATCCACGGCTTTTCCCGCTTCGGCCTTGGTACAGGTAATTTTTGCAACTTCGGCGATCAGATCTTTTTTGTTCATGTCATCCTCCTCTTTTAGTATAGGTTTTCTCCGCAAAAAAACGCGGTTGTGCCTCCCTCTTATGTTGCATTATTTGATATTATCAGAACTTTCGTCTCATCGTCTTCTTGTCGGCATATGTCTTCAGATGAGTGAGGCTGGGCACGATGTGGAGTGTAATGGGACACATCTAAATCCCGGCGTCACCTCTGGGGTTTCAATGGCAATCACAGTAATCATTGGCTGTGTTTTTCTTGAATTTGTTAAATAATTAAACTCTAAAGGGAATCCGCAGGGGAATTATGCATTTTTCGGGGGGCCCCTGTGTATACAGGGATGCACGAGTGATAAATTTTGAATGAATTTTTTTTCGATGAAATAATTCAAGAAAGCAAACTGGTGTAAATCCGGAATGACACTGTCAGGAACGTACGGATGCGCACCCAATATGATACCGGTCAACTTCTCGGAAGAATCAATTTCGGTATCCTGGCTTGAATATCCCGTTAAGTAGAACTGGTTAAAATCATTGGCCTGTTCATATGATCCGGTTGT
The DNA here is from genome assembly GCA_964541605.1 of uncultured Syntrophaceae bacterium. Taxonomy (GTDB): domain Bacteria; phylum Desulfobacterota; class Syntrophia; order Syntrophales; family UBA2185; genus CAZIQY01. The sequence continues at coordinate 11,054 of CAZIQY010000046.1, read as the reverse complement.
AACTGTGATAAATAAAAGAATGATCAGGAATGAAAAAACGGAATAATTGTGTAACAACCTTGAAGACATACAAGTTTCACCCGGAATTTATCGCATGGCTCGAATAACTGGGCAGTAAGTTTAATCAAAAGATGTGCACAATTCAAGATTTATTTAATTTATTTCTGCGTACCCCTTTTTCAATTTCAACTCCCTTACTCACTTTTCCCAATCCCGTTTCGCAGGCGCTCAGGGTCACAAGATCGGAATTCAGATTCAAGGAAAAGAGCTCGTTAATGCTCAAAAACCTTTCCACATTACTAAGTTATTTCATCATCGGTTTCCATTCGCCGCGCCAGTCGTAATATTCCAGACCGATGAAATTTTTTTTGTACTCATAGTAGGAATCTTCCCGGTAAGCGTAGCCATGATACAGATAATTGAAACCGGCTTCAATGGAATAATGAATCTCCGACAGTATGATATAGATTCCAAGACTGCGCCTGTAATAACCCGTGTCATAGATTGTATATACGGCGGAGGTTGAATCATCGCCGATATCCATGAAACCGACCGCGATCAGTTTATCCTCATGAAAGAGACTGCATTCGAGGGTGCGGCATGGAATTATTGACGGCATGGGAGAAATGAAATTAAAGAGATCCTCAGGAATATTTTCCGTGAATCTCCGCTTGTGGATCTCAAAGAGGCGAATCTTTTCCTCGTCTATGAAAGCGTTCCGGAAAACAACCTGGAGATCCCGGTTCCTTCTCAAGATTCTTTTCTGGCTTGCGGAGGGCCTGAACCTTTTGAGATTGATCCTCAGAGGAAGTACCTGTACGGTTTTATTGTTGTAACAGCGTGTATCATACCGGAAGAAATATGTGCCGAAATGTCTGAATCCCAACGACCACAGCAAATCCATTTCCTTCGGGCTGACCTTCAGGCTTTCAAAACTGTCTCTAATCATTGAACAAACCGCATTAGATTTTCTCTTCTTAATATATATCGTGGCTGTCCGGGAAGAGATATACGGCGCCGCTTAAAATTTTCCGGCCTTAAAGTAAAAAAGAGTTCCTTGGTATTCAGATAATATTTACTATATCAGGCGCATGCCTTTCAGAAGCAGGAGGTATGCTGGTCGGATAACCGACAATGACAGGCGCCACGATGTGATAACCCACGGGCACTCCCATATCATCAAGGATTTTACGGTCACGGATATGAGCGCCCAATCCAATCCAGCAGGTTCCCAGCCCCCTGGATGTCGCTGAAAACATGAAGTAGGCAACCGTCAGGGCGCAGTCTACATCGAGCGAATGCAAATTTTTGGATCCAATGACGTAAACGAGGCAGGGTGCATTGTAAAAAACATTGAACTTCTCATCATGAAGATAGGCTTCATAGTTTTTAATTGTTGAGTTGGGATTCCTTTCAAGATCGGAAAGGAGATTTCTCTTGCTTTCATCTGAGAGTATTCTGATGTAATCGCGGTTCTGAACAATGATAAACTTACATGGCTGGCCGTTCCCGGCTGTCGGGGCAAGACAGCTGTCTTGAATGATTTCCTTGATGATTGACAGAGGCACTTCCCTGTTCTGAAAATCCCTGATGGAACGTCTGCTTGTCAAGAGCGTCTTAAAATCCATATCTATCCTCCTTTGGAGCTGTGTGAACTACGGTTATTTCCGATCCTGTAATCCATCAGGCTTCTTTGGAACGACGAGCCACATTGCCAGATAGGCAAGAACGCCGAACCCGAATGAAAATAAAATAACCAGTATAAAGAGAATTCTTATCAGGGTGGGATCTTTATCAAAATATTCTCCGATGCCTCCGCATACGCCGCCGATTTTACTATCGGCATCCGATAAATACAATTTTTTCATGTCAGGTTTCCTTTTGTTGAATCGGTTGATTTCATGGCTAAAACATACGGCATTCGATTGAAAATATCAAGACGGATAGGAATACAAATTAAAATGTGTTACAAAGATATGTGAAGATCAATAGCAACTGAACAAGCCTTTATGCATCATTACAGGGGGGTTGAATATGGACCAGGGAGAAATCTTGAAATAATTAAAGATTTCTCGTCGCTTTGCTCCTCGAAATGACAGAATTAGACTTTTTAAGAGAGCGTCAAACTTTAGGGGACAGTAATTCTTTATTCGGGCTTCTGCAACGAGCGTTTGATACGCCGTTTCTTCACACAGATGCAGTGATAGGATTGACCTTGTATGAAACCGTTGATCGAAACAATTTCCATTGTCGGGGCCGGCGCTGTGGGAGGCGCCTACGCCAGTATGTTATACGACATGGACCGTCATTGTATCTCGTTTATCGCCGCCGGCGATCGCTTTGAACGGCTCCGCCGTGAAGGGCTGATTGTCAACGGCAAGCGTTACGCCATCCCCGTGCATCAGCCGGGCGATCTGTCGCCGCCTCCTGATCTCCTGATGATTGCTGTAAAACACCATCAGTTGGACAATGCCATTTGCGACATAAAAAACAGCATCGGAGAGGAAACGACGATCATATCCGTCATGAATGGTATCGACAGCGAGGTGAAGATAGGCGCGGCCTGCGGGATGAAAAGAGTTCTCTATGCGGTTTCCATAGGCCTTGCCTCCTTAAAGGAAGGAAACAGGGTGAATTTCATCAGCCGGGGAAAGATATTGCTCGGAGAAGCCCGGAACCCTTTTCTTACAGATCGGGTAAAGCGCCTGCAGGCGCTCTTTGACAGAGCAGGCATCATCTGCGAAACACCTCCCGATATGATTCGCACCCTCTGGTGGAAGTTCATGGTCAATGTAGGCATTAATCAGGCATCAGCCGTGCTTCGCGCCCCTTACTCCGTCTTTCAAACCTCTCGGGAAGCTAAAAATATCATGGAGTCGGCCATGCGGGAAGTCATCATGCTTGCCGAAAAAGCATCCGTTTTTCTATCCTGGGAGGATATCGAGAACTGGAATACGGTTCTTTCGGGCCTGAACCCCGAGGGGAAGACCTCCATGCTTCAGGATGTGGAGGCGGGCAGGAAAACAGAGGTAGAAATGTTTGCGGGCAAGGTGATCGAACTGGGTAAATATTATGGCGTCCCCACTCCGGTGAATCAGAAGCTATACGACTTGATCAGGAAGATTGAAGCAAAAACTGTTTAGCTAATGTAATCTAACCCTTGAAAATTTACCCGGCTGATATTTCAGGGTTCTTTTCACCACAGGGAAACATTTTCTTTTCAGTGCTTTCTTAAGAGTATTTCATCCTTCAATTTACGGCGCTTTCCCGCCGTTTTCTATAAGAGCCCTCAGCGGTTCGAGACCGTATGGTGAGCCTTCCTCGATTGCTTTCAGCACCGTTCCGCCGCCGGTGAAAAAGTAATATTTCGAGTTGTCAAGGGTTGAGAGATACAGCCCGGGACACAGATCCTTGAATTCCTGCAGCGTATCGCCGCCGCCATAAAGTTTGATCGCTTCTGCGTTATGGTCGATTTTGCTGTCCAGGGCCGCCGAACCGTCGGTAAAGTGCGGCGTATATCCCATAACGGCATTCACGAATATGGTCCGGGCCGAGTTGAGCGTTTCCGATATTCCCGGATCTTCAAAGGATTCTTTTGCGATATCAAGAATATACTTGAACGTTGCCCCCGCCGTGAACTCGCTGATCGATCTGACCCGGTATTTCCCCTCGATTTTTCCCTCCATGGTGTCCGATTCATGGAGATAGGGGAGCTCCACGATCTTGTGGTGCTGCCGGTCCATTTCCACGAGATTTCCCGCCGCTTCCACATCCTCAGGATCGATCCCTTCAATAGACACCCCGTATTTTGCGCAGAGGTATGTATTGTAGATGATTCCGCCTAATATCAGCTTGTCCACCTTCCGGTATAATGCATTGATGGGACCGATTTTCGTGTTGCACTTCGCCCCCGCCACGACGGCGATAAATGGCCGTTCAGGCTGGAGCACCTGAGTCAAGTTCTCAATCTCCTTCTGCATGAGATACCCCGCGAACGACGGGAGGTATTTTGTTATGTCATAGGTGGAGACATGGGGCTGCCAGGAACCGAAGGCGTCATTGACGTACACGTCGGCGAGTCCGGCGAGTTGAAGGGCCAGCGTCTCCTTGTCATCCTTTTTGTCTTCTTCACCTTTGAACCACCGGGTGTTGGGAAGATAGATGGCGCCTATCCTTTTTTCCTTAAGATCTCTGATTGCAAGATTGATCGATGTGTCGATGCTTTTTATCCCCTGGTTCCCATCCGGTTTAAATTTGGGGCAATAAATCTTTGAGTGAAGTTTTCTTTCGAGATACTCGGCAATCGGTTCCACAGAGGTTGACGGGTCGACGGTTATGGCACCCGTCTTTTTATCTTTTGGTCTTCCCACGTGGGTCATAATGATCGGCCGTCCCCCCCGTTCGACGATATTGAAAATCGTTCCTATTGTCTGGTCGATTCTGTAAGGATCCTGAATGCTTCCCCTTTTCACCACGTTATGGTCGACCCGAAGAAGAACGATCTTGTTCTCCACATTGGCGTGCTGTAAAAGGGGAAGCCGGGGGTCTATATTCGCTTCCATCATTGCCCTCCTTTAATCGTTGGTCTCATGTCAGGGAAATCAAACCGTGCTGAAAACTTTTTGATAAAAACTCGCTTCTGTGAACTGGAAGTATATGATGGACGGCCTCGCGCGTCAATGAAATACTAACATGAAATCCTAACCAGATGTCAGAACTCAATTGACACACAAGATCATTCTTCATATACTCCCGCCGTGAAAAAGAAATTACTTATTAAACTCTTTGTCCTTTCTATTCTGCTTGTGTCCTGCCTGAGTTGGGTCCTGGAAAAGCCCTCCTTTGTCCTCCGCGAGATCCTCCTCAGACCCCGCTCCTTTACAGAGATGAATCTTCTCCTCGGTCTCGAGGTACAAAATCCAAATCGTTTTGACCTTACGCTCAAGTCTTTTGAATACACTGTTTACCTTAACAATGAAGAAATCGGGAACGGGCGTTTGGAAAAGGAACTCCTGATTCCCTCGTCATCAATAACACGGGTACAGGCGCCTGTCGTTGCAAAGTTCAAAGACTTGGATGGAAGCCTGAAGACCATTATTGCCGGTGATGACTTGCCTTATAAGATAGAGGGAAAGACCGACATCAAAACGGCCTTCGGATGCCTCAATTTCCCTTTTTCAAAAGAAGGACATATTAATTTGAAAAATTAACGCAACCCGTAATACTCACTCTTTATGACATCGCGACGTTAAGGATAAGAAGTTGTTTTCAGTACGCATAGCTTAAGGAAAGCTGCTACACAAAAGCTTTCCCCCAAAATATCGCTATTCAATAAATAACGAATGACCTATCTATAAAAGATCAAGGACGTGGGTAATTAGTCGTTACAGATAAAAACTATTGCCGTTGTCTCTGGATTAAATATTCCCGCCTGTCACGTTTCTTTCTCACTTCAGGATATCCGCCCGGCATTTTGGAATCTCTGTTTCCCCATTGGCTGATGATGTTCTGAACTTGTCAGACATAAAATCTGTCTTGTCACGGGGTTGAATATCTGATAGTTGCACGGAAGGATGTAACGGTTATGAAAGAAATACTCACGGTTACAGCATTAAATGAGAATATCAAGCGCCTTCTGGAGGCGAGTTTCGATACCCTATGGGTAGAGGGGGAAATCTCCAACCTGCGCAAGCCAGCTTCCGGACATGTGTATTTTACGATGAAGGATGAGAAGAGCCAGATCAGGGCCGTCATCTTCCGGTATCCCAATATGCAGAGATCCCTTCCATGGTCGAGACCGTCACGCTTTGAGCTCGAGGAAGGAATGAGCGTCATATGCTGCGCACGGGTAAGCGTATACCACCCGAGGGGCGAGTACCAACTGATCGTGGAAGCCATCGAACCGAAGGGTGTGGGCGCCCTCCAGATGGCCTTCGAGCAGTTGAAGTCCCGTCTTCAGGCGGAGGGACTTTTTGACCCTGCCCGCAAGAAACCCATTCCATTTCTGCCCCGCAGAATAGGGGTGATTACCTCGCTGACGGGCGCCGTGATCAGGGATATTTTGAATATCACAGCCCGGCGGTTTCCGTCCGTTGATATTCTTATTGCCCCAGTAAGGGTACAGGGGCCGGAATCCCCTGCAGAGATCATCGACGCCATTTCCAATATGCAGAAGACCGGGGATGTAGACGTTGTTATCCTCGCCAGGGGAGGCGGTTCACTGGAGGACCTTGCTCCCTTCAATGATGAGGGGGTCGCCCGGGCAATTTATCGTTCCCGGATTCCCGTTGTCTCCGCCGTCGGTCATGAAATCGACTTTACGATTGCGGACTTTGTGGCGGATCTCCGGGCGCCGACGCCGTCCGCAGCAGCCGAGCTGGTTGTGCCGGTAAAAAGAGAGCTCGCGGCATCTTTGGAAAAACTGCACCTGAGAATGGTCAATCATCAACGCCGCATGATGGAGAGGTTGAATGAACGAATGGTTCTTCTGGATACGCGCCTGAAGGATCCCAGAAAAAGAATAGACGATTTCCGTCTCCTGGTTGATGACCGCCTGGAGAGGCTCAGGTCGACCCTTGAGCATTGGCGTGCCATGATCAGACCCAAACTGCGCCATCTTGAAGTGCGGCTGATGCATGTCAGCCCCCTGTCGGCAATCCGGGAGCGGCGGTTTGTCCTTGAAAATTTGAAGAAAGATATGATAGCCGAATGGAACAAGGAAATCGGACAGTTCAAAAACCGTGTGGAATCGGATGTGGCGATTCTGGATACCTTAAGCCCTCTGGCGGTTTTGAAGCGGGGTTACGGTATTGTCAGGAAACTTCCCGAAGGATTTATCGTGAGGGTTGCGGGGTCTGTCCCCGTCGACAGCGAATTGAAAATCAAGGTTTCGGCAGGAAGCCTTCGGGCAAAAGTGACGGAGATTTGTCGGGAGTAACAATTATGGCAAAAGATAAATTTGAAGACACCCTTGGAAGATTGGAGGAAATCGTCAGGAAAATGGAAGCGGGAGATATGACCCTTGAAGATTCTCTGAAGGCCTTTGAAGAGGGAATCAAACTCGCCCGCCTGTGTGCGAAGAGACTGGACGATGCGGAGAGGCGGGTGGATATCCTGCTCAAACAGGAAGACGGCGTAGCGGTGAATCCGTTTAAGGCCGAAGGCGGCGAAGATGAACCCTGATCCGCTGAAAATGTATCTGGAGGCCAGAAAGAAAATCGTTGATGAGGCCCTCGACGGATATCTTCCCGGTGAAGACCGGTATCCCTCCGATATTTTCAAGGCCGTTCGGTACAGCCTTTTTGCGGGAGGAAAAAGAATCAGGCCGATCCTTTGTCTGGCCGCTGCGGAGGCCGTGGGGGGTGAAATAGAACCGGTTCTGCCGGTGGCCTGCGCCCTTGAACTCATTCATACCTATTCCCTCATTCATGACGATCTACCCGCCATGGACGATGATGATTACCGAAGAGGAATGTTGACGAGTCATAAAGTGTTCGGCGAGGGGGTTGCCGTTTTAGCGGGGGATGCCCTCCTGACGGAGGCATTTCGTCTCATGTCGGAGAGGGAATTGCTGAAAGACGCGCCTCCGGAAACCTTGCTTGACGTGATTCGTGAAATTGCCGTGGCGGCGGGTTATTTCGGCATGGTGGGCGGACAGGTGGTCGATCTGCAATCGGAAGGACAGCCTGTTGGTCCGGACACCCTTCAGTACATTCACACCCACAAGACAGGAACCATGATCATCGTCTCCGTGAGGGCGGGTGCCCTCTTGTCCGGGGCCGGAGAAGCGGACATTGAAGCCCTGTCTTTATACGGACGCCATATCGGCCTTGCCTTTCAGATCGCCGATGACATCCTGAATGTAGAAGGCGACAGGAAAATGATGGGTAAGGGTACGGGGAGCGATGCCGAGCGCGGCAAGATCACCTACCCGGCGCTCATGGGGCTGGATGCTTCCCGGGAAAAAGCCAGGGAGCTTGTTGCCGACGCCCTTGCGGCGATCAGTCGCTTCGACGACAGGGCGTTGCCGTTGAGGATGATCGCCTCATATATTACGGAGCGAAAAACGTAGTTAATAATCATGAGTAAAACAGGTATGCGAAAAAATAGCGTTCTGGAAAAGGTTGCTTTCCCGAAAGACATAAAAAAACTTACCCTGAATGAACTGGAGACCCTTGCTGCGGAAATCAGGGAGGAAATCATCGATACCGTTTCCAAAAACGGGGGGCATCTGGCTTCGTCTCTGGGGACGGTCGAATTGACTCTCGCCATTCACACTGTATTTGACACCCCGAAAGATAAACTCATATGGGACGTGGGCCATCAGGCCTATGCCCATAAGATCATCACGGGTCGAAAAGATCGTTTCCACACCCTGCGCAAAAAGGACGGCATCAGCGGCTTTCCCAGGAGGGAGGAAAGCCCCTACGATACATTCAACGCCGGGCACAGCAGCACATCCATATCCGCCGCCACAGGAATTGCGGAAGCAAAGTGCCTCAGCGGTGGAGACTTTAAAATCATTGCCGTCATCGGCGATGGCGCTATTTCGGCGGGGATGGCCTTTGAAGGATTGAACTGGGCCGGAGACCGCCGCAAGAATCTGATCATCATATTAAACGACAACGAGATGTGCATCTCACCCAATGTGGGAGCCATGTCTTCCTACCTGAACCGCGTCATGACGGGACAGACGGTGATAAAATTCAAATCGGAGATCAAGGGATTCCTGAAGTCCATTCCTTCCATCGGGCCTCAGATGCTGAAGTTTTCGAGACAGTTGGAAGAATCCCTGAAGGCGCTGGTGGTGCCGGGCGCCCTGTTTGAGGAACTGGGGTTCACGTATGTGGGCCCTCTCGAGGGTCATCGCCTGGATCGCCTCATACGAAACATGGAAAACGTCAGGGAACTGGAAGGACCGGTCCTTGTCCATGTCATTACAAAGAAAGGCAAGGGGTACACATTTGCCGAAAAGGATCCTGCAAAATTTCACGGTATAGCGCCCTTCCGGGTTGAGACGGGCGAGATGCCCGACAGGGACCCGGAAATCCCCTCTTATACACAGATGTTCGGCAGTACCCTTGTAAAACTGGCGCAGGACAATCCCCGAATTGTGGCAGTAACGGCGGCAATGTCCGAGGGGACGGGACTTGATCAGTTCGCGAGGGAATTTCCGGGGAGATTTTATGACGTGGGTATGGCTGAGCAGCACGGTGTGACGTTTGCAGCCGGCCTGGCTACGGAATCACTCATACCCGTCGTGGCCATTTATTCAACCTTCATACAGAGGGCGTACGATCAGATCATTCATGATGTCTGCCTCCAGAAACTACCCGTTGTTCTTGCCCTCGATCGGGGAGGTTTTGTCGGCGCAGACGGTCCCACCCATCACGGACTGTTCGATTATTCCTATCTTCGGGCTGTTCCGAATATGGTGGTTATGGCGCCCAAGGATGAGAATGAGCTCCGGCATATGCTGAAGACTGCGGTTGAATGCAGGAGTCCCGCCTCCATCAGGTATCCCCGCGGAAAGGGTATGGGTGTGCCGCTCGATGATCAGCCGGTATCCCTCGATATAGGGAAAGGGGAGATCGTCTATGATGGCAAAAAGGCGGATCTTGCCATTGTGGCCATCGGCGCCACTGTCTATCCCGCCATTGCCGCCGCAAAGATATTGGAAGATGAAGGCATCTCCGCAAGAGTCATCAATGCCCGGTTTGTGAAACCCCTGGATGCAACCTTGCTGTGTGACACGGCGAAATCCGTTGGGAAAATCATCACCGTTGAAGAAAATGTTCTGATGGGCGGGTTTGGAAGCGCTGTCCTGGAAATGTTCGAAGAGCAAGGCATTCATGATGTTGTGGTTAAAAGGCTCGGAATAAGGGATGAATTCGCAGAACATGCCTCGCAGGCGGAATTGCGTAAGACGTATGGCATTGATGAAGAGAGCATCGTCGCCGCTGCACGGCTACTGATGGGCAGGAGGGAATATTAGGAACAACAAGATCAGGCTGGACATGCTGCTGCTGGAGAGGGGAATCTGCCAGACACGCGAAAGAGCCAGAGCGCTTATCATGTCGGGTGCGGTGCTTGTAGGGGACAGGCGGACTGATAAGGCGGGGACCCTTGTCCTAACGGATGCGGATATCAGGATCAAAGGGGCAGATCACCCTTACGTCAGTAGGGGGGGAGTGAAATTAAAGGGGTCCCTGACCGTGTTTCCCATTGATGTCAGGGATCTGATCATCCTCGATGTAGGAGCCTCCACGGGAGGCTTTACGGATTGTCTTCTTCAGGAGGGGGCAAAGAAGGTGTATGCCCTCGATGTCGGCTATGGACAGCTGGCGTGGAAACTCCGGGAGGACAAGCGGGTTGTTCCCATTGAACGCACCAATATCCGCACATTCGAAGGCATCGGCATTGAAGATCCCATCGACATGGCCACCATAGATACGTCCTTTATTTCTCTGAAACTCGTTATTCCTGCCGTGCTTAAGCTGATCAAAGAACATGACGCCGTCATCCTGGCCCTGATCAAGCCGCAATTTGAAGCGGGGCGCGGGGATGTCGAGAAGCGGGGCGTCGTGAAGGACCCTGACGTTCACAAGAGAGTTATTGAAGAGATTCGGGAATTCTGCGTTAATCTCGGCCTTCACGTCATGGGTGTTTGCGAATCGCCTCTGACGGGACCGGAGGGGAACAAGGAATTCTTCATTTATTTGAAAACACCGTGAAAAAGCCACATCTCAATGTCATTGATCAGGAAATATCCGAAGATGAATCCAGATTATCCGAAATAGAGCGTGAGGAGAAGATTTCTTAAACACATCCCTACCGGGATCATCGGGGATTATGGATAGTGAAATGTGTCGGGAGATTTATGTGGTTGTTACGTCTATCACCTCAACTAAATGATATTAATTTATTGCAGTATTGAAAATTACGAGTTGAAATAAATAAACCGCTATTCAAGAGTAGTTTTTAAAGGATCGGCGTTAACTGAGTATTCCGCTCCAAATCGGCCACTGATTCCGTTTTAATTCGGCCGGCGATTC
>CAZIQY010000045.1:1037-21556 GCA_964541605.1 uncultured Syntrophaceae bacterium | reverse complement strand
GGGACAGCGCCCCTGATTAGGATTATGCTTGACTTTGTGAATAAAAATGAATAAATAATATTCAGGAGGTAAGTATGCCAAAAACAATAACATTGCGTCTTGATGATGAGAGATATGAAATATTTAAACGGCTGGCCGAACAGGAAAACCGGCCGATTTCAAATTTCATAGAAACAGCGACATTGCGTTATATTCAGTCTGTTGAATACGCTGATGAATTTGAAATGGCTGAAATTAAAGGGAATAAAGAATTGAATGAGAGTCTTCAACGGGGGATCGAAGATTCAAGAGCCGGCCGTGGATATTTTCTATAATGTACCGGATATTTGTCACGAACGAATTCCATAAATCTCTCGACAAGCTGCCCGAGAGCGGTCGATTGTCAATTGAAAAGAAAATTAAAGAATATGCTGTCCTTCAACTGAAGGAAGAACCACATTTCGGACTAAACATCAAAAAGCTCAGGAATTACAATCCTGAAACATGGAGATACAGGATAGGGAAATATAGATTATTTTATAGTATCGACGAAGAAACGAAAACCATATCTCTTCTCACAATCGACCACAGAAAAGACGCATATTAATAGGAAATTAGGAATAGCCGCCTGAAATAATTGAGCAAACGTGTATATCTGTAAGGAACGATAGCCAGGATCGTTTAGACATGAATTGCTTCCTTTATTATAGAAGATTTAAAGGCTTCTTTGATTGATTCTTTTAAGACAAGGTCTACCTTGCCACCTATGATTTTGGAGAGAAAAAACTTCAGTTCCATATAGTTGTCGAAGGTTTTATATTCCGGTTTCAATTCAACGAATATATCAATATCGCTGCGCTTGTGCTGTTCATCTCTCACATATGAACCGAAAACAGCCATGTCGATGACACCGAACCGTTCGTAAATGCTCTCTTTAGTATCTATCAATGTCCGTAATGCATGCTCCTTCTTTCGAATTTTTCTCACAGCACCCAAACCTCAGATTTTTTCATAATAAATCATTAATAACTGAATATGGTGTGATTATGTGTCAAGGCTGTTTTTATGTCAATCAGAAAAGCAACGTCTGGCGAGTTCCCAGGGTCAGGTTTTGTATTAACCAAAGCGTCACCCATTAAAATGATTGTGATGATTTTGGGAGGCACTTAAGAATGCTCTGTTCAAATCTATAATGGACAGATACGATAATACAGTGTAGTAGAAGCTATGACTAATTATGGATTCACCGAGTATTTCGAAAATGAAGTGTTGAGAAAGCGACCGTATCTTAAAAAGGAATGGTGTATCCAAATCGTCGAAAATCCCCTCAAGATTGAGCCCCAGGAAAACAACCGTTTTCGGTTTTGGGGCGTGGTTGATGAGCTTGAGGGACGCGTACTGAGAGTTGTTACCTTGGAAGATCGGAAAACGATCCATAACGCATTTCTCGACAGGGGGTACAAGCCATGAAGTTAAACTATTACCTGGAAACGGATTCCCTCTATATCGACTTGATGGAAAAACCGAGCGTAGAGAGCAGGGAAGTTTCTGAAGGTGTCGTCCTTGATTATGATGCTGAGGGCAATCTAGTGGGTATCGACATTGACAATGCCAGCAAGAAGGTGCAGCTCAAAGAACTCTCTTTACGAAAACTTCCCGTGGACATCCATACTTTTGCGGCCTGAAAAAGTAAAAGAAGTCCCGTGGGAAAATGGGGGAACAGCGCTTCTATTTCATCCTATTCGATGTGATAGGGCAATTGAAAATTGCCGGCTACGATTCCCGGCACGGTAATGTCTTCATCAAGAGATTCCCAGCGCAAGGCATAACCATTCAGGCGCAGGGTTACTTCCTTCAATTTTTCTTCCGGGGCAGTGGCAAGAAGCTTAAAACGACTGGCCGGGAAACCGATGATCCGTCCGTCTGTGAGTTCAATATAAATGGTCCTTTTCTCTGCCCATGCCCTGATGGCGGCGGGTTCGACAGACTCATTTTTCATGGCTAAAGTACTCATGGAATTTATCCTCCAAAAAGTCGCGGTATTCAAAAACGACCCTTTCTATTTAACGTATGTTTTGCGGTGAAACGCCCTTGTTACGCGCCAATCGGATCGGATCAAGCCAGAATTTGCATTCGCCGTCCGGCGTTTCGACATGGATATGAGGTGGTTCGTTCCCTTCGTAATGACTCACGAGATTGCTTCCTTCCTGAACATCGGATCAACACACATAACTATAACAAAATATTTGACATATCAGTTAAGTATAATTATTATTCATAATAATACACACGATAGAGGTACATTATGAACACCATCCGCATCAATATCAGTCTCTCTCGGTCAACCTATGAAGAACTCAGTGAAGAAGTTGAGTCCGGTGGGAGAAGCCGCTTCATCAGCGAGGCGATCAGCAACGCCCTTAAAGAAAAGCGAAACCGGCGACTTGCTGCCGAGTACCGGGAAGCCGCAGGAGAAATTAAACGAATCAACGCTGATCTGGAGGGAACTGTCGCCGATGGAATCGATTAAAAAAGGAGATGTATTCTGGGTCAACTTCGATCCAACCCTGGGAGCCGAGGCGAAGAAAATCCGCCCTGCCGTGGTGGTTTCAAATGACATCAACAATGAACACTCGCCGATCATCTCGATTGCTCCCGTCACATCAAGCGTGGCCCGCGTCTATTCATTCGAAGTCGAAATTCCTGCGGGGACAGTTAATCTGACAAGCCGTTCCAAAATTATGGTAAACCAGACCAGGGCTATCGACAAGGTTCGGTTGGGTCAACATCTCGGCCGCCTGCCCGATACGCTGATGGCGGAGGTAAAAGAGGCATTGAAACTGCACTATGACCTAAAATGATTAGGAGGAAAATCTGAGAAAATTGGTATTATGTCCCCACATTTTATCAAGATATAAAAAAGGGACAGCGCCCATTTTCGGAAAGTATAGGCGCTGTCCCTGTGTTTTCAAAAATAGGGGCGCTGTCCCCCTATTTACTTAAATCACTTCGATGACGTTGTAGATGGATTTTTCTCCCATCATCCCCCTGATGTTGACGTGGTCTATCTTTACCGTTTTAAAGAAGTCCTTCACCGCGTTGTATGTTTCGCCGCAGATGAGAATTTGATCCGCCAGGGCAATCCGTTCCAGCCTCGCCGCTAAATTGACGGGATGACCCAGAGCGGTGTATTCTTTTCTGATAGTAGAGCCGAAGATGCCCACCATGGATTCTCCCGTGCTGATTCCAAAACCGACGGGGATCTGTACCTTCTTTATACTCATGTCTTTATTTATTTCGGCAACTTTCGCTCTCATTTCGATGGCGCATTCAACAGCCCTGAGTGCATCATCTTCCCGGGTGATCGGCGCCCCGAAAACCCCCATGATGCTATCACCGATGTGTTTGTCAAGCGTGCCGCCATGCTTGAAAATAATATTGTCCAGAGGATAAAAATAATTAAGGTTGAGAAGATCAGATAACTCGTGAGGGGTGAGATCTTCTGTAATCTTGGTAAAACCGCGAATATCGGAAAAAAGGATTGAAACTTTCTGGCTTCTCGGCGCCAGGTTCTGGCTGAATTTCTGAAGTTCCTCGAGAACCTGGGTTGGCACAAATTGTTTCAGTCGCTTTTTTACATGAAACTCCTTGATCTTCAGCCTGATTTCGTTGTTGTCGAAGGGTTTGGTCAAGAACCCGTCGATACCGGAATTGACACTGTCAACAGCACGATCAAGGGTCGCGTAACCGGTCAGGATAATGCGGATTATTTCAGGATTGAGCTTTCCAATCTCCGTTAAAGTCTCCAGGCCATCCAGCCCCGGCATTTTGAAATCCGATATAACCGTCTCGATTTCATTGAGCTGCTGTCGAACGAGTTCAATGGCTTGTGTGCCATTCTCTGCCAGCAGAATTTCATAACCGTCCCTTTGAAGGACCTTTTTCAAGGACATCCGGACGCCTTCTTCATCATCCACGATTAAAATTTTTATCATGCTTCCCTCGCTTTACATGGAAGGTCAATTTTAAACGTTGTACCTCTGCCCTGTTTGCTGCTCACTGATATCAGCCCTTCGTGTTTCTTGATGATTTCATGAGCTATATAGAGCCCCAGGCCGGTACCCTGGCCCACATCTTTGGTGGTGTAGAAGGGCTTGAAAATATCATTGAGAAGCTCGTTCGGAATTCCGACGCCTGTATCTCGAAATTCAATCTCAACACCATTGGTTTCTTTTTTATATCTTGTCTTCAGAGTGATCGTTCCGTTTCCATCGGGGAAAGCCTGGATCGCGTTTTTAATGATATTGATGAAAACCTGGCCTAAATTTGCAAAGTTGCCGTTCACCATGGGCAGGCCATCCTCGAAATCTTTCACGATGTTGATTTTGGTGTGCTTATATTGGTTTTCCAGAACCCTCAGCGCATCGTTCAGCGACGCATTGATGTTTACATCTTCAACGTACGTCTGACTCTGGCGTGAGAGGCCCAGAACACTTTTTACAATATTTTCGGCCCGTCTCAACTCTTTGAGTGAAAATTCGAGATCACTCAGGATTTCATCATCGATGTCCCGTTTTTCCTTTTGCTCTTTGAGGAGTTCAATGTCGGTCTGAATCAGGCTTGAAGTACTTGCCAGCGGGTTGTTCAATTCGTGGGCGATGCCCGCGACCAGTTGACCAATGGCCGCAAGGCTCTCCGTCTGAATCAGTTGCTGCTGGGTCCTTTCTTTTTCTTCAAGAGCGGCTTTTCGGGAGTTAATCAGCGATTGCGTGAAAAACCCATAAACGATGACAAAAATGACAATCATGGAGCGGGTCAGGCTTTGCTCTGATGCCATGGAATCAAGAACCCAGTAGATCAGAACCGCTACGATTGCGATTAATACCAATCCGTTTTTTTCTATTTGACTACGGGTATTTGTTTTATCTGACATATGAAGTTTCTTTTTATTTGTCATTCCCGTGAAAATGGTAATCCATAAGTGCTTATATGACTGGATTCACGCCTTCGCGGAAATGACAGGGATTAAAAAATTCAAGGGCTCAACATTGATATTTGTATTTGAAAAACTGACAGTTGTCAATAAATATCACCTTGATAAATGTTGATTATGTACTGGTTAATGTCGTTGACGGCCCGAATATTCCAATATCGAGACGGCGATGGTGATAAGAAAGGCCTGAAAAACTAAGAGAATACCGTCGATCGGTCGGGCATTTCTCAGGGCAACGGCACTGATACCGAGAGTTGCACATAGAAAATAGATGAACAACACGGCCTTCCGCCTGTCGCCGAGCAACGCATACATTCAGTGATGAATGTGATCCTTTCCGACATAATCGATCCAGTCTTTGAAACTTTTTACCTTGCCGGTGATGATTCGCTCCACCGTGATGTACGTCATGTCGAAAATCAAAATCCAGAAGATCAGAACCGGCGCGGAGAAGGAGACGATGGGATTGTTATCGGACCATTCTCCCTTGACGGCCAGGGCGGCCAATGTAAATCCCAGGAAAATGCTTCCCGTATCGCCGAGAAAAATGGAAGCGGGCTTTGTGGGCCTGAAATTAAACGGAAGAAAACCGAGACAGCTTCCTGCCATGGCGGCGGCTATCCACCCCATGTAGGGCTGGTTTGTCTGATAGGCGACCATTCCCAGGAACGAGGCGATGATGGCGCTGATTCCCGCGGCCAGTCCATCCATGCCGTCGATAAAATTCATGGCGTTCGTGATGCCTACAATCCACAGAATGGTAAAAATGACGTTCAGGATATATCCCCACGAGGTTCTGGGAGGAAAAAGATCGAGTATGATTCCGAAATAGATGAGTGTAAGAACAACGACGATCTGCACAAAGAGCTTGAATCTTGCTGAAAGCCCTTTCCAATCATCCACCAAGCTGACCACGGCCACAATGACGGCTCCGGTAAGCAGGATTACCGATTCTCTGTCAAGGATCATATTCGAGATGAGGGCGGACAGAAAGGCGATGATAATGGCCGCGCCGCCCAAGAGGGGCGTACTTTTTTCATGGATTTTCCTGTCTCCCGGTGCATCAACAATATTCAGCTTCAGGGCGATGGTTCTCATGACGGGCGTCAGGGTTGCAGTCAGGGTGAGGGAAAAAAGAAAGATGTATAACCATCTTCCGAGGTGCTCAAAAAAATACTTACGGGTATAAGGCAGGAGAAGAAACAGAAAGACAGGAATTGAAAGAAGCCAGAGGATTCTAAGATGCGATATTTTTCTGTTTTCAAAACGGAACATAACTTAACCTTGATGAGTTCGTCAAAAGTCGTCATTCCCGCCCCCGATAAGGACATTCGAGGGCAGGCTGTGGCGGGAATCCAGGACGTCTTTACTCATATTCCGAATGACATTCAACTCTTTCAGGAGCAGTGGTAATTTCTTGCAATAAATTTCACCACATCAATAATCTTTGAAATCTCGTCTTCCGTCAGGGAAGGGTAGATCGGTATGGAAACGGCCCTTTCCCAGACCCATTCGGTGTTTTTATGATCCGGCAGGTTCAAATAGCGGTGCAACGGTTTGAAGACCGGCCTTCTGCAGGATACGCCGGCTTGTGTCATCTTCTCAATAAAATCGGCAGCCCGATCATGAATGGCTACATAACGGTAATACACGTGATCCCTGTCTGGGGAGATGAAGGGCAGCCTGAAAGGGCTCGCTTGAAACTCACGGTTATATAAGCTGGCTATTTTTTGCCTTATTTCGATAAAGGAAGAGAGCTTTTTCAACTGGCTGAACCCGAGAGAGGCCTCAATATCGGTCAATTTGTAATTGTATCTGATTTTGAGGGCCTCCTTCTCGTCGTAATCCCGCAAATCACGAATGCATTCTATTAAAGTTTCGTTGCTGGAGAGAACCATCCCGCCCTCGCCGGTGGCGATTATCTTGGTCGCGTAAAAAGAAAACATGGCAAGATCTCCAAAACTGCCGGTGAAAGCGCCTTTGTAACGGCTGCCCAATGAATGGGCGCAGTCCTCGATGACTGGGATGCCGAAGGAGCGGATTTCATCCATGTCCGCGGCCATACCGAACATGTGGGGAACAATGACGGCCTTCGTTTTCGGGGTGATGCGGGCAGATAGGTCGCGCGGATCGATATTAAAGGTTAAGCGGTCGATATCGGCTATTACCGGAACAGCGCCGGTGTATGAGATGGCATGAAGCGGCGCCGAGCAGACAAATGACGGCAGGATCACCTCATCGCCCTTTTGTATGCCGAGGCTGAGAAGTGCAAGATGGAGCGCTGCTGTGCCGGAACTGACGGCTACCCCGCCCCGTACTCCGATCATGGCGGCCATCGTTTGCTCAAGCTGCCCGACACATGCGCCCTGAACAATGTGCCCTGATTTCAGCACATCCAGAACGGCTTCGTAATCAGTCTGATCCAGAGTTGGTCTTGAGTGTGGAATCATGATTAAATATTTATGAACAATCGCATGGGGATGAAACCCTCGGCGTACTGAACGCGACTCTGAATGCCTCGAAAGATGGCCGTTGATCTGGCAATATCGACGATCGACAGCCCTTCGATATTTGTCTTCATGACCTGGGACTGATGGGCCAGAAGCATCGAAATTTTGTCCTCCACCGATTCCTTGATATCTACAAAAACTACGGGGGCAAAATCGTGCGTGGTGGGGCCTTCATAGAACAAGACGTTTCTGATATAGCGAGAAGCGGAGACGGTTGCCTTGCTCAATGCCCTGTGATCCTGATGCGTGTCCTCTCCAAAGTTGACAAAGGTGAACGCCGGGTTGATCTTTTTCAGGACGCCCTCAATGTCATACACCATCTGGTTCATATTGGGAGAAAGCTCGGTATCTTTATATTTTCCCCAGATAACTTCTTGTGGTTTGAGAATTTCCGCAGACCGTAGTTGTTCTTCTTTTCTCACGGAAGACTCGCCGCCCTTGTGGCCTTCCGTCATGATGAGGACATAGATTTCATGGCCCTGCTTTGCGTACTTTAACAGCGTGCCGGCGCAGCCCACTTCTATATCATCAGGGTGGGCGCCGATGGCTAATATCTTCATGAATTCCCCCTTAAAATCCTGAGACTGTCGTTGCCGTGATTGAAGATGAGATCGAGCACGGACATGTAAGGTTCAAAGCCTCCAAAAAGTTGATCATAGACCGGATGGGTATATTCCTGAAACAACACCCTGATACCATTATTATCATATTTTTCCAGATTCATGTAGTCTTTTCCGCCACTTCCCGCAAGGTAGCTGTCTGCTCCGAAATGTTTTGTGATGGCAATCAATCTTTGGTCAGGATCATCGGGGAATTGCCCGAGTTCGGAGGCAACGTAAAGAGGCGTGTCGATGCCAAGACTGTCGGCCAGTTTTCGTACGACAGCAATATTCAGTTCCGAGATGGTATGCCATTTCGTGGTAAAAATGTCCCCAAAGAAACCTTCGAGCAGTTTCCAGAAAGGGGCTTTTTTATAATTTGATACAATGGCCTGCTGCTGCCGGTGCTGCCAGCGTTCTTTGTTGTTGACTTCCACCTCGTTGATCAATTGGGGAAATTTATACAGGACCGGCACCGTCAGCCATTGCCAGCCATCGGCAGTCTTGATTTTGTTTCGGTTCTGCCATTCGTTCTTTTTGAATTGCACGTTGTCAAGAAGCACGAAGACGTCAGCTTTATCGATCTTGTCGAAATAGCCGAGCCAGGGAAGATATTGCGGCTGATGTACGGCGACGATCATGATCCAGAATTGGCCCCCATAGTTATTGAAAGGTGACGAAAATGGGGTTGGATACTATAGCTCCCGCTCCCTTTATGTCGATCCGGTAGTAAATCCTGTCTCCCGGTTTGTAGTAGGGGTCAACATAATCGATCTGTAGGGGCAACTTTTCCTCGAATGTGTAGATCACTTCGCCGGAACGGATAAGGCGAACCTTGGCGGAGATCTTGGCGGCACCACCTGTTGAAAGGGCGATCCTAATCTTCGGGAATCCTTGCAAGACCACAGTATCGCCTGAAATTCCTTTCGTTTGCCCGTCAGCGGAGGAAACAGAAAAATCATCGAGCTTCAGGCTCTGAGGAACGTTCATTTGGCAGGCGTACATTCTGCCGTTTTTCATGGCATCTAACACCGCATTTTTTGTCTTTCCCCGTACAAAAAAAACGGTTTGGTAGTTTCCCAGCTTTTCCCCACTTTCACCTTCCTTGTGAAAATCCGCCGTCGCTATGCCCCAGGGAGGACGATCCCTGTAACCCGCGCAATACTCTTTCAGCGTCGTATCCCAGATATTCCCTGGTTCCGTCAACGTGATATTTTCTCCATAAATTGCGGAAAATCCTGTGTAAGACTTAGATTCCTGAATGGCAGACGGATAGGGGAGGGTGCTGACGCGAATCGGCCCCAGCTTTCTGACGCCGGATTTTGTTTCGGGATAGTTCCAGAACGTCATACCGCCCTTTGAATTGACGTAATCAATAAGCAGTTGATAGGGTGCCATCCCCTGGTTGCCGTGATACGGATCGAAGGGTGAGCTTCTGAAGCCATTGCTGTTCAGGATAAAAGCAATGGACAGTATCACTATAACTATGCCTGCTATTCGCATGATGCCACACCACCGGATCATGATGATACCTGCCGCGAAAGAAATAGAGAAAAAAATGAGCTCCGGAAGAGCATTGCCGGCATATCGAAGCGAAAGGCCGTTGTAGAGGATCGGCAGGTTTTCATAATCCTCCGGATTTTCCATGCCGACGGTCAGAAGCCGCTTTTCATGATCGTGGGCGGTCAGGGTGCCGGTGAGCGAGCTCCCTGTCCAGTAATAAAAAGGAACGGTCTCCGATCCGGGCACAATGATCATGTCGGGATATTTCTTTTCGGCCTCGCGGATCGCCTGGATGAATCGGTCTGTCCCCTGCAGGTTGATGGAATTTAGTTCGTTCCTTTTTCTGATAAGATTTCTGAAGGGAGGAATGCCATATTCCATCGCCATCCGATCATGATCATTAATGAAAACGACACTGAAGCCCCGCTGTTTAGCCATCAGCACGAGCTCTTCTACATTGTAGTCTCCATCGCTGAAAGTTGTTCGCAGGTCCATCAGGCTGGCGACTTGCTGGTAATCAGTGGCAAAAGACTGCTGGATTCCCGAAATGCTCAAGATGAGAGCGATTGTTAATAGAATCAATAACCTTTTCTCTTTATTCATGAAGTTCTACCATCAGAAACTGTGTCGCAATTCCCTTTTTTTGTCATTTCGATAACTCATCGTACAAACGATCAATTTTTTGTACCATCGCATCCACGCTGTAACCGGCGGCCATCACCTTTCCTTTTTCGGCCATTATTTTCGTTTTTGAGGGATCGCCATGCAGGGTGATGATGGCATCTGTCATGGCGTCCGCATCCACTGGAGGAACAAGCAGTCCGTTTAGCTCGTGCGTGACAAGATCGGGAATGCCTCCCACATTGCTTGCAATGATCGGCTTCCCCATCGCCATCGCTTCCACAAGAACCTTGCCCATGCCTTCGTTGAGAGATGGCAGCATAAAGACATCGAAAGTTGACATGACATCGGCCACGTCCGGCCGCCAGCCTAAGAATTTCACATGGTCGTTAATTCCCAGCGTGGACACCATTTCCGTAAGTTCATTCAGCAGTTCTCCATCGCCTAAAAAAACGAAGAAAGTGTTCGTTTTCTCTTGCACGACCTTTGCCGCCGCCTCAAGCAGGTATTTATGTCCTTTAACTGGTGTGAGTCGTCCCACGGTTCCCACAACAAAAGCTTCTTCCGGTATGCCGAGTTTCTTTTTCATTTCAAAGGCATCTGCCGTTGCATCGGAAAATTTACTCAGATCAACCCCGCTGTGGATGACGGTGAATTTTCCTTCAGTGGCGATGGCGAAGCGGAGATGATCCCTCTTCTCCTGTTCGGTCAAGGTGATGATTCTGTCCGTAACACGGGCCGTAAGACGCTCTATAAAGATGAATAACGAGGTTTTCCATCGATTGAAGTATCCCCAGAAAACATGTCCGTGGGGCGTATGAATGATGATGGGAACCTTTGCAAAGAAAGCTGCCCAGCGCCCGAGAATGCCTGCTTTGGAGGTGTGGGTGTGAACGATGTCCGGCTTCTCCCGTTTCAAAATGTTGATCAATGCGAAAAAAGCCTTGAGGTCGCTTAAGGGGTCAATATTCCTCACAAGTTCTGGAAGGCTGAGAATCCTGACACCGCTCTTTTCGGCTTCTGCGAGGTTTATTTCCACAGCCGCTGCTTCCTGGTCGCTCATGCATGATTCCCGGGCAAGGCCCCTGATCAGAAGCACGTCATATTTTCCGTTGTCGAGACCCCGAACACTCAGAAATGTATTTTCAGCAGAGCCGCCCTTATCGAAGCGCGTGATGACGTGAGCGACCTTAATTTTTCCCATATCGCGCATGCCAGACTTGAAACACGATGAGATTCCAGAGTTGCCAGGAAGTGTCGGACCGGTTTGACATGAGATCATCGATGAGACGCTTGATTATGGGGTAATGAAAGATGCCCTGCAGGGTGATTCTTTCCTGTGAAAGGTTTTCCTCGATGAGATAACGGAGGTCCGTTTTTAGCCATTTGCTGATGGGCATTTCGAAACCACGCTTGGGCCGGTCATGGAGGGATGGCGGGAGAAGGTTTTTGAAGGTTTCCATGAAGATGTATTTCGCTTTGCCGTTCTTGATTTTCCAGTTTCCGGCCATGGAGAATGCAAGACTGCACAGTCGGTGATCCAGAAGAGGGACGCGGACTTCGAGAGAATGGGCCATGCTCATGGCGTCCACTTTCCTGAGCATGTCCCCCGGAAGGGATTCTTTCAGGTCGGCGTAGAGCATGTGGTTGATTGGATCGTCGTTGCGTTCGTTAAGCCTCTCGGCAAGGATTTTTTTGCCGAGATCATGATCGAATCCATCGGCGTTCATCATCAATTCACGCCTCGTTTCAATAGAGAAAAGTTCGTTCCAGGCAAAAAAACGTTCTTCAAATGAATCTTTCGCACCTCTGAAGAACTTCTTCGCCCGCCGCACGTATTCGGCAATAGCCGTATCTCTGGAGTCGGAGAAAGAGAGTAAAATCGGTTCAATTGCTTTTTTACGGATAAACGGAGGAATGAGGCGATACTTCGAAAACCAAGCCTCGCCTCGGTACATCCGGTATCCCGCAAACAGCTCGTCGCCGCCGTCCCCGGAGAGGGCTACTTTGACGTCCCGTGCTGTCTCGCGGGAGACAATAAAGGTAGGAAGGGCCGAAGAATCGCCGAAGGGCTCATCGAAAGCGTCAAACACCTGCGGAATGGCGGAAATCATGTCCTTAGATGACAATTTGATTTCATGATGATCCGTCTGATGCAAAGAGGCCACGTCACGGGCGTATGCCGTTTCATCGAACATGGGCATATCGTCGTAGCCGATGGTATATGTTTTCAGCGGCCGGCTGGAATGCCTGGCCATGAGTCCCACGATAACGCTGGAATCGATCCCACCGCTCAGAAAAGCCCCCACGGGCACATCGGCGATCATCTGCATGCGGACGGCTTCGTCGAGACTGTTGAACAAAGACACTTTTCGTGATTCCAGGTCATTTCCGATGTTGTTGCCTAAGAATACCGTTGGGCCGCCGATGTCCCAGTATTCCTGTTCCCTGATGTCGCCGCTTTGCCAGACGAGAATGTGCCCGGGTTTCAGCTTCCGGATGCCCTTGAATATCGTATAAGGCGCCGGGATATAGTTGAGTGTCAGATAAAGGCTAAGAGCCTCCCAATCCATATCTCTCTTGACATCTAGATCTTGGAGGATGCTTTTTATTTCTGAAGCAAAGGTCAGACTGTTTTCGTTGCGGTAGTAAACGAGAGGTTTGATCCCGATGGGGTCTCTCGCCAGAAGCAGCAACTGTTTCTGCTCATCCCAGATGGCGAAAGCGAACATGCCGACCAGCTTTTTGACCGCATCGATGCCGTCCTCCTCGTAAAGATGGATGATCGTCTCTCCATCTGTCCGGGAAGAAAAACGATGCCCCCGGCTTTCGAGCTCCTTTCTCAGGGGCTGAAAATTATAAATCTCACCGTTGAAAACCATCCAAATGGTTTTATCTTCATTGGACATGGGCTGGCGGCCCGCCTCGGACAGGTCGATGATGCTGAGCCTTCTGTGACCGAGACCGACGCTTGTATCAACGCCGGCGCCTGCCGAGCGGGGCGGACTCAAATAGATGCCGTCATTATCCGGCCCGCGGTGTTTCATGACGGATGCCATCCGACGGATCAGGCCTTCCTCCACCGGGTTGCCGTTAGTGGTCAGTTTACCGCAGATGCCGCACATGGGTGATGATTAGTTGAAGATCCTGATGATGATCATCATGTCATTAGGTTTGTTCAGTTACGAGTCCGTGTCATCCTGTTCCATGTTTCCGAAAAACGGTGAACCATTTTATCCATGTGATACCGGCGGATGTATTTCCACGAAGGTTTGTCTTTGAAAAAGAGATATGTAGTTGAAATCTTGGTCAGAAAAATATTGTGATCGTCATCGTCGATCTGAATGCGCCCGATAGCTGAAGGCGTCGCCGGCTGATTGGTTGGGCACTGGGTGAAGACAGCCTGAAATCCCAGAGACTGGGTAAACTTCCACAGAGATGTTCCGGGCACGCCCTCTTTGAAAGCGCAGTAACGGATTTCTCCAACAATCTTATTCCTCATGATATTCAAAGAGTTAGCAATACTATCTTTAACTACTTGTTCATCATAGTGATGCCTGATGCCCATGCCGTCATAAGCAAGTAGTCCGACCTCCATGCCGTCGTGCGCGATGTCCTCAAGGGCGCTCCAGTTCAGGCACTTGATGGGATGTCCTTTTATGGATCGTTCTTCTCCGATGAAGCCGGGCGGGATGAAAAACGTGGCGGGGAAGTTATATTTCCCTAAAACGGGAAGAACATGGGTGAAGGCATCTTCATAACCGCCGTCGATTGTGATGGCAATGGATTTAGGGGGTAATTCCGCAAGCCCGTTAAGATGGGCAACTGCCTGCTCGAGGGGAACAATCCTGTAGTCGTTCTCCGCGAGAAACGCCATCTGCTTTTCAAACGTTTCCGGTAGGAGCCCGTCTTCCATCATCTCTTCGGGATAATTTCCGATGTTATGGTAGAGCAATACGGGGATTTCTTTCATGATTATCGAGAGTTTTGAATAATTGCCTGAAAAAAAGCGCTTTGTCATTCCTGCAAAAGCAGGAATCCGCTAATAGTAATGAGTATTTGATCACCGTTTTCGCGGTGATGACAGTGGTGTCTGGATTTCCGCATGTTCAAGAATGACAGGCCTGGAGAATTTTTTCCAGCCAGTCCACATTATGTCTCCAGGAGTAATTCTGTTCGACAAAACGACGGCAGTATTTCGATGTTCTTTCCCATAACTTGGGATTTTCCCTGAATCGCAGGCAGGTTTCGCTGATGAGGTCGGACATGTCTTCCGCTGCGGAACTCCGGAAAATATACGACTGATCAAACTTCGTGAGAATTTCCATTGTTCCGCCCACCGGTGTGCCCAGCACCGGGACACCCGAAGCCAGCGCTTCCAGCGTCACCAGACCGAATCCCTCCAGTTCAATCGTGGGAAGAATGAACAGATCGGATGCACGGTAATAATCAGGCAAGTCATCTTCAGGAATAAAACCGACAAAACGGATGTAATTTTCCAATCCCAGTTTCCTGGTCAGGTCAATGAGTTCATCTTTGAGTGGGCCGCTTCCTCCAACTAAAAGAGATATATTATCAACCTTTTGAACGACTTCCTTCATAGCATGGATGAGATGTTCCAAGCCCATCCTGGGAACGAGATTTCTGACGGTAAACAGGATCGTGTGATCATCCGGCATGTCGAAAAGTTTTCTGATCCTCATCCTGTCAGCCACAGGAAAAAACCGCTCAAGGTCGACACCGCCGGGAATGACAACAATTTTATCGGTCGATATTCCGTAAGTATTACATAATTTATCTTTCGTAAATGCGCTTAAAGTAATGATTTTTTCTGAGGAGTCAAGAGTTTTTTTCTCGATACGTTTTCGGCCCTGGACGTTTGCTTTGAAAGTTGCTCTTTCCGTCATGCTCTGCGGTTGTGGATTCCTCGATCGATATTCTTCAAAAGACAGAGAGTGGCAGGTATAGACTTTTCTGATTGATCGGCTCAGCCGCGACCGAAGGATGGCATAAGCGGAGAAGGGCTGATGAAAGTTGATGCAGTCGAAGGAATATTTTTGTTGAAGGTCTTCAAAAAGTATCTGAGCGTTTAATGCGGTAGATTTCAAGAACGATAAGGCGTTTTGGCAGTCCGTCTCATACCGCCACTCATGGACGCCCTGAATCGTTTCCTGAGCAGACATATGCTCAGGAAGTTTCCTGGTCAATACATGGACATGATGTCCCTTAAGGGCCAGACGGGCGCTCTGTTCATACAGCACTCGTTCTGCCCCGCCGATGACATGGGCGATGGAAACGTCTGCTGCGAATATAATATTCAAACGGGCGCTCCTATGTCTTATGTGCCGTTAATTCCAATGAAGTACCCATAGCAAGTCTCCCTGCGCTGAATTCGAAAAGTATGTTTACGGCTAATCCAAAACTTTTTTTCAAGAGACGGTTTAAAAAAGTCCCTCCTGAGAAACCGGCATTTTGTATAACGATATTTGAAAAACCTTGATCGCGGAGCATCCTTCTGATGAATATTGGTGTGAAAGAATATTCATGAAAAACAAGAAAATCTTTTATGAAATTTTCTATCTTGAGTGATTTTGAAATTATGTAAAGAGCAGAGTGAACGATACCGTTTGGAAATCTGATAAAAAGTAAGCCCTCAGGTTTAATTAAAACACGGGCCTGCGCAATCTCCGACCAAGGCTCCGCGGAATGGTCAAGCACATTGATCATCGTGATCACGTCATACATTTTTTCCTGTGACATATTCTTGAGGGTCCCTTTACAAGCGACTCCCCCGTTTAAAATATTTTTGCAGTAACTTATTGATTCTCTGGAAGGATCAACACCTGCCACATCCCATCCCCTGTTTTCCGCTTCTTTAAGAAAAAATCCACAGCCGCAGCCAACATCCAGTAATCGGCCGATTTTTGTCTTTTCTTCAATGCGATCCAGTATCCGAGAATAGAGTATATTACGGGCGCCATCTAATTGATCATGAGCATGTTCGAAGAAATACTGATTCTCATAATATCTGATAAGAGATTCCCTGTCTTCAGAGCCTCTGTTGCCTCTGAAGATGAGATCACAATTGTCGCAGTGAAAGTAGTGTCTCATATGGGTGGAGAAATATAGTTTAGCGGTGGAATGGCAATATGGGCATGATTCGCTTGAAGGGTCATGAC
The DNA here is from genome assembly GCA_964541605.1 of uncultured Syntrophaceae bacterium. Taxonomy (GTDB): domain Bacteria; phylum Desulfobacterota; class Syntrophia; order Syntrophales; family UBA2185; genus CAZIQY01. Next base: position 5,172 of record CAZIQY010000045.1, on the reverse strand, counting down.
TTTGCAGGGCGTCCATCAGGTGAGCAACGATTGGTAAACCTTTTCTGTTTCAGCGATCATTTTTTCGACCGAAAACTCCGACTCCACTTTTTTACGGGCGGTAAGTCCCAAAGGTCTGGCAAGTTCCCGGTCTCTCATAATCTTGATAATGGCTTCGACCAGTGCGGACGGATCTTTTGGTGGTACCAGGAGCCCTTCTAGACCATCTGAAATCTGTTCTACTATTCCATCAATCCGTGTAGCGACGATGGGTTTTTTCATCGCCATGGCTTCAAGGGTGATCATGGGAAAGCCTTCGAGGATGGATGGGATCACCACGATATCAAGGGCCGCAATGACGTTCTGGATATCATTGCGATGGCCGGTAAACAGTAGAGAATTTTCAAGATTAAGTTCCTTGCTCAGTTGTTCAAGGCTGGTTCTCAGTTCGCCGTCACCAACGATAAGAAACCTCGCTCCGGGAAATTTCCTAATAACTTCCGGAATACAGCGGACAAAGTATTCGAAGCCTTTCTGCCAGACCAGACGTCCGATGGCGCCGATCAGAAGGGTGTTTTCTGTAAGGGAAAAATCGCTTCTGATCTGTACACGTTGGTTTTTCAGTTTGTCCGGATCATAAATGGCCGTTTCGATTCCGTTATAAATCCTGACCACTTTTTCCGCCGGGATGCCGCGCTGATGGATCATAAGATTTCTCAACACCGCTGATACAACTACGAATCGATCTACGTGTCGATCAGAAAAACGGTCAAATATACCGTACCATCTTTTTTTTAGGCTACACACGTCATAACCTTCCACAGGCATGGCAATTGTTGAAACGTATTTCGATGTTTTAGCATGGCGGGTGGCGATGCGGGCGTAAAATTCGGCCCTGGAACCCTGACCATGAATAATGTCGATGTTCTTTTCAGAGATGATTTTAGATATTGCCCGAAACAGGGCCGGTTTGTATCGGTGCGAAAAATCCAGAGGAATAAGATGCACGCGGACTGTATTGATCGCCTCGTATAATTGGCGGTTTTCAGACGAAGCAAGATAAATTTCGTATCGATCTTGCGGCAGGCCGGAAATGATCTGTGCAAAACATCGCTCTCCGCTGCCGAATTCCAGGCCGTCAATGACAAAGAGGATTTTTATGCTCACGTGATTCTACAATTATTCAAAAGGTCTTGCCGAGCCTCCCCATGCACCCGTCACCGATCCCCCTTAAAATCGCTTTTATTTCTGCATGATCATAGCCTCTGCGTCTCATTAGAGAATCCGAGAGCGCTTTGGGAAATCCGAATATTAGATGGAAAACGAGGGCGGACCATTTTCCTGGAGGTCTGAAGATCTTCTTAATCAGGATAAGTTTGTTTCTGTATAGATAGTAAATTCTTTCAGGATTGAGTGTTCCGTGGAGAGGAATCTTGTGCTGTGCGATGGCTTTGGGTTCATAGAAAACGCGGTAACCATTTTGTCGCGCACGCAGACAATAATCGACCTCCCAGTGATTGATATAATAATCGGGATCAAACCCTCCGAGGAATTTAAAAACACTTCTGCTCAATAGCCAGCAACAGCCGATAACATAGTCGCATTCAATCGATTTTTCTGGTTCTTTTTCACCATAACTCCCTGTCCATGGGTCCACAAAACCGGCACCGTGAGCCGTTTTTTCAGGATTATCGTGATATACGGATCTGGCGCCGACAACAGCCGTTCTATCTTCCTGAGCAGCATGAACAAGATCGATCAGCATATTTCCTGAAAATTCGATATCGGCATCAAGCCCCAGGATATATTGCGATTTTTGGGAGAAGTGCTCCTGAACAAGATTATAAGGAATGTAACTACCCTCGTTTTTATTCCATTCTATCAACTTTAAGTCTGCCCAGGCTGTACTCTTCATCTTGGAAAACAGGCCCTTTACCGCCTCACCTGTGCCGTCGTTTGAGGCATTATCCCAGACGACAATTTCAATTTTTTCCTTCGGGTAATCGAGTCGTCGAATCGATTCCAAACAGGGGAGTAGATCTTTCCGGTCATTGAAGGTAGGGATAAATATCGAAACATTTGGCGGTATAATGTTCATCAATTCCTATTCAAAATACTCATATAAAACAGTTCATGTTCCCGAATAAATCGATCCTGAGAAAAATATTGCTTTATACGCTCCCATCCGCTATCTCCCATCTTTTTCCTAATCTCTTTGTTGATTATAAGAGTCAAGATTGCCTCTCCGAGTGCATGTGGATTAAGGGCAGGAACCAATAATCCCGTTTCTTTATCCGCGATCGCTTCTCTGTTGCCAATAACATCCGTTGCAACGACGGGCAGGCGAAATGCCATAGCTTCTAAAACCGCCATGGGGAGGCCTTCCCAGAGGGAAGAGGTGACGTAGATGTCTGTAATGGAGAGAAATTCAAACACCTCGCTTCGCTGCCTTTTTCCAGCCAAGAAAACGTGCTTTTCCAGATTCTGTGATCTGATATGATCCTTTAATATGAGTTCCCGTTCGCCCCAACCCAGGATAACCAGACGTACATTCTTATGATTCTCAAGGACGCTGGGAAGAGCGTCGATCAGATGTTCCTGCGATTTTTGCTCGTTTAACATACCTGAGTTGAGGAGAATCACCTCATTTTCACTGAAACCGTATTTTCGCCTGACCTGCATCTTTGTTTCCTGTGAGTATTCAGGAATGGTCTGGAGGTCAAAGGCGTTGTAGATAACTCTTTCTTCACACCCATATAGCAAATAAGATCCTTTTTGATGGTGGGCCTCCCGCGATCCTTCGGATTGAAAGATAAGTCCATCGAGAAGTGGAGAGGTCATTCTGTTGGCCAGACGGTATTTCCAGGAATCATCGACGGGGGGGTTCCCGATGGTGTCAATCATCTTGGCCCATTTGACCTTGCCGATTGGCCTGGCAGCAATTGAAAGGGAATCCCAGCAATGAAGGATGTCAACACAACGTTCATCAACGAACCGAAACAGGTCTTGTAATCCATCCATGCTATAGAGTTGTCGACCTCTCATGGATACTATCTCGATGCCCATTGATCGAACTTCAGCAGTTAAGTCATTTCCTGGTCCGGCAAATTCCGGTTTATATGCAACAAATATTTCAAATTTGCTTCTATCAATTCCTGAAATTAGATCAAATAGGATTCGGTGAGTGCCCGTGATGCTTAGGGAGGCCGACAGCATCAGTATTCTGACAGGAGGTGGTTTCAATGCTTTGTTTCTAAAGTTACTTTATATTTTTATCTGAATGCTGCGATAGAATATTCACCCTCACAATTCGACCGCGACGGCTGTAAGTGATGAGCAACATTGCGTACAAGGCAAGGTAATAAATAAAATAAAATGCAAGAAATACATCTATGGATCTCATCAAAAGCGTGACAATCAGAAAAAGATAATGATTTTCTCTGACACGTATATTGTTGTTGATAATCATTCTTAAGGAGGGTGTAATTTGCTGGTTAGGCTGCGTTTCTGTCTTGCCGACCAGAGAATCATGAATTTTTCCAGGATTGCTTGTCTGAAGAGCTTTTTCCCAATGGCTTCTAATTAATTCATCAAATGTTCTTTCTACATAATTAATCTGAATCATTAGAAAGCTAGATACAATGCCAATAATTAACCATATTGATGCGCCATAGATAGAGGCACCAGGCCATCGCAATAGATCGTGGTGTTGACAGGCGAGAATACCGATGATGGTCCAGAAGATAACGTCCACCATTTCTCCACAAACGGAATCGAGAAACATGCCGTAAGGATTCTCTGTTTGCATAACCCTTGCGATACTGCCGTCAACACAATCAAGAAGATTGAAAAGAAGAAGGAATATAATGCCGACAGGTATAAATTCCGCATTTCCAGTGACAAGCAAAGCACATGCAAAAAGACCTGTGACAGCAGATAACCAGGAAACCGATTCAGATGTCAGGCCCATTCGTATGGCGAGCCATGTTGTAAGAAAGCCGACGGGCCGAAACAAGAAACGACTGACCGGCAAGTATCTCTCATAATCACGCTTCCATTGGTGAGCATTGCGGATTTGGTTTAGTGTTGGCTTATAGGCAGATTTTTCTTTCAAAATATTTCTTGATATTTCTATAAACATCTGTAAAATAACCTT
>CAZIQY010000045.1:0-1027 GCA_964541605.1 uncultured Syntrophaceae bacterium | reverse complement strand
ATTTAAGAGTTGTTCTTCTTCCAAGAACGACATAAAGAAAAAATCGAAGTATGATTTTCTGCGAGGTCATCTCATAAAAGGTATTTTGATTTGAGTCTATCAAATACAGAAGGCAGATTCTTATAATTTTTAAAAACCTGCAAATGGGGAACTTCTCCGTTGTATGGAAGCCAGCCTAAATACCGTTGCTGAAATAACAATTGTATATTCCATAATACGAAGAGCAGACATATTACGACAATTATTTTTTTTGTATTCAGCATAGAGAGAATTTTAGTCCAGCCAAGGGCGAAAAAGAGCGTCGAGCCGTCAAAACCCCGGTTCCCAAATGAATTTGCGAGAGAATAATCAACAGTAGCAATGATATACCATGTAAGAAGAAAGCATATTAAGAGTGATAATAAAAAGAAACGATTTCTGCCATCTTTCAGTAACATAACGAATATTCCAATACATGAAAAGAGCGTAATCGGATGCCATAGAAAAAGGCCGTGGTTTGTTGAGAACAGTGTTTTCAACAAATCAGAATCAGTGAGTTTGAAAATTGCTCCTCCTGTTGTTGTATAAGAATTTATAAGAAAGGTTCCATAGATTGTTTTCCAGAATAATAGCTGAGGAGTGAACTACCCCGCCCACAGGGCGGGGTAGTTCACTAATTGTTTGAGTTCCAAATTGCTTCTGGTCCTTTATCCGTCTTGCCTAAATGATAATCTTTGATCGCGGCGATGAACGCATGAGCTTTCTTAAATCGTTTTTCATCTCCGGATTTAAATATAAGCCAAGCTATATCTTTAAGAAATTGAACGTGTAATTTTGGCAGAGCGCTTGGTGCATGTAGCTTTGCCATCAAGAGATGACTACGAGTCTTGTGATAGACACGGATGAGAGAATCCATGCCACCGGATGAAATAGAAACCTTATGCGATATGCGCGAAGTGGGGATGACAAGGTTTGTGAATCCGGCCTTTTTTGCCCGTAGTCCCCAATCTACATCCTCCCAGTATAAAAAAAATCTCTCGTCGAGGAG
>CAZIQY010000044.1:0-21749 GCA_964541605.1 uncultured Syntrophaceae bacterium | reverse complement strand
GGTGGTACACTTTTCAATGACCAGAATTGGTACAGTTTTAAATTACCATTGACAGATAGACGATGCAGGATAACCCGGAAGGTTGCCTGCTGGGAATCTGTTACGCTTTGTAACGCTTTGTAACAGTCTGTTACGCTAAAGTTACCATCTGTTACGCTTATCCACTCCTCGATTGCCTTCGTAACGTCGCCGGATCGCCTCGAATCCCGCTTTTTTGCGCTCTCGATTTTGTCGGCAATCCATTTAGAATCCGGTTTTTCGCCCCATGAAAGGATAAGTCTTTCAAGGACTTGTGCAATTTCTTCGGCAGGCATGCCGCCTTTGGTCAGGACATTAGCTGTATGGAAAAGGTCATTGTCGCGTCTGCCGTCCTCGAACATTTTTCCGGCAGTGGCGTTACAAGTGTTACGCTCCCTATATGTATATAAAGAAATATATTTATATAAGGGCTCAGGTACCGACGGCGGCTCGATATCATCAAGGGAAAGCTCAGGCATCCAGACATATCTTTTACCCTCTCCATTTGCAGAAGGTGGCGCAATGATGTAATTGCCTTGACCACGGATATCAAGCCCCGGCATAACGCCTGCTGTTCCCGATATGGGACTGTCAGAATGAAACCAAAGGTGTTTTCCACCTCTTGGGGTATCCACGGTCGGGATATCTAAGCTGTCGGGAATGTATTCCTGTACTTTTTGATAAGCTTCCGGTGTGTCGCAATCGACGATAAAAAGTTTTGATATTTCACCTGTAACAGTTCCGATCATGGCATTAGGCCATTTATCCCACCATTGCCGCACTTCGTCAGAAGTTGATTGCCTCTTCTGGAATTCCTGCCACTTAATAAATGGCTTTTTGTCTGGTCTTATCGGGATAACAGGATATCCACGATCAAGGTATTTCAGAGCTTCACTAAGATTGTTCATGACTATCCCGCACCATATCCTTTAATATCTCTTTCAACTTTGCCGTTTCCACGTCGGTATTAGTTTTGAAATAAACCGTGGTTATTTCCCAGGTCTCCGGATCGTACTCGATCAAGATTGAAGGTCGGTCGTTCATCGTTCGGCCCTCGCTTCGGGGTCAATGCGGTGCTTCTGCATGAAGGCTTCAACGTCCGCCGGGTCATAGCGAACAGACCGCCCAACCTTGATGTAAGGTATTCCCTTGCTCAAATGCCTGTGATTTCTTAGCGTAGGAAGTTTCAGACTGGTTATTTCGCTGACTTTTTGTTCAGTGATGTAGCTTTTCATTGCCTTTTCCTTTCGATAAGAATTTTTATTTTCTTACCTATGGAAAAGATAAGATAAGCAGGGTGCTTATTTTGCAGATAATCTTAGGTAGGGGCTATTCTTCAAAATTATCGGCTATATATTGATCAGCCACGGCATCAAAATTTTCCAACACCTTTTCCCTTGTGTAGCTCTTGCCAGTCAACTTCAAGTATGCAGCGCATGGATAGAATTCCATCCTATCATCTGCTTCTTCGCGATAACATTTAGAGCTGTCTTTACATTTTGCACACAGTTCAACAGCTGACTCTTTCGCTACTTCTTTTGAAAACTCTTTGTTTTGGATAAGGCGATATGCAAGACGCCAACGTGCTTTTACTGTGGATTTTGGCATCTTCAATTTACTTGCAATTAAATGGAAGCAACGTCTTTGACCGTATCCGGCCCAAGCATCCCATATCTCCATGAGTTCACGAACGATGGAAAGCCATTTGAAACGTTTTCCAGGTGCTTCATGGACACCTAACTTTGTCTTATATTCATCAACAAGCTTCTTTACTTCTTCAATTATCACTTCTTTTGATCTCGTTAAATCTATACCAAGCAATAAATGAACAGCCGGCCTATCATTCATAAGTTCTGTAAATATCTCCCGTGCATCCCGGCAGTGCATGTCAATGACTTTCGTTTTTAGCTCCTTATAGTTCAGTTGTGGTGTCGTCATTATCATTTTCTGTTTAATATCCATGCAATAATCAACCCAGCGCCACACAGGGTTCACGGCATTCGGGGGGATTTTCTTTTTAAGGTATTCCGCCAACTCCTCATCAACCACAGCCTCTTGATATAAAAAATCCCACCTCTCCTTTTGTTCTGGCCTAAATTTCCCCCCAATAGTCGCCAATGCAGTTGTAATCTCGTCACGCTTTTTTTTATTTCGCTCAAGCAATTCCCTTAACCTTTGAGATTCCCCTTCGTTACGAAAAATAAATTCAAGCTTGGCTCTCCGAAGTTCTTCACTCTGATCTTTCTGGATTTTCTTTGTCATCGTTTGCCCTCCATTGCCTCTTTGACGATATCTCCCGCAAGTTCCGAAGCTTTCCTTAATGCCTCATCCCGTAGATGTGCATATCGCTGCGTCATTTTGGGGTCTTTATGAGTTAATAGTTTCTGTAATGTGTAAAGATCAACCTTTCCGGAAGATGCAAGCATTGAAGCATAGACATGCCTAAGCCCATGCAGTGGTCTAAATCCTTCCGGCAAATCCGCTGCCTTTCTGATACGGTTTACCGCCCGGCGAATATCAGGACGTTTTTTCCCCTCTTTCCCAGGGAAGATATAGGGACTTTTTCCTTTTGGAATATTTTTTAATACTTCGCGTACTGCTTCATTCAAGGGAATAGTGGCATTTTGCCCGCCTTTGGGATTCTTTATTGAAATAAAGCCTCTTTCTTCATCGATATCATCCCAGCATAGAGAAAGTATTTCACTTCGGCGCATCCCTGAATATAGAGCAATACTCATGACAGCTGCTACTTCCGGATAAGGATCATTCTCAATGGCCTTCATAAGCTTTTTAACCTGTGCCTGGTTCAAGTCTTCGATCACAATGTTATTTACCTTCGGCATATCAATTTTAAATGTCATAGGCTTACATAATTGCCGCTTAACGCCATAATTTACGATCCGACGAAGCAGGGATAAGGTAAGTTTTACGGTTTGGGGAGATTTACCTTTAAGGTTTTTTCTTTTCAGCCTATCAATGTCAAGAGGGATGATGTCTTTAGGTTCTTTCGATCCGACAGTCGGCGAAAGATATAGGTTATAGCGTGATTCATCCGTTTTTATGCTTTTAAGGGTTTTTTCCTCTTGAAAGCTCTTCCAGAGCTTATCAAGCATCCATCTATTTTCATGTTCCTGTTCTTTCTGTCGGATCGTTTTCCTGGATTCTCTCCGTCCCTCGATCCTATCAGATCGTATCCTTGCAGCGCGGGCAGGAGTCATATCATCGGCATATTGCCGTCCGGCTTTCTCTTCTAAGACTTTGCCATCTTTTTTGAAGACGATATAAAAGACCTTTTCCGTACCTCTACCGCCTATACGATCCGCTTCTCTGTAAAATACTCCCGGATAATCTGTCTTAAATCGCTTCATAATGTCCCCCTTGGTTGTGAACCAATGTCCATTTTTCCAACCCTATTTCCAACCTTCAAGACAAATATACAGGGAAATTGAAGTAAGTCAAGAAAAATATCGTTTATGTAACATATGTATTTATAAGTGATATTTTAAGTAGTTAAGTAATTGACGGTAAAAAGAGGGAAGTTATGTCGTTTGGTCTCCGGAACCAAAGGCCCTGGGTTCGAGTCCCAGATCGCCCGCCAGATATATTGAGAGTTTTGAAAGACTTCCCCTTTGTCATTTCGACCGCAGGGAGAAATCTTATCAGCCATTGATAAATAATAAGATTGTCACGTCGCTTCGCTCCTCACAATGACAATTTGAGTAGATTTTCAAAGCTCTCATATTAAAAGGGGTTGAGCTGTATGCTCAACCCCTTTTAATATATCTGTGACACTTGTAGAAGTCTGACTCAATTTTTTGCGATTCTATCCATCGTCAGCCGTCATATAAAATATATGTCGGCGTCTCTCTGATCGGGGAAATAAACCATCCGGGGATTGCTTTCATCTCATATTCATCAGAAAATATGGCATGAAAATCTTTTTTCTTAGATAACACGAGAGACATGGGTGTACAGGAAAGATCGCATCTCCCCCCCTCCGGCTTTTCAACATGGAAACCCAGCCTTTCGTATATAAAAACAGAACCGGGTAACGAATTGACGGTGACTTCAGACAGTTGAGTGTTAATTTTTTTACAGAGCTCCAGCGCTCCTTGCAGCAATTTTCTGCCGATGCCTCTTTGCCGGTATTTTTTCTCCACACAGAATAAAACTATGTGATTATTCTCTCGAATTTCAATTGTTCCTATAATCTGCTCCTCCATTTCGGCAATCAGCACAAAGTGGTTTATCCCGGAGAAACGCGCGACCCCGTTTGATTGAACACACCGCAGAAACTCCCACACCCCCTCTTCGAGATAATCGTGGGCGATGAAATCATTCATCATGCGGATGACCAGATCAGACGCATCCGTTTTATTAACGGGTTTCATAAATCCAGCCAAAGATGTTTGAAAGGTTTGTATTATTTATCTAAAATGCTTCAAAATGACAAACGACGCATCAATGACAGACGACGTAAGTGAAGAGGCGGAATGGGAATCTCATCAGTCGCATAGCGCAAAATAACCGGATCATAAGGAATGTCGCAATTCACAACGTGAGGAGAATTCATGTGGATGGGGACTTCCTGACAGCCAAAAGAGCTGTCAGGAAGGTTGTATGATGAATTTGATAATCACTTGCCCCCCTAAATCCATAAGGAAGAAAGTTAGTGGCCAAATGACATAATTATAATGAACAGAAGTATTTTATTGTATTTTTAGAGTATAATGAAGTCATTGTCAAGGAATTTTGTAGAGACTGTTTCAGGGTCGGCTCAACGGCTTTTCATATGTGGCGAATAAATCTGGCATATATCCTCAGTGACAGCCATCGGCATAACTTGTGACTCAGTCCAGTTTGATGTATATATAGGCTGCGATCATGATGATACCTCTATCAGGGGGTCAAACATAAGGAAAAATATGACATCACTTTCCGGTACAATTAACCAAATGGAAGCGATGGTAAGGTATAAAGGATGCGCTAAGTGGAAACGATTGCCGAAACTCTCATCGTAAAAGAGATAAAAGAAACGATAGGATTCATTACCCTCAATAATCCTAAAAAGTACAATGCCTTATGCGCCCGATTGCTTACACAACTGATTGCGGTACTTGATGAATTCAAGACTCAAAATATCCCCGTGGTTGTTATCCGGGCACCCGCAGGAGCCAAAGTGTGGTCCGCCGGCCACGACATTTCGGAACTTCCCAAAACACACAGGGATCCGTTGGGATATGAGAACCCTCTCGAAATAGCATTACGGAAAATCGAGGAATATCCGGCGCCCGTTATCGCTATGGTGCAAGGAAGCGTATGGGGGGGCGCATGCGATTTTGCCATTACCTGTGATATGATCATCGGCGATCCCTCATGTTCCTTCGCCATTACGCCGGTCAAAATAGGAATACCGTATAATGCATCCGGCATCATGCATTTCATAAACAGAGTGGGCCTGAACATTGCGAAAGAAATGTTTTTCTCCGCACAGCCGATTGACGCCGAACGTGCAAAAGAGGTCGGCATATTGAACCATCTTATTGCCACCGAATCGCTCGAAACATTTACACTTTATCTCGCGAAGACAATTGCCTCCCAATCCGCACTTTCGATTGCCGTGATAAAAGAACAGTTCAGAATCCTTGCCGGATCTCACCCCATCACCCCATATGCATTCGAAAAAATACAGTCGCTGAGGCGAAAGGTTTATGACAGTCGTGACTACGAAGAAGGCATTGCGGCGTTTCTCGAAAAGCGCAAACCGGAATTCAAAGGCGAGTGAATCCTGTTAAATTGGAAGGCCTCCCTTATACTATGTCAAATATTATATTGACTTTGCCTCACTTCTAAAGATACCTTACATCCACTTTCCGCGGTCTTTTTAAAGTCTTTGCCGCAACGTTGCAGTTGTTTTCTTTGCCAGTGATTTGAGGGAAGATTTTTTCATGTTGTACGGCAAATACACATTCTGAAAAAGTAGCCCCTCCTCTTTTTAACTCTTGATTTATTCCCACGGATATTATAAAAGGCAACTTCATTTAAATTTAAAAGGACTCCTTGTTCGAATGCACTGTTCGGACTTTAGAGCCAAGAGGAGGTAGCACGTTGAGACGGTACGAAATTCTGTTTATCGCCCACGCCGATTTGTCTGAAGACAACCTGAACGAAATCATTGAACGTTACAAAACAATTATTACAGATTCGAAAGGCATCATCGTAAAAATCGACAAATGGGGCATGCGAAAACTGGCTTACGAAATCAGAAAGCAGACGAAAGGCATCTATGTTCTGATCGATTTTGCAGGCACAAGCGCCATTGTTCCCGAACTGGAAAGAAATTTTAAGATTGACGACAAGATCCTGAAATTTCTGACGGTTATGAGGCAGAGTGAGGTTGATCCGCTGGAATTGGAAAAGGAAAAAAAGGCGGAGATTCCGGCTGAGGCAAAAATCACAGCGCCGGAAACAGACAACGCGGAAAATGCCGCAGAAGCTGCAACTAACCTGCCGGTTGATGAAGAAAGCGCAGAGGAAGCGAAGGAAGAAAAGGAATAAACCATGGCGATACCACAAAGACCAAATACCAGACCATCGAGACCTGATTCCAGGCCGCAGAGGAAGTTTTTTCACAGAAGAAAATTTTGCCGATTCTGTACGGACTCGGATCTGAAAATCGAATATAAAGAGCCTCACACTCTTAAAGATTACGTCACCGAGAGAGGCAAGATCATGCCAAGAAGGATTACGGGCAACTGCGCGAAGCATCAGAGGGAAATTACCGTGGCCATCAAAAGAGCCAGAACCATAGCGCTATTGCCTTTTGTCGTATCGGAGTTTTAGTGTTTTCTGAAAGGGGCGACGTTGTCAGGAACTTCTTTATGGGTGTCGCTATATCGGCACTTACTTTTCTGAGTGTGGCGTTTATTCCGTTTTTCGGTTCCTTCATTCTGATTCAGTCCCCCTTGCCCATTTTGTACTATTACTCAAAGAATGGAAGGAAACAGGGGGCATCCGTATTCATTGTGTCGTTGGTCGCGGTTGCGGTTGTTCTGAAATCCTTCGATTTAATGGCGAATCTCCCCATTTTGTTTGTGTCCGGGTGCCTGGGAATCATCCTTTCAGAGGTTTTGAAAAAGAGTTATTCCATTGAATTAACGATTTTATTCCCGGTTGCCGTGCTTCTGATTCTGTGGTCTTCCTTCATTCTCTATGAAAGCGCCGGTTCGGGAATCAACCCGTGGAGTCTGATTCGAAACTACATAGACCGCAATATTCAGGATAATATCCAGTTATATGCCAGGCTGGAAGTTCCGGATGAGACCCTCAACCTGATCAGAGAAAATGCCGGACAGATCGCCGATTTTTTTATGAATATCTTCCCCTCCATTGCTCTCATAAGCGCCACTTTTGCGGTATGGATAAACATCCTGTCCGGGAGGGAGATTTTTAGAAGGAATGCATTATGGTATCCTGATTTTGGCGATCTTTCCTGCTGGAAGTCTCCCGAAAAAATGGTATGGCTTCTGATCGCAAGCGCAGGCATGCTTCTGATTCCCGTCGAATGGATCAGATTTACCGGCCTTAACCTGTTGATCGCATGTCTGTTCATCTACCTGCTCCAGGGACTTGCCATCGTCGGTTTTTTCTTCAAAAGGAAACAAGTCCCCAGACTGCTGAGGATGATGTTTTACTTTTTGATTTTTGCTCAGCAGTATTTCACGATACTGATCGTTGTCGCGGGTCTTTTTGACCTGTGGGTTGATTTCAGAAAATACATCAAGCCGGCGGCTGATTGAGGGCTCGTCAGAATCAGATTGGAATTCATATTTCAAGGAGAGCTTTATGAAAGTGATATTAGTGGAAAATGTAGCATCTCTCGGAAAAGCGGGAGATACTTTAAAAGTGGCCGACGGCTATGCAAGGAACTTTCTGATTCCGCGTGGACTTGCTATTGAAGAAAGCAGCAAGTCGATGAAGGTTCTGGAGCAGGAGAAGAAAAAAATTCTGCAAAAGGTGGAAAAAGAAAAAAAGAAGGCCGAACTTTTGCTTGAAAAGATGAAGGATGTGACCTGCACCATTTCGCGTCGCGTCGGCGAGCAGGAAAAGCTATTTGGATCCGTCACAACGAAAGACATTGAGACGTTCCTTCTGGATCAGGGCATAGAGATAGATCGAAAAACGATCATTCTCGAAGAGCCGATCAAATCCCTCGGCGAGTTCCCTGTTAAAATCCGCCTGCAGCCCGGAATGTATGCAGAAACAAAGGTCATTGTCGTTGCCGGGAGCGAAGAATAAACGATGAAGGATATCGATACATCCTTGCACAGACTCCCCCCGCAGAATATCGAAGCGGAACAATCTGTTCTGGGCGGCATTCTCCTGAACAACCAGGCGCTGAACACCGTTCTGGAAATCCTCGAAGCCGGAGATTTTTACAGCGAGGCCCATCGTAAAATCTTTGCGGCCATCGTGGAACTCTCCGACAGGAATGAACCAAGCGATCTCATCACCTTGAGCAGCATCCTGCGGGACAGGAAGCATCTGGATCAGGCGGGAGGCACGAGCTATCTGGCTTCCCTTGTCGACAACGTCCCATCGGCTGCCAACATTGCCCATTACTCGAAAATCGTTAAGGAAAAATCCATCCTGCGCGGTCTCATTGCCACAGCCACGGACATTCTGAATAAAAGCTACGATGCAAGCAAGGACGTTGAGAGCGTTCTGGACGAGGCGGAACATGCAATCTTCGACATATCTGAAAACAAGATCAGACCGGCATTTTCCCCCTTCAAGGAAATTATTAAAGACAGCGTCAGAACTATTGAAAAACTCTATGAAAGAAAGGAACTTGTCACCGGCGTTCCTACGGGTTATGAAAAGGTCGACGATATGACGTCCGGATTTCAAAAATCAGACCTGATCATTATTGCAGGCAGACCGAGTATGGGGAAAACGGCTTTTGCCCTTAATATTGCCCAGTATGCAGCTCTTGACGCAGCGGTGCCTGTTGCCGTTTTTTCACTGGAAATGTCGAAGGAACAATTGGCCATACGTCTTCTGTCGGCGGAATCCAGGATTGATTCTCAAAGAATCAGGAGAGGATTTCTTGGAGAAACGGACTGGCCGAAGCTTATTGCCGCGGCTTCGAGGCTCTCCGAAGCGCCGATTTATATTGACGATACGCCGGCCATTACTGTTCTCGAAATGAAAGCGAAGGCAAGAAGGTTGAAGGCTGAAGTTAACCTCGGCCTGATTATTCTCGATTATTTGCAACTGATGAGAAGCAGCGGCTACAAAGATTCGCGAGAGCAGGAAATATCGGATATCAGCCGTTCCCTGAAGGCGCTTGCGAAAGAGTTGAGCGTTCCGGTGGTTGCCCTGTCTCAGTTGAACCGGAAAGTTGAAGACAGACAGAACAAGCGTCCGCAGATGGCGGATTTGCGCGATTCCGGAGCGATTGAACAGGATGCGGACGTCATCGCGTTCATCTACAGGGATGAGGTCTACGATAAATCGGAAGAAAACCCGGAAAAGGGCATGGCGGAAATCATTATCGGAAAGCAGAGAAACGGGCCTACAGGCATGGTCAAGCTGGCCTTTCTGGAAAAATACACCCGGTTTGAAAACCTCGCCCGGGATGCCGACATTTCACCGGTGTGATCCCGTAATATCAAGCTGTTTGAAAAGAATCTTTTGCGAAGCGAGGTGAAGATGAAAAGAAGAATGTTTTTCTCTGTCATTACTGTTCTGATGATCTTTGCCTCCGTTGTCGGCGTCAGGTTGGAGGCAAAGGATAAAACCTTTGCCAGTCCCGCCATGGGCGCGCAGTTCATATTGATCGTACCCGGCACTTTTATGAAGGGAGACGTGCAGAGCGTTTCCCGGCGACAGGTAACGATAAGCAAGCCCTTTTATATACAGACAACTGAGGTTACTCAGGGACAATGGAAGAAAGTTATGGGAAACAACCCTTCATCCTTCAAAGAATGCGGGGATGATTGCCCCGTGGAAAATATCTCCTGGATTATGGCTCAGGGTTTCATCAGAAAACTCAATCAAAAAGAGGGTACAAACAAGTACCGCCTCCCCACAGAGGCGGAATGGGAATACGCCTGTCGGGCGGGAACCACGACGAATTTCTCTTTCGGCAATGACGTTGAAGAACTTCCTGATTATGCCTGGTACCATATAAATTCAGCCAACCGGACGCACCCTGTCGCTCAAAAGAAGCCCAATCCCTGGGGGCTCTACGATATGCACGGCAATGTTTGGGAATGGTGTATGGACTGGCAGGACGATTCTCCCACGGGTGCAGCAAAGGACCCTGCGGAACCATCTTCCGGTCATCAACACCGTGTGATGCGGGGCGGATCATGGCCCAACAATCCCGCCACTCTGACATCCGCTTTTCGCGGCCAGGACTACCCCGTCATTCAAAGCTCTGACATCGGTTTTCGCCTTGTCAGGGATTTTTGATTTTGTCAGGCCTCTAACAATGCTTTTTCCTGTCCCAGATACGGGATGGCCAGTCTCAGCTTTTTCAGTGCCTGCTTTTCGATCTGTCTGGCCCGTTCCCTTGTGATATTGTATTTATTCCCGATCTCCTGGAGCGTCTTGGGACTGTCCGTCATGACGCGGTTCTTGATGATATAGGTTTCCTTTTCGTTCAGATTGGCCAGAGCTCCGGCAATGTTTCTCTTGACGAGATCCATTTCCTCCTTCTTGATGAGAGCCATTTCCTGATTTTCCCCGTCATAGGTCAGAAAATCGATATGGGTTGATTCGCCATCCTCATTGATATATGAATCCAGAGAAAGGTCGCGGTTACTCAAGCGAAGATCCATTTCTTCAATTTCCGATTCCCTGACGCCGAGGGATTCTGCAATCTCCCCGAACTCAGGATTCTTCTGTGATAAACCTTCCAGTCTTTTTTTTGCCTGCTTCAGTTTGAAGAACAGTTTTCTTTGCGCCTGGGTGGTTCCGATTTTGACGAGACTCCAAGACTTGATAATATAATTCTGGATATATGCCCTGATCCACCAGACGGCATAAGATATGAGTCTGTATCCTTTATATGGATCAAACTTTTTTACTGCGTGCATAAGTCCAATGTTGCCCTCCTGGATCAGATCGGCCAGTTTGAGGCCGTAATTTCTGTATTCGTGGGCGATCTTGACGACAAATCTCAGATTCGATACGATCAGTTTCTCTGCCGCTGCAATATCATCGAATTTTTTCAACCGGACCGCCAATCTGAATTCTTCCTCAGCGCTCAGGATAGGGAAACGATTGATTTCGGATATATAGATGTCGAGGGTGGTTGTAACTGCCGGCAGTTCCAATGGAAACGCCTCCATCTTCCAAGTTTTTAAATCGTTATATTCTTTATGATAATTTTCTGACAGTCAAGTATTTTGTTCCGGTAATATCGTATGCTCCCGATTGTCTTGACATTCTTGCAATACGTGGTTATTTTACAGACAAAACAAACAAATAACCGGGAGATGTCCGCATGGGTAAGATGAACAGAATCATTCTGGAATCGGCGTGTAAAATTGCCAACGAGATCAAGGCAAGGGCGATCCTTCTGTATGCGGATATGGCCTCCGAACTGCCCGTTTCTCAGGATGAAAAACCCTGCTATGACGTGATTCTCGTCACAAAAGGCGATGGGGAGATACAGGAAAGATTCAGGGAGTGGGGGGTCATTCTCAATGTCCCCAATGTCCACCTGACAAGAGTCGGCCAGATAAAAATCGCCATCACGAAGGGTATTGCAACGGGGCTTTTCAAGAAGGGAGACAAGCTTGTCTGCCTTAGCGGTGTGCCCAAGTTCGGATATGTGGACAGCATGTTCGTGATCGACGTCGGAAAAGAATTCGAGATACTAACCCTTGAAAATATTACGGATATCACTGATGGCGTATATCCTGAAGTGTTCGGCGCGGTCCTCAATATCGTTCTGGAACTGGCGGCCCAGGGAAGAGAAGGCCGGAAGGTTGGGACCATTTTCATATTGGGGGATCATGAAAGGGTTCTTCAGCTCTCAAGGCAGATGGTCATCAATCCGTTCATGGGATATCGCGAGGAGGACCGCAATATCCTGAACCCGGAACTGATGGAGACCATCAAGGAATTCTCGGCCATCGACGGAGCATTTGTCATCAAAGATAACGGGGTTGTCATTACGGCGGGGAGATATCTCAGCGCCTCTTTGGAGAGCAAAGATTTTCCGCAGGGACTTGGAAGCAGACATATTGCTTCCGCCGGGATTACCGCCATCACCCACGCCGTTGCTATCGTTTTATCCGAATCCACGGGAAATGTCACGGTATTCAAGAACGGAAAAATATTCGTGCGCATTGAAAAACCGGTTGATTAATGACATGAGGCGGAAGGAACATGAGATTTGACAAATTTACATTAAAAGTTCAGGAGGCCTTGCAGGAGGCCCAATCCCTGGCAAGCAAATACGGGCATCAGGCCATCGACGTGGAGCATCTGCTCGCGTCGCTGTTGAAACAGCCGGAAGGCATCACCACCGAAATCCTGAAAAAACTGGGGGCGGATCCGGGGACTGTTGAAAATGAAATAGCGAAGACGCTGAAAAAACAGCCCAGGGTCGAAGGTGCGGGAACAGGTCAGACGTACATGACTCCCCGGTTGAACAAACTGCTGGATGCAGCCCTGGTTGAAGCGGCGAGGCTAAAGGACGAATATGTCAGCGCGGAACACATCTTGATTGCCGCTACGGAAGAAAAAGAAGGACATGCCTCGAAGATCCTTCGAACAAGCGGCATCACAAAAGATGCTCTTTTCAAGGTTCTGGTAGAAATCAGAGGAAGCCAGAGGGTTACGGATCCGAATCCGGAAGAGAAGTACCAGGCCCTGAAACGTTACGCACGGGATTTCAATGAACTGGCCAGGAAGGGTGCTTTCGACCCCGTCATCGGAAGGGATAATGAAATCAGGAGGATCATGCAGGTCCTCTCCCGAAGGACAAAGAACAACCCCGTTCTCATCGGGGAACCGGGCGTCGGCAAGACGGCCATCGTGGAAGGTTTGTCCCAGCGCATCGTGAACGGGGACGTCCCGGACAGTTTGAAGGACAAAAGAATTATCGGGCTCGACATCGGATCACTGGTGGCAGGAGCAAAATACCGCGGAGAATTTGAAGAAAGACTGAAGGCCGTATTGAAAGAAGTGACGGGCGCCCAGGGGGAAATTATCCTTTTTATCGATGAAATTCATACGGTTGTCGGGGCCGGGGCCGCTGAAGGCGCCGTTGACGCATCCAACATGCTGAAGCCCGCCCTTGCCCGTGGTGAATTGCGATGCGTGGGGGCTACAACCTTGAATGAATATCGCAAACACATTGAAAAAGATCCCGCTCTGGAGCGTCGCTTTCAGCCGATCATCGTGAGAGAACCATCCGTTGAAGATACCATTGCCATTCTAAGGGGCCTGAAAGAGCGTTATGAGGTTCACCACGGAGTCAGAATCAAGGATACAGCCATCATCGCCGCCGCAACCCTTTCAAACCGTTACATCAGTGACCGGTTTCTGCCGGACAAGGCCGTTGATCTGATAGATGAGGCCGCTTCACGTCTGCGTATTGAACTCGACAGCATGCCGGCGGAAATCGATGCCATAGAGAGAAAAGTGATTCAACTGGAAATCGAACGGCAGTCCCTGAAAAACGAAATGGACAAGACAACCCGGGAAAGGCGCGACAAGATTGACAGGGAATTAGCAGACCTGAAGGAATCCAGGGAAAAGATGAAGCTGCACTGGATGAGCGAAAAAGAGGCGATCAGGAAAATTCAGACGATAAAGGGCAGGATCGAGGAGTACAAAACGGAAGAACTGAGTGCCCAGAGAGAGGGAAACCTCGCCCGGGCGGCGGAAATACGTTATGGAAGACTCGTTGAATTGAACAGGGAACTGGAAGAGGAACACAAGAACCTTTCTCGCCTTCAGAAAGATGAGAAGATGTTGAAAGAAGAGGTGGATGAGGAAGACGTTGCCGAGGTGGTTGCAAACTGGACCGGCATTCCCGTGTCGCGCATGCTGGAAAGCGACGTACAAAAGCTGATCCATATGGAAGAACGCCTCAAGAAGCGTGTTGTCGGTCAGGACGAAGGCATTGCCGCCGTATCCAGCGCCTTGAGAAGAGCCAGATCAGGATTGCAGTACCCGAATCGGCCGATTGGGTCTTTCATTTTTCTCGGTCCGACAGGCGTCGGAAAAACGGAACTTGCAAGGGCGTTGGCTGAATTCATGTTCGACAATGAACAGGCAATGATAAGGATTGACATGTCCGAGTATATGGAAAAGCACTCTGTTGCCAGGCTGATCGGCGCGCCTCCCGGCTATGTAGGCTATGACGAGGGTGGGTACCTGACGGAAGCCGTCCGGAGACGGCCCTATTCGGTTCTCCTTTTTGATGAGATCGAGAAGGCGCATCCGGATGTATTCAACATACTGCTCCAGATTCTTGACGACGGGCGGCTGACCGACGGCCATGGAAGAACCGTTGACTACAAAAATACCATCGTGATTATGACATCGAACATTGGAGGACATTGGATCCAGGAACCCTCCATCAGCGATGAGGAAAAGCGGGAGAGGACGATGGAGGCTCTGAAAGCCGCCTTCAGGCCTGAATTTCTGAACCGGATCGATGATATCATCACCTTCCGTTCCCTGGGCATGAGCGACATTGACAGGATTATAGGTATCCAGATCGGCCTCATCGAAAAGCGACTCAAGGAAAGGAAACTCTCCCTTGAATTGACAGAAGAGGCAAAAAATTATATAGCGCATGCCGGCTACAGTCCGGTTTACGGTGCAAGGCCGCTGAAAAGAGCCCTCCAGAAACTGATTCTCGACAACCTTGCCATGAAGATTCTGGAGGGGACATTTGCCGAAGGCGACCATATCCTGGTTGACTCGACAGATTCCGGAGAAATGGTATTCAAGAAGAAATAACATGAGACTGTTTGCAGGTTTTCAAGCGTCTCAGCAGATAAAAGGAGGTTTTGAATGAATATTGTTAAGACAGGATTATTATTGGGCGCCCTGACGGGCCTTTTGATGCTCATCGGAGGATATTTCGGCGGGCAGCAGGGTGTTGTTATCGCCTTCATTTTTGCCATGGTAATGAACTTTGGAAGCTACTGGTTCTCCGACAAACTTATTTTACGGATGTATAAGGCTCAGGAAGTATCGGAAAGCCAGGCCCCCGAACTGTATGCCATGGTAAAGAATCTGGCTTTGAAGGCATCCCTTCCCGTGCCGAAGGTCTATATCATCCCTGAAGACACGCCCAATGCGTTCGCCACGGGGCGGAATGAACACCATGCCGTTGTTGCCGTGACGGAAGGGATTTTAAGGATTTTAAACAGAGATGAACTTGAAGGGGTCATTGCCCATGAACTGACGCACATCAAAAACAGAGATATGCTGATCGGATCCGTTGCGGCAACCCTGGCGGGCGCCATCGTCATGCTGGCCAATATGGCGCAATGGGCCGCCATCTTCGGAGGTGCGAGCCGTGACAATGATGATGAAGGGGGCGGTATCGTCGGCCTCATCTTCATGGCCATTCTTGCCCCGATCGCAGCAACCATCATTCAGATGGCCATTTCCAGATCCCGGGAATACCTTGCAGACGAGGGCGGCGCGAAGGTATCGAAGAAACCATACGGTCTGGCGGGCGCATTGGAAAAGTTGTCCCGGGCATCCCAGGCAGTGCCGATGGACGCAAATCCATCAACGGCCCATATGTTTATTGTCAATCCCCTGACAGGGAAATCGCTCATGAATCTCTTCAGCACACATCCTCCCGTCGAGGAGCGCATTGCAAGACTCAAGAGCATGAGACCGGTATAAGAGAATGCTTGTTTTATAAGGAGCCTCATATGGAAGAAGATAAAAAGGAAAAGGGATTTGTAATCAAAGACAAGCGTCTGTTTGATGAATCCGGAGATGTACGTCAGGAAGAATTGAATAAAGAAGAAGCAATCCCTGATCAAAAAACAGAAAGCGCCCCGGAAGCCGGAAGCGATAATGAAAAGAAAGAGCAGCCTGAGGATCATTATCTGGAGGTTAATTTCGCCAGCTTTGTCCTTTCCCTGAGCACAAGCGCCATGTACCACTTTGGCGATTTTCCCGACCCGGTGTCGAAGAAGGCGGAACGGAATCTTCCCGCGGCAAAACAAACTATTGATATATTGTCCATGCTGAAGGATAAAACGGCGGGGAATCTCGATGAAGGTGAAAAGAACCTTATAGACGGCATGCTGTTTGAATTAAGGATGAGATATGTGAAAGAAAAGGACAGGGGATGACCAGAAAGCTGTCGCCGGCAAAGGTCAATCTCCACCTGCGGGTACTGAGAAAGAGAGAAGACGGCTACCACGACATCTTAACACTGATGCAAAGAATCAGTCTTTACGACAAGATGATCTTCACGCCCATTGAGCGCGGCATCGCCATTAGCTGCCCCGACAGTGCGCTACCGGAAAATGAGGACAATATCGTATACAGGGCGGCACAAACCCTCCTCTCAGGGACATCGCATTCGGGAGGAATCCATATCACCATCAAAAAACAAATACCGGTGGCGGCAGGCCTCGGGGGTGGCAGTTCCAATGCCGCCACGACGCTGATCACCTTGAATGAACTTCTGGAGCTTCATTGCAAAACCGAGACCCTCATGAAAATGGGATCCACACTTGGGGCGGACGTCCCTTTTTTTATTTGTGGAAAGACCGCCTGGGCAACCGGAATCGGAGATCAACTTAATCCGATCGAAAACATCCCCCGGTTGTGGTTTGTCCTCATTAACCCTTCCTTTGAAATATCCACAAAAATGGTTTATGAAAATCTCAATTTCAGATTGACAAAAAGAGCATTAAAGTATAGAAAACTTAGTCTTTGTACTGCGGAAGATATAGTAAAAGGGCTTTACAATGACCTTGAAAAGGTAACTGTCCATCTTCATCCTTCCTTGCAACATTTGAAGGATCTGCTCCTGCAAGAAGGCGCTCACGGCGCCCTGATGTCAGGCAGCGGGCCGACAGTTTTTGGAATCTTTACAGAGGAAGAGCATGCGTCAAAAGCAGAGGAAGCTCTAAAAAAATCAGGGGCAGGCGCATGGTCCGTATTCAAGGCGCATTCAATTTAAGCTTTTATTAAATCATTTTTTTGGGGGATCGGGATGGGGCGTCGTCAAGCGGTAAGACTCAGGAATTTGGATCCTGCATACGGAGGTTCGAATCCTCCCGCCCCAGCCATCATGATCATTTAAACCTTACTTGAAGAGGATATCCATGCTCGATAGAATCAGAGTGTTTTCAGGAAACGCCAACTTAAGTCTGGCCGGGAAGATTTGCGAAAACCTGGGGGTATCCCTTGGAAAGGCCAACGTAACCACCTTCAGTGACGGGGAGACACGTGTTGAAATCAATGAAAACGTCAGGGGAATGGATGTCTTCATCATTCAATCGACATGCACACCCGTCAATATGACCTGCATGGAACTTCTCATTATGATCGACGCCATGAAGAGGGCGTCTGCGGATCGTATTACCGCTGTCATCCCATATTACGGCTATGCGAGACAGGATAGAAAAGTGGCTCCGAGAGCGCCCATCTCCGCGAAACTTATTGCCGATCTCATCACGACGGCCGGGGCCAACCGCGTTCTCTCTCTCGACCTGCACGCAGGTCAGATTCAGGGATTTTTTAATATTCCCGTGGACAACCTTTTTGCGACCCCGGTTCTTTTGGACTACATCAAGGAAAAATACCAGGGAAACGTCATGATCGTTTCTCCGGATACCGGCGGCGTTGAGAGGGCAAGGGCCTTTGCAAAAAGGCTGGGTGTTTCCCTTGCCATTATCGACAAAAGGAGAGAAGGACCGAATGAAGCGCAGGTCATGAATATCATTGGAAATGTAGAAGGAGCCAGAGTCATTATTTTTGACGATATGATTGATACGGCGGGAACAGTGACAGAGGCGGCAAAAGCGCTCGAGGAAGCAGGCGCTGTGGAGGTTTCCGTCTGCTGCACGCACCCCGTTCTTTCAGGACCCGCCATAGACAGAATAGATAATTCCAACTTGAAAGAGATTATTGTAACGGATACGATCCCGTTGAGCGAAAAGGCAAAGATCTGCGAGCGCATCATGGTTCTTTCTGTAGCGGGTCTTCTCAGCAAAGCCGTTCGACGTATTTATTATAATGAATCAGTAAGTTCGCTTTTTATTTAGGAGGAATGAATGGAAGTAAATGATTTAAAAGTCCTTGTTCGCAATCAGTCCGGTAAAGGGCCTGCCAGAAGATTGAGAATGGAGGGTTTCATACCGGCGGTTTTTTATGGCCCCAAAGCTGAATCGACACAACTGGCGGTAAATGCCAAAGCGTTGATGAAGCTGTTGAAGGATAAAGAGGAAAATGTATTCATAAAACTTATCATCGGCGATGAGAATATTACTGAAAAACTCTCCATGATCAAGGAAATACAGACCGACCCCCTGACGAAACGGCTAATGCATGCCGATTTCTATGAAATAAGAATGGATCAGAAGATAACCTTCGACATTCCTATTCACTTTATCGGAGAACCGGTAGGACTCGACAATGGCGGTGAATTGCATCATCTGAAGAGAGACGTGAAAGTCTCCTGTCTGCCGGGGAAACTGCCTGACTTTATTGAGGTTGATGTTTCAGGCCTCGATATCGGTGACGCCGTCAGGGTGCAGGATATCAAGATAGCCGAGGATATTACCATTCTCGATCCTGAAGATGCCGCGATTGCGACGGTAAGCACCACAAGAGTCGCCATAGAAGAAGTCGAGACAACAGAAGAAACTGCGGCGGAGCCTGCGAGAGTTGAAAAAGAAGCCAAAGAGGAATGACGTCCCCTGAAAAATAAGGAGCGAAATATCTTCATTGAAGCTGATCATCGGGCTTGGCAATCCAGGCGTAAGATATCAATTCAGCCGGCACAATATGGGATTTCTGGTCATTGATCAGCTGGCTTGCAATCACCAGATTTCTTTGAATCAGAAAGGTTTCGATTGCTGTTTTGGAAAAGGCAGGATAGACGGCATCCCCGTTTTCCTCGCAAAACCGCAGACCTATATGAACCTGAGCGGCATCGCTGTTAGAAAACTTGTCGATTACTATAAAACAGATCCCAAAGACATGATTGTCATTCACGACGATCTCGATCTGCCGTTTTCATCCATCCGGATCAAGACAGGGGGAGGTCACGCCGGACACAAGGGATTGATGTCCATTATCGACCATGTGGGTGATCCGGAATTTATCAGGTTAAGATTGGGTATAGGAAAACCAGTGATGAAATCAATGACGGAGGATTACGTTTTGCAACCCTTTACGGAAGATGAGATGAAGGAACTGTCTCATATCATCACGACGGGAAGCGATGCGGTGACAGAGATGATAACATCAGGCGTTCAGACCGCCATGAACCGGTTCAACAGCAGAACGGATGAAAAATCCACTGAGGAGGTATAAAGGAGGCTATGGATTGTTTTGCAAACTACTCGGTATCACTTGGAATTCTTGGACTACTACTTGCGTTTGTCATTTACAGGTATGTCATTTCATTTTCTCCTGGAAATGATGTCATGATTAAGATCATGAATACGGTTCATGATGGCGCGATGGTCTTTCTGAAAAGGGAATATCAGATTATTGCGATTTTCATTGTCGTTGTTTTTCTCTTATTGTATTTCTCCCTTGACTCCAAGATGTCTTCTGTCGCCTTCGTGTCCGGCGCTATCGGTTCTCTGCTGGCCGGGGTTTTCGGTATGCAGGCGGCTACCCTGTCCAACGCGAGGACGGCCCAGGCCGCCGCGGAATTCGGTCAGGGCAGAGCCCTGACAGTAGCCTTTTTCGGCGGCTCCGTTATGGGATTATCCGTCGCAAGTCTCGGCTTGATAGGACTCGGCATTTTTTTCTACTTTTTTGCAGGAAAAGATCCTGTCGTTATCAACGGTTTTGCCATGGGCGCCTCCTCGATCGCTCTTTTTGCGCGTGTCGGCGGCGGCATTTATACAAAGTCGGCGGACGTGGGATCCGACCTGGTTGGAAAGCTCGAAGCGGGAATTCCTGAAGACGATCCGAGAAATCCCGGTGTCATTGCGGATAACGTAGGAGACAACGTGGGAGACATCGCCGGTATGGGCGCGGACCTCTATGAATCCTATTGTGGCTCCGTCGTTGCCGCCATTGCCATCGCGGCAACGATGGGAGAATACAAAATGGTCTGGATGGCCCTGCCGATGCTTTTTATCATGGCAGGACTGGTCGCTTCCGTGATCGGCATTGGTTTGTTCAATTTTCTCAAAGACATGAGGCCGCAAGCGGCGTTAAGCAATTCTCTGTATATTGCAGGGATACTCTTTATCGTTTTTTCATTTTTTATTGTAAAATACGCAACGGCAGGAATATCGGATGAATATCTAAAAAGCATCGGAATGATCAGCAAGCTCGGGGTTTTCTGGGCTGTTATTCTGGGTATTGTGACTGGAATGCTGATCGGAGCGATTACGGAATACTACACGGCAAGAGGCCCTGTGATAAGAATCGCCAAGGCATCCCAGACGGGTCCGGCAACGAACGTCATCACAGGTTTAGCTGTCGGCCTTGAAAGCGTAACATTACCGGTTTTCTTCATCGGTATGGCTATCTGGCTCGCTTACACCTGTGCCGGATTGTACGGGATTGCGATTGCGGGCGTCGGAATGCTCGGCACGGTGGCGATGACCATGTCCGTGGACAGTTATGGTCCCATTGCCGACAATGCCGGCGGTATCGCCGAAATGGCGCATATGCCGCCTCAGACACGAGAAATCACCGACGGACTCGACGCTGTGGGCAATACGACAGCGGCCATCGGCAAAGGCTTTGCCATTGGCTCGGCAGCTCTGACGGCATTGGCCATGTTTGCCGCCTATACGTCTACCATAAGAACATTTCCGGGATTTGAAAATTTCACTCTTGATCTGACAGAGGCGCATGTCATTACCGGCGTTTTTCTCGGCGGCCTGTTGCCCTGTCTATTGGCGGCAATGACCATGACCGCCGTGGGTGATGCGGCCTTCGATATGGTTAATGAAATCAGACGTCAGTTCAGGGAAATACCCGGCATCATGGAGGGAACTGCGCTGCCGGATACGAACCGGTGCATCGATATCGCCACAACAGCGGCGCTAAAAAGAATGGTTGTGCCTGGTATCGCGGCGGTGGTCACACCCGTACTGTTGGGCGTATTCATCGGACCCCACGCTCTCGGCGGTTTCCTGGCAGGGGCAACATTGACCGGTGTTATCCTTGGTGTTTTCATGGCCAATGCAGGAGGCGCCTGGGATAACGCCAAGAAGCACATTGAAAAAGGAAATCTGGGAGGCAAGGGATCCGATTCCCATAAGGCGGCCGTTGTTGGCGATACCATTGGCGATCCTTTCAAAGATACTTCCGGTCCATCCATGAATATTCTAATCAAATTGATGTCGGTTGTCTCTCTTGTTACGGTTCCCGCCATTGTTACTTTATACAAACTGATATATTAAAATATCAATGATGATTCAAAGAAGGGTGGAGAAATCGTCCACCCTTCTTTATTTGATTGAAGAGCTGTTTCCGGTCGTGATAAATTGAGCCAAAAATGGTCGTTAGAAAGTGAGCCA